>JAZQJO010000015.1:0-11491 GCA_045541695.1 Faecousia sp.
TAAAAATCCTATGAAGGGCACATCGATGAAGTCCCTGGTGTCTGCTTTTTACGCCCAGTTTAGGGTGGATGCTGGGGGTTAAGGATCCCGGGCGCACTCCAATGGCATGGAGTATACGACCCGGTTTCCGTGGAGACCTGAATATTGTGCGACGAGGATGGGAACTCCGATTTGTTGGAAGCCGCCTTCGCGTACGAATCAGGTATGAACCTGCAATGCGGTGCACAGAATCGTGTGCTGCGTGCAGCGTAGCCTGCCTTGAGTGAATATGTTGGGATGGAAGAGAACGCGTCCGGAGGCTGTGGCCACAGTCTTTGACGATATTGCTTTCAGAAATCATATTTGCAAAAGAGGCTAAGAGCAGGCATATGCTGTCGTGGAAAACACCTAGGCTGTCGTAAATGGGCAGGCGGGGGATTACAGTACGGACTAAGTGGCAATCGGGTATTCAAGTTGGGCAACCCTTGAGCGGTCGGATCAAACGGAAACGGCCTGTGCGGCAACGGCAGGTTCTGACTGGGGAAAACCAACCCGACCTAAGACGTAAGATTTATCCCGCCTGCTGCCGCCCTTTTTATTAACTTTTAGGAGAATTCCTGTGTCTAAATCGAATGCAGCGAAAGAAAAACGAAACAGTAATGTGGGTTGGGTCGTAGCGATCTTTCTTGCCACGATCCTGATCTCCGGCACGATCTCTTTGATCTCAGAGGAGCTTATGAGCAGCAGCGGCCTTGCCGTTGCTTTTATCATCTTGCTTTTTATCGTATTTCTGGGCATTATCTTCGACGTGATTGGCGTTGCGGTCACCTCTGCCGATGAAGCGCCGTTTCATGCTATGGCCGCCAGAAAAGTCCCCGGCGCAAGAGAAGCGCTGCGTCTGTTGCGCAAGGCTGACCGTGTCAGCTCTATCTGCAACGATGTGGTGGGCGACATTTGCGGCGTTGTGTCCGGCTCTGCCGGCGCAACCATTACCGTGCAGCTGATCGTCCGCTTTGGCTTCACACTTCCTACGGTGGTGTCACTTGTAATGTCTTCGCTGGTTGCAGGCCTTACTGTGGGCGGCAAGGCCGTGGGCAAAAACTTTGCTGTCAACGCATCCACAAAGATCGTGCATAAGGTCGGCGTGTTGCTGCACATCCTGCATAGCATTCCGCAGCTGCTGAGATTCAAGAAACAATAAAGATAGGGCGTTTTACAGTGAGTATTTTAGACAGAATCAACTGCCATAAGGATCTTGTTTCCCTCAGCGAGTCGGAAAGACGCACGCTCTGTGACGAGATTCGTCAGTTTTTGATTGACAATGTGAGCAATACCGGCGGCCATCTGGCATCCAATTTGGGTGTTGTGGAGCTGACGGTTGCTATAGAGACCGTTTTTGATACGGACAATGACCGCCTGGTTTTCGATGTCGGCCATCAGTCTTATGTGCATAAGCTGTTGACCGGCCGACAGGCGGATTTTTCGCATTTGCGCCAAATGGGTGGCATTGCCGGATTTCCTAAGCCCGGCGAAAGCCACACAGATGCCTTTGTTGCAGGTCACGCCTCCAGCTCGGTGTCTATTGCGCTGGGCATGGCCAGAGCCAGAACACTGATGGACGAAAACTATCATGTGGTGGCGCTGATGGGCGACGGCGCAGCTACCGGCGGCATGGTCTATGAGGGACTTAACGATGCTGCTGTCAGCAAAGAGCCTATGGTGGTCATCCTCAATGACAATGAAATGTCTATCGACCGCAATGTAGGCGGCATGGCGAAGCATCTTTACAGGCTGCGTACAAAGCAGCGTTATCTGGGTATGAAGGAATGGTACCGTTCGTCCTTGCGCAAGATCCCCGGTGGCGCAGGCATCTACCGATTTACCCGCTCCATTAAAGAATGGTTGAAACGTGTGCTGCTGCCCACTACTATTTTCGAAAATATGGGCATGAACTATTTGGGCCCTGTTGACGGCCACGATCTGCCCGGTTTGATCTCTGTGCTGACCTCGGCGAGAGATCTGAAGTGTCCTGTTCTGGTCCACGTCATGACTCGGAAGGGACATGGTTATCTACCTGCGGAAACTAACCCCTCCAAGTTCCACGGCGTTGGAAAATTTGACCCTGTTACCGGTGAGACTGCGAGCAAAAGCGGCAAGACCTTTTCCGATGTATTTGGCGAAGAAATGGTGGCCATTGCTCATGAAAATGACCGACTTTGCGCCATTACGGCAGCCATGCCCGGCGGTACGGGTCTGCTTGACTTCAAGCAGCGATTTCCGGACCGGCTTTTTGATGTGGGTATTGCAGAGGAACATGCTGTTTCCATGTCCGGCGGTCTGGCCAAGCAGGGGATGATCCCTGTAGTCGCGTTGTATTCTACATTTTTGCAGCGTTCTTTCGACCAGATTATGCAGGATCTGGCTCTCTTGAAGCTTCATGCTGTGCTGGCCGTTGACCGTGCCGGTCTGGTTGGTGAGGATGGCGAAACACACCACGGCGTTTTCGATGTGGGCTTTCTGCGCCAGGTGCCGGGTATGACCATTCTTGCGCCCGCCAGCTGCCTGGAATTGCGGCAGATGCTGCGCTGGGCTGTGGAGAAATGTGACGGTCCTGTGGCTGTGCGTTATCCCAGAGGCGGTGATGGCAGCTTCAGCGACTGCCTGTTCGATCCTGCCACCGGCATCGCCTTTCACAAGCAGGGAAAAGATTGCGCCATTATTACCTACGGAACGCTTGTCAACAACTGTATGCAGGCAGCAGAAATACTTTCCCGGCAGGGAATTGATACTGCGGTGATCCGTTTAACAAGATTGGAGCCGCTGCCTTCGGATGCCTTGACGCAGACCCTTTCCGGCTTCCGCCACGTTTTGTTGGTGGAGGAGACCTGCCACGGCTCCGGTCTTTGTGATTCGTTGCAAAGTGCTACCAAAATGGAGTGCATTGACTTGGGCAGTGAGTATGTGCCCCATGGCAGCATTCCCGAGCTCCACAAGAAATACGGTCTGGATGCCCAGTCCATTGCTGCAAAAATGCAGGAGGTACGAAGCCATGAAAATTAAAAAACGGCTGGACGTCCTGCTGACGGAGCAGGGCTATGCGGATTCCCGTTCCAAGGCCCAGGCCATTATTATGAGCGGCATGGTCTATGTGGAGGGGCAAAAGGCTGACAAGCCCGGTATTTCTTACGAAGAATCGGTCCAGATAGAGGTGCGGGGCGAAACCTGCTCTTATGTGAGCCGGGGTGGTCTGAAGCTTGAAAAAGCGCTGCGCTCCTTTGGTGTCGATCCCACCGGATACGTTTGCAGCGATTCCGGTGCATCCACCGGCGGCTTCACGGACTGTTTGCTGCAGCAGGGCGCAAAAAAGGTATTTGCCATCGATGTTGGCTACGGTCAGCTGGATTGGAAGATCCGCTCCGATGAACGTGTTGTTGTTATGGAGCGCACCAATATTCGCTTTGTGACGCCGGAGCAACTGGGCGAACCGCTGGATCTTTCCGTTGTGGATGTCAGCTTCATTTCCCTGAAGCTGGTGCTGCCGGTGATCAAAACGCTGCTGAAGCCTGGGGCCGGACAGGTGCTGTGCCTGATCAAGCCTCAGTTTGAAGCAGGCAGAGAAAAGGTGGGCAAAAAGGGTGTTGTGCGTGATGCTGCCACCCATAAAGAAGTTTTGGATAACTTCGTTGAACTGACTAAGGAGCTTAATTTTAAGATTCTTGGTCTGACCTTCTCTCCGGTAAAAGGCCCGGAGGGCAATATTGAATTTTTGGGGCATTTGACTCTGGCTGATGTTGACGGTATTGAGCCGGATACCGCAGCCGTTGTTGCCGATGCCCACGAGACGCTAAAGGGGTGAGACAAGTGAAAAGAGTGATACTGGCATCCAATCCGTACCGGGACAGAGGTTTCCAGACTGTACGTGCCGCTATGGAGATCCTGAAAGCATCCGGCGTGGATGCACGTATTTGTCTGCCCTTTGAGGTGGATCGTTCCTACGAGCTTCCTGCGGATCTTCGTTTTCACAGGTTGGACAGGGAACTGCCCAATGCGGAGATGGTGATCTGCTTCGGCGGCGACGGCACAATCCTGCACATGGCTAAGACCGCAACCCGCCACGGCATTCCGATTTTGGGAATCAATATCGGCACAATGGGCTTCATTGCGGAGCTGGAATCCAGTGAGCTTTCTATGCTGGAACGGATCGCAACCGATGATTTCACCGTGGACAGCAGAATGATGCTGGATGTGACGGTCAAGCGGGACAGGGATATTATTTTCCATGATATCTGCCTGAATGACATTGTGATCACCAAGGGCGCTATTGCCCGGATCGTGAACCTGGCGGTGAAATGCGACGGCGTGCAAGCCCTGGAGTGCGGCGGTGACGGCGTGATCCTTGCCACACCCACCGGCTCGACCGCATACAGCCTTTCCGCAGGCGGACCTATCGTTGAGCCCGATGCGCACAATATTTTGATCACGCCCATCTGCGCCCATGATGTGGCGAGCAAGTGCATTGTGGCATCGGACAGACGTGTGATCACCGTGGGTCTGACCCGCAATGCCAGACGCAATGCTTACCTGTCTGTCGATGGCGGTAAGGCAGTGCGGCTGAATATGGGCGATGTTGCCACCATTCGGAAATCCGATCTGGAAACGAAGCTGATCCGGCTGAAGAACCGCAGCTTCTACGATGTTGTCAACGCCAAATTTGGAATCGACAGATGAGGGAAAACAGATGAAAAGTCAAAGACAAGCAAAGATCATGGAGATCATTGCAAACCGGAATGTGGAGACCCAGGAGCAGCTGCTTGCTGAGCTGCAAAGCGCCGGTATCCACAGCACCCAGGCAACCATCTCCAGAGATATAAAGGAACTGCGGATTGTTAAGGAACTGACTAGCCTTGGAACATACCGCTATACAGCCGACACCGGCGAAATGACCGGAACATTTTCCAGTAAACTCAACACCATCTTCCGTGAGTGTATCACCGGCTTTGATTACGCCCAGAACATTATCGTCATTCGCACCATGCCGGGTCTTGCTTCGGCAGCGGCATCAGCCATTGACGCTATGAGTATGAGCGTTGTGGTGGGCACACTTGCCGGCGACGACACGGTAATGATCGTTATGCGTGATAACAATGCGGCCGCAGCGTTCTGCGGCGAGATCCAAAATCTTTTACTGCGGTGATAGGAGGAAAACGCCATGCTGAGTCTTCTGCATATTGAAAATATTGCGGTCATTGAGCAGGCGGACATTTCCTTTGACCGGGGTTTCAACGTCCTCACAGGTGAGGCCGGCGCAGGCAAATCCATTGTAATCGACGCCATTTCCGCCATTTTAGGTGAACGTGCCTACCGTGACATGATCCGCACCGGTGAGAGCAAAGCTTCTGTCCGTGCGGTGTTTACCGATGTGCCGGAGTATCCCTGGTTTGCTGAAAACGGCGTTGCGTACGACCCGGAAACCGTCGTCCAGCGTGAGATCTACCAGGACGGCAAGAATGTCTGCCGTGTCAACGGCACGCTGGTGACGGTGTCGATCCTGCACAAGCTGGGCATCCAGCTGATCAATATTCACGGTCAGCACGACAGCGCCAGTCTTTTTGATGAAGCAAACCATCTGATTTTCCTGGATGATTTTGCGGAAAACGAAGCTCTGCGTACAGCTTACGGCGAGGTATATGCAAAGGTACAATCGCTTCGCCGAGAGATCGAGAGCCTTAGCATGGACGAAGGCGAAAAGTTGCGCCGCATGGAGTCGTTGCGCTACCAGATCGAGGAGATCGAAAAGGCGCAGCTGGAAGCAGGGGAAGACGAAACCCTGGAAGCACGGCGCAAGGTGCTGCAAAATGCGGAAAAGATATCTGACGCTATGAACGATGCGGTGATAGAGCTTTACGGCGACGATGATACCGACGGTGCTGCGGCGCTGCTTGCGGCGGCGGAGCGGTCTCTTGCACGGATTGCCCGGTATGACGACAGTATTTCCGAACTCCACGAAAAGGTGGCTGATCTGATGTATCAGGTTCAGGATGCAGCAGAAATGGTCAGGGATGCTCGTGATGATCTTGCTTATTCTGCCGATGAGCTGGAGCAGATCGAGTCACGTCTGGATGTGATCCACCGGCTTCGCAGGAAGTACGGCGCAACCTGCATAGATATTCTGGAATACCTGGAAAAGGCAAAAGGTGAGCTGGATGATATCGAATTCGCCGACGACAAGCTTGAACGTTTGAAGAGTAAATTGGAGAAAGCGGAAACTGAGGCCTGGAATGCTGCTTTTGCATTGCGGCAGAACAGAAAAGATGCTTCGTTGAAGCTTTCGGCGGAAATCCTTAGGGAGCTTTCTCAGCTGGATATGCCCAAGGTGCAGTTTTCCTGTGAGTTTACGCAGCTGGAGCTTGCTGCAAACGGCGCAGACGCCGTAGCGTTTTACATGTCTGCCAATGCCGGCGAAGCGCTGAAGCCGTTGAGCAAAGTGGCATCCGGCGGCGAATTGGCACGTATTATGCTGGCTATGAAAAACGTTCTGGCGCAGCAGGATCAGGTCAGTACGCTGATCTTCGATGAGGTGGATACCGGCGTTTCCGGTCGTGCCGCACAAAAGGTTGCCGAAAAGCTGCGCAGCGTGTCCCGCAACAAACAAGTGCTTTGCGTGACCCATTTGCCCCAGATCGCAGCTCTGGGCGACACCCACATGCTGATCTCCAAATCGGAACAGGGCGGACGTACATATACAGTTGTTACGCCCCTGGACCGTGAAGGCCGTGCCAGAGAGCTGGCCCGGATCATAGGTGGTGCAAACATCACCGAAACTACGCTGAAAAGTGCTGAGGAGATGCTTCAGGGATAATTATAATCTTGACAAACTGCGCTATATTTGTTAAGATTTCTACAACACGATGATGGGAAGAAGTAAGCGAACGCTTTTCTGCCAGAGAGCTGCCGGTTGGTGCAAGGCAGTGGGAAAAACCGCTGAAATACCTCCCGGAGTGGCTTTCCTGAACATTCAGTAGGGGAAGACGGGTGCGCCCGATACAGCGTCAGGTGTTACTTGACACCGTGAGGGCATCATTGTGAGATGATGCTGAACCAGAGGTGGTACCACGTATTTTACGTCCTCTGTCCGTAAGGGCAGAGAATTTTTTTGTTGAAAGGCAGAGAAAAAATGCTTGATTCTCCTATGGATGCTTTGCATCAATTCCCCGTTCGAAAAACAGGGAAGCAAAAGCTGGAATTTCGCAATGCTGTGGAGCAGTACGCACGAAATCTGGGATATAATGTTTCTGTTGAAAAGGGAAGTTTGGGTTGCCACAATGTGGTGATCGGGGATGCGAAAGCTGCAAAATTTCTCGTGACGGCTCACTATGACACCTGTGCCAGACTTCCATTTCCCAATCTGATCACGCCCTGTAATCTCTTCTTGTTTTTGCTTTACCAGATCGTTATCACATTGGTGCTATTTGTGCTGCCGGCTGTGCCGGCGGTTGCGGTTGGTATCTTTGCAAAAAGCTTTGAGGTCGGTTACCTGATCTGGTATATGGGGCTGATTACAGAACTCATCCTGATGTATGTCGGCCCAGCCAACAAGCATAATGTAAACGACAATACATCCGGTGTTGTAACAGTGCTGGAGATTATGAAAGCGCTGCCGGTTGACCTGCGAAACGATGTTTGTTTTGTGCTCTTCGACCTTGAGGAAGCTGGTTTAATCGGCTCGTCCTCATATAGAAGTACCCATAAAAATGATGTTAAGAAACAACTGATACTTAACCTTGATTGTGTTGGTGAGGGTGATGAAATCCTTCTGTTCCCCGGAGGAAAGGCGCGGAAGAACAACGCTGCAATGGCATGCCTGAAAAGTATGACAGTGCGCAAAGATGAAAAACAAATTTATGTTCGCGACCGTGGTTTTTCCTTCTATCCCTCTGACCAATGTAACTTCCCCTATGGTGTCGGTATTGCCGCATTAAACCGGTCCCGACTTGGCTTGTATCTCGGCCGTATCCACACCCCGAAAGACACGATCCTCGACGAAGCAAATGTGAACCTCCTGTGCGAAAGCCTGATCAAAATGATGGGTAACGCATTGAACCAAGAAAGGAATGAAAATTATGAAACTATATGATGAACTGGTGGCGAGAGGTTTGATCGCCCAGGTCACCAATGAAGAAGAAATTCGAGAAATGATCGACAACGGCAAGGCCACATTCTACATTGGCTTTGACCCCACGGCTGACTCTCTGCATGTGGGTCATTTTATGGCGCTGTGCCTCATGAAGCGGCTGCAGATGGCAGGCAATAAGCCCATCGCACTGATCGGCGGCGGCACTGCCATGATCGGCGACCCCTCCGGCAGAACCGATATGCGCTCTATGATGACCCAGGAGACCATTCAGCACAACTGCGAATGCTTCAAAAAGCAGATGTCCCGCTTTATCGAGTTCGGCGAGGGCAAGGCGCAGATGGTCAACAATGCCGATTGGCTGCTGAATCTCAACTATGTGGATTTCATCCGTGATATCGGCGGCTGCTTCAGCGTCAACAATATGCTCCGTGCAGAGTGCTTCAAGCAGAGAATGGAAAAGGGCCTGTCTTTCCTGGAATTCAACTACATGCCCATGCAGTCCTACGACTTCTACTACCTGTACCAGCATTACGGTTGCAATATGCAGTTTGGTGGCAACGACCAGTGGAGCAACATGCTGGGCGGCACTGAGCTGATCCGCAAGAAGCTGGGTAAGGATGCCCATGCCATGACCATTACCTTGCTTCTTAACTCCGAGGGCAAAAAAATGGGCAAAACCGCCAAAGGCGCTGTGTGGCTGGATCCCAATAAGACCACGCCCTTTGATTTCTACCAGTATTGGCGTAATGTGGAGGATGCCGACGTTCTCAAGTGCATCCGCATGCTGACCTTCCTGCCGCTGGAACAGATCGACGCTATGTCCGATTGGAAAGATGCCCAGCTGAACACCGCCAAGGAAATTCTTGCTTACGAGCTGACAAAGCTTGTCCACGGCGAGGAAGAGGCCGAGAAGGCGCAGGCCGCCGCCAAGGCGCTGTTCGTCGGCGGCGGTGACGATGCCAACATGCCCACCACCGAGATCACAGCTGACAAGCTGGTGGATGGAAAGATCGGCATTTTGAATCTGATGGTTGCCTGCGGTCTTGCACCCAGCAACAAGCAGGCCCGCCAGCTGGTGGAGCAGGGCGGCGTGTTCGTCAATGACGAAAAAGTGCCTGCACCCCAGTTCGCCGTTACGGAAGAGATGCTGCAAGAAGGCGTTAAGATCCGTAAGGGTAAGAAGGTCTTCCACAAGGCAATTCTTGGATAAGCAAAGACCCGGAAGGCATTGCCTTCCGGGTCCGTTTATTTCAGACACTTTTTGAGTTTTTCAAGAGTTTCTATCGATGCTTGCGTCAAAGGCAGCCGGCATCCGCCGCAATCGTAGCCGATAAGCTTCATTGCCGCTTTTACGGGTATGGGATTTACCTCTGAAAAGAGGGCATCGATCAGCGGCAAGAGTTGGCATTGCAGCGCTGCGGCAGTATCGAAATCTCCTGCAAGGGCAGCTGCTGCCATTGCTTCAGTTTCTGCCGGCAAAACATTGGAAAGCACGGAGATCACACCCTGACCGCCTAAGGACACAACTGCGGCAGCCATATCGTCATTACCGGCCCAAATGCTGAAATCATCAGGACAGGCCGCTCGGATCTGCGCGATTTTGGAAATGCTGACGGATGCTTCCTTCACACCTGCAATATTGGGAATGGCCGCCAGCCGCTTATAGACCGACACCGGGATATCCACCCCAGTGCGGGTGGGGACATTATACACAATGACCGGTATCCTTACAGCGTGGGCGATGGATAAGTAATGGGCAAAAAGACCCTCTGGGGTAGCTTTGTTGTAATAGGGGCTGACTACCAGCAATGCATCTGCACCTGCCAGCTGCGCTTCCTTGCTCAACTGCACAGCGTGCTCCGTGGAGTTGGAGCCAGTTCCGGCAATGATACACATTTTGTTTCCTACATAGGCCTTGCATCGCTGAAACAGTTCCAGCTTTTCCTCATCAGAAAGTGTTGCGGATTCTCCTGTCGTGCCGCAGATTACAACGGCCTTGACCCCGGCGTCCATTTGCCGCCGCAGGAGCATTTCCATCATAGGATAGTTGACCTTGCCATCCAGAAATGGGGTCACAAGGGCGGTACAGACCCCGGTAAATAAAGCATTCTTCATAATTGCATCCCTCCGGCCCATACTATGCAAAGCTCGGCGATTTTGCCTGTTGCAAAATTTGGGGAATCGGCTATAATGAAGGATAATCAAGCTTAAGGAGCATTTTAGATGCGGACATCGGATTTTTGGTACGACCTTCCCGAAGAATTGATTGCGCAAACGCCGCTGGAGAAGCGGGATACTTCCAGACTTTGCGTATTGGACAGAGCAACGGGTAAGGTTAGCCATAAGCATTTTTATGATCTTATTGAATATTTGCAGCCGGGCGATTGCCTGGTAATGAACGATTCCAGAGTCTTGCCTGCGAGGCTGCTGGGGCACAGACCTACCGGCGGCGCTGTTGAGGTTTTGCTGCTGCGTGACCTCGGTGGAAAGAAGTGGGAATGTCTTTGCAAGCCCGGCAGAAAGATGCAGGTTGGCAGTGAAGCGGTATTCGGAAACGGCGAACTGAAATGCGTTGTTACTGAGGTCAAAGAGGATGGCAACCGTGTTGTGGAGTTTCAGTACGAAGGTATTTTCCTGGAGGTGCTGGAGCGGGTGGGCAAAATGCCTTTGCCGCCTTATATCAAAGCGGAGCTTGCCGACCAGGAGCGTTACCAGACTGTATACAGCAGGGAAGTGGGCTCAGCGGCTGCACCTACCGCCGGCCTGCATTTTACCAATGAGCTGCTGGATGAGATCCGCAGCAGGGGAGTCAGGACCGCTTTTGTGACACTCCATGTTGGTCTTGGTACGTTCCGGCCTGTGAAAACGGAGGAAATTACAGATCACCAAATGCACAGCGAGCTGTGCATGATCGGCGAGGAAACGGCAGCGATCTTGAATGAAACCAAGGCGCAGGGAGGTCGGATCATTTGCGTGGGTACGACTTCCTGCAGAACGCTGGAGTCTTTGGTTAACGAGGACGGCAGCTTTGAAGCAAAGAGTAAATGGACGGAGATTTTCATTTATCCGGGCTACAAGTTTAAGGCTATGCAGGGTCTGATCACAAATTTCCACCTGCCGGAAAGCACGCTTGTGATGCTGGTTTCCGCATTTGCCGGCAGAGAAAACGTGTTGAATGCCTATAATGAAGCTGTAAAAGAGCGATATAGATTTTTCAGCTTCGGCGATGCGATGCTAATTGTCTAAACGTTTGTAGGGGTCATTCATGAATGACCCGTGGGCGATTCGTGAATCGCCCCTACGGAGGTATTGAAATGAACGCACCCATTGATGTAACAACGATACGTATCGAAACGGAGCGGCTGATACTGCGTCCAT
>JAZQJO010000016.1:0-32764 GCA_045541695.1 Faecousia sp.
GCATAAAAATTTCCGGGAAAGCATCGCTTTCCCGGATTTTTTATTTTCCGTTTTGCTCCAGCCAGATCAGCAGCACGGCAATGTCTGCCGGGCTGACGCCGGAGATGCGGCCGGCCTGACCGATGGACAGGGGATGGATGGATTGCAGCTTTTCCGCCGCCTCCAAACGAAGACCGGAAATACTCCCGTAGTCCAGACCTTCCGGCAGCAGGCGGGATTCTTCTTTGGCAAATTCCTCAACCTGCTTCAGCTGCCGCTGCAGATAGCCGGCGTATTTGATCTGGATCTCCACCTCCTGGGTCACGGCTTCCGGCAGTGCCGGACGCTTGGGGTCAAAGGGCGCAATATCGCTGTAGGTGACCTGCGGACGGCGCAGAAGATCTGCCAGCCGGGCAGAGTTCGTCACAGGAGCGGATTCCCGGCTTGCCAGCATGGCATTGAGCTTTTCGCTTGCCTGCACGCCGGTGCTTTCCAGCCGGCTCATTTCCTTGCGGACGGCATCGTATTTTTCCTCCACCGCCTTGAGCCGCTCAGGAGGAACAAGACCGATAGAAGCACCGATGGCGGTCAGCCGCTGGTCGGCATTGTCCTGCCGGTGCAGCAGCCGGTATTCCGACCGGCTGGTCATGATCCGGTAAGGCTCTTCCGTGCCCTTGGTCACCAGATCGTCAATGAGCGTACCGATATAGCTGGTGTCACGGGTGAGGATCAAAGGCTCCTGGGAGCGCAGCTTGCGCACGGCGTTGATGCCGGCGATGAGACCCTGCACGGCGGCCTCCTCATAGCCGGAAGTGCCGTTGAATTGACCTGCGCCGTAAAGACGGGAAACAGCCTTCGTTTCCAGGGTGGGCAGCAATGCGGTTGGGTCGATGCATTCGTATTCGATGGCGTAGGCCGGACGCATCATCTGGGCATTTTCCAGACCGGGGATGGTGCGCATCATTTTTAGCTGCACATCCTCCGGCAGGCTGGAGGAAAGACCCTGAATGTAGAGCTCTTCCGTATCCGAGCCACAGGGCTCGATGAACAGCTGATGCCGGGGCTTTTCTGCAAAGCGGACGATCTTGGTTTCAATGCTGGGGCAGTACCGTGGACCCACACCGGAGATCGTACCGTCATACATGGGACTGCGGTGCAGATTGTCCCGAATGATGCGGTGGGTCTCTTCGTTGGTATAGGTCAGGTAGCAAACGGCGGAATTGTCCACCTTCTGCTCTGTGCGGAAAGAAAAGGGCTCGGGCAGCTCGTCGCCGGGCTGCAGCTCCATTTTGGAAAAATCCACGCTCCGGCGGTTGATGCGGGGCGGGGTGCCGGTCTTGAACCGGCGTAACGGCAGACCCAGCTGACGCAGATTATCCGCAAGACCGATGCTGGGATGCATTCCGTCGGGTCCGGAGGAAACGACGCTTTCGCCGGTAATGACGGTGCTGTCTAAGTATGTGCCGGTGGCAATGATCACCGCCTTGGCATCGTAAATGGCGCCCAGCTGGGTGCGGACACCGCACACGGCGCCGTTTTCCGTCAGCACGGCGCAGATCTGCGCCTGCTTCAGCTCCAGATTTTCCTGCCGCTCCAGGGTCTGCTTCATCACCTGCTGATATTTCCGTCGGTCTGCCTGCGCCCGCAGGGAGTGGACCGCCGGTCCTTTGCCCCGGTTGAGCATGCGGTACTGGATGCAGGCCTTATCTGCGGCAATACCCATCTCGCCGCCCAGAGCGTCCAGCTCCCGGACAAGGTGACCCTTGCCTGTGCCGCCGATGGCAGGATTGCAGGGCATGTTGCCCACGGCATCCAGGTTGATGGTGAATAAAATGGTGCGCATTCCCAGACGGGCAGCGGCCAGAGCGGCCTCAATGCCGGCATGTCCTGCGCCGATGACGGCTACGTCACATGCGCCTGCATGGTAATAGTTCATAATATTCCTCCCTGTAAGGAGATAAATGGTCGTTTATCTTATTAGTTCGTTGTTACTTTCTTGTTTCCGCACAAGAAAGTAATCAAAGAAGGCGGCACAGGGGGAGGCACTAATTGCGCAGCAAAATGCGTCCATGAATCAAGGTGCGATTGCCCCCGGCAATCGTTAATTATGATTCGCTGCGCGGAGCACCACCCCTGTGTACCCCCTCCCGCAGCCGAAACCATCGGACGAAGCCTCGTAGCTAAGGCAAGAATGTTCCGATTCTTGCCCTGCCGTATTCCGGCTTGTTTGACCAGCTACCGGTGATGCGGCGGGGGATTCTTAAGGGGGCGCTATTTGCTCGGAGCGCCCCTTAAGTTGGCTTCTTTTGGTACTTTTCTTGCCAAACAAGAAAAGTACATTATAGCGCATCGTTATCTTTCTTTTTCTCTTCCGGGGGCGCTGTGAAGGGCTTGCAGACCACCTCGCAGCGGTTGATGGGTGTACCCAGCGCATGGAACTTTTCCTCGTAGCCGGTCATGATGCCCACAATTCCATCCTTATGCAGATCCCGGGTCAGATTCTTGACCTCCAGACCGCAGATGGCGAATTCCTCCACGGAGTATTCAAAAAGGGGCGCGTTGTCGGTCTTATAGTGGATCTCGCCGCCTTCCCGAACCACACGGCAGTATTTTTCCAGAAAGCTGCGGTGGGTCAGACGGCGCTTGGCATTTTTCTTTCTGGGCCACGGATCGGGGAAATTGATAAACAGCCGGTCGATTTCCGCACCGGCGAAGATATCCTCTATCAATGCCACATCCATATCGATAAACAGCACATTTTTTAGACCCATGCCCTGCGCCTTTTCCATGGCGACCACCATGGCCTCCCGGCAGCGCTCCACGGCGATCAGCAAAACGTCGGGGTTTGCAGCGGCGGTCTCAGCGGTGAACTTACCCTTGCCGCAGCCCACCTCCACCCACAACGCCTTTGCGCCGGGCATCAGCTCCCGCCACTGGCCCTTGTGGGTCTGGGGCTCGGTGATGTGGTAGCTGGCGCAGCCCTCCATACGGGGTAGCAGATTTTTCATTCTTCTCATTCGCATAGCAGTTTCCTCCCGTGGGAACATTCTTGCTCGTATTATAGCAGAAGCGCCACCGCCAGTCAAAACTTTTTATTGCCGCGGCAGGAATATCCCCCCTATGGGCTTGCGAAGGCGCATTTTTTGGGGTATAATGGAGCAAAATGATTAAAGGAGGCGTTTGTCATGTCTCACGAACACGATCACGAGCACGACCATGCCTATATGCACGCCCACGGCATTGCCCATCACCACGGCCATGTCCACGAAAATCAAAAAGCGGTCTTAAACCGGCTTTCCCGTGCCATCGGCCATCTGGAAAAGGTCAAGCGCATGGTGGAAGAGGGCTATGACTGCTCTGAGGTACTGATCCAGCTGGCGGCGGTCCGCAGCGCCATCGACAATACGGGCAAGGTGATCCTGCAGGACCATATGCGCCACTGCATGGTGGATGCGGTGAGTGCCGGCGACAAGGAAGCCATCGACGATCTTTGCGAGGCCATTGAGAAATATATGAAATGACCGCACCTTTTTTTGCCTGAGGAATACCATGGAATGAGCGGCAAAGCTGCTCGAAAAATCTTTCTTGGAGGTATTCCTATGTGCGGTAATGGTTTTGGTGGTAACAACTGCTGGTGGATCATCATCCTGATCCTGCTGCTGAGCTGCTGCTGCGGCAACGGCAACAACAACGGCTGCGGCAACTACGTCAGCAACTGCGGCTGCTAATCGAAAGAAATGGGCGCTCCAACCGGGGCGCCCGGTTTTTTGGGGAGATGTTGCATTTTTCAGCCCGTTTTTGTATAATACTATCTAAGCCCCCTGAGAAAGATAAAAGGAGACTGCAGCCATGCGTTGGATAACCGACCTGATTACCAACCCTTTTTTGATCACCAGCCTTTCTTCCTGGTTTATAGCCCAGGTGATAAAAGTGATCATCCACGCCGTTGTCCACAAGAGAATTATCTGGGAGCGCCTGTTCGGCGATGGCGGTATGCCCAGCGGTCACAGCGCAACGGTGTCTTCCCTGGCGGTGCTGACTGCGTTGGTTTACGGCACCGGCTCGTTTTCCTTTGCGGTTTGCCTGATCTTCGCCATTGTGGTCTGCCATGATGCCACGGGTGTCCGCCAGCAGGCTGGAAAGCATGCTGAGTTGATCAACGAGATCATTTCTATTTTGGAATCGGACAACCTGCCGGAAACAAAGCTGAAAGAGCTCCTGGGCCATACGCCGCTGCAGGTGATCATGGGCGTTTTAATCGGCATCGCCAATGCGTTTTTGATGTATTACGTGGTATTTCAGATGATGTAAAAAAGACCGTCTTTTGACGGTCTTTTTTCTTATTCTTCGTAGCCCATGGGGTTTTTGCTCTGCCAGTTCCAGGAGTCCCGGCACATATCGGAAAGGGTATGCTCCGCTTTCCAGCCCAGCAGCTTTTCGCTCTTGGCGGGGTCGGCGTAGCAGGTGGCGATATCGCCGGGGCGGCGATCTGTAATCTCATAAGGAACGGGAACACGGTTCACATCGATAAAGGCGTGGACCATGTCCAGCACGCTGTAGCCGGTGCCGGTGCCCAGATTGAACACCTCACAGCCGGTGTTTTCTGCCACGAATTTCACCGCGGCGGCATGGCCCTTTGCCAGGTCCACCACGTGGATATAGTCCCGGACGCCGGTGCCGTCGGGTGTGTCATAGTCGTTACCGAAGACACTGAGGTGATCCCGGCGGCCAACAGCCACCTGGGTGATATAGGGCATCAAGTTGTTGGGAATGCCACGGGGATCCTCGCCAATGCGGCCGCTTTCATGGGCGCCGATGGGGTTAAAGTAGCGCAGCAGGCAGATGCCCCATTCTTTGTCTGCGTTGGCAAGACCCTGCAGGATCTGTTCTGTCATGTACTTTGTCCAGCCGTAAGGGTTGGTGCAGCCGCCGGTGCGGCTGTCTTCCCGCAAAGGCATTTCGTTGTCAGCGGTGTAGACCGTGGCAGAGGAGGAGAAGATCAGCTTCTTCATGCCAACTTCCTTCATGACCTTGGTCAGCACCAGAGTGGAATTGAGGTTGTTGTCGTAATATTCCCAGGGCTTGCTGACACTTTCGCCCACGGCCTTCAAGCCGGCGAAATGGATTACGCAGCCAATGTCGTTTTCGGCAAAGATCTTGCGTAGCAGCGCTTCGTCCCGGACGTTGCCCTGATAAAATTTCAGCTCCTTGCCGGTAAGCTCCCGGACACGGTCCAGACTTTTGGGATTGGAATTGCACAAATTGTCGATAACCACCACACTGTGGCCGCCCTCCAGCAGCTCCACGCAGGTGTGAGATCCGATATAGCCGGCGCCGCCGGTGACAAGTACAGTCATGATCGTTCCTCCTCAGTTATATTTGAGCCCTTATTATAATGCCTTTGGAGGAAAAATGCAAGGACAAATACGGTGGGATTTTTTCTTGCTATTTTTTGCGCATACAGATATAATAAAACCAAGAAATTACCGTAGGGAGCGTACCCATGGAAAACAAAAAGAAAATCCTGCTGCTGACCACCGGCGGCACCATTGCATCTTTGCCCGGAAGTGAGGGCTTAGAGCCCCGCCGTTCCCAAGTCATGGAGCGGGAGCTGAATCAGCTGCGTACTTATTACGAAATCCAGGTGGAGGACGTGATGTGTCTGGATTCCTCCAACATCCGTCCCCAGGAATGGCAAGTGCTTGCCAAGACTGTATTTGACCGGCGAAGCGGCTTTGACGGCATCGTCATCTCCCACGGCACAGACACCATGGCCTACAGCGCATCGGCCCTGTCGTTTATGCTGCCGGATGTGGACGTGCCTGTGGTATTTACCGGCTCCCAGCTGCCGCTGTGGGACACTTTGTCCGACGGACCGGACAATCTGCGTACCGCCTTTGCGATGGCTGCCTCCGGCAGACCGGGCGTGTTTCTTGCCTTTGACCGGAAGGTCATGCTGGGCTGTCGCGCCGTAAAAGTGCGCGCCTCCGGCTTTTCCGCATTTGAAAGTATCAATGCCCGCTACGCCGGCACGGTGAGCAATCTGGGCCTGGTGCTGGATGAGCGGGTGCTGCCTGTTGCCCGGGGAGAGGCTCGACTTGTGCCCGGTATCAGCGAAAGTGTGTTCCTTTTGAAGCTGACGCCAGGTCTTGACCCTGCTATTTTTGAAATGCTGGCGAAAATGGGCTATAAGGGCATCGTGATGGAAGCCTTCGGCCTTGGAGGCATGAACGTGCTGAATCAGGGCCTGACCGGTATCCGCAAGGCGGTGGAAGCCGGGATCAGTGTGGTTATCACCACCCAATGCCTGTATGACAGCGCAGACCTGCAGGTCTACCAGGTGGGCACGAAGCTGCTGGAGCTGGGTGTGATTCAGGGCCGGGATATGACCAGCGAGGCGGCCATGACAAAGCTGATGTGGGCGCTGGGACAGGGCATGACTCCGGAGGAAGTCCGGGCGCTGTTTCAGGTGAGCCTTGCCGGCGAGATCACCGTGATTTGAAAGGCGGAAACTATGGCTTTAATAACCAATCAAGTGGGGGAGCTGACCTACCAAGCCGCCAAAAACATCGGCGCCGTCCACGCATTCACCACCCGCACCGGTGGCGTCAGCAAGGGCCATCTGGCATCGCTGAACATCGGCACCCACCGGGATGACCAGCCGGAAAATGTGCTGAAAAACTATGAAATTCTGGGGAAAACCTTGGGATTTGATACCAAGAAAATTGTGCTTTCTCACCAGGTCCATTCGGATATCATCCGGGTGGTGGGAGAAAAGGAGTGGGGCGCAGGTCTGTATGGGCCGGAGCTTGCGGAATGCGATGCCCTCATTACCAACACCCCGGGAACCGCGCTGACGGTGTTTACCGCTGATTGTACGCCGGTTCTTTTGTGGGACAGCGTCACCGGCGCTGTGGGCGCAGTTCATGCAGGTTGGCGGGGAACAGCCGCCAACATCGCCGGCAAGACCGTGCAGGCTATGGTAGAGCATTTTGGTTGTGACCCGGCGAATATCTTCGCTGCGGTGGGCGCCAACATCGCCCAATGCTGCTTCGAAACCGACGAGGAAGTGCCTTTGGCGCTGAAGAAAATGTACGGCCCAGAGGTAGCGATTTTGGTGCGCCGCCGAGATGAGAAATATTATGTAAACCTAAAAGCCATCAATGCCCTTTCTCTCGGCCGGGCAGGAGTGGAAAAAATCGAATTGAGCGACCATTGCACGGCGTGTATGCCCCAGCTTTACTGGTCGCACCGCCGCACCCAGGGGCTTCGTGGCTCGCAAGGTGCCATTATCGTATGTGGGGAGGGAAAGAAATGAAGCGATTCATTGCGCTTTTGCTGTGCGTCGTGATGGCGCTGACAGCTTTCGGCTGCACCGAAAGCGAAGGCGTTTATGTTCCCACCGGTGATGCGCTGGTGTATGACCCTTCCCAGCTCCCGACCCAGCAGGTCCCCACAGACCAGAATATTGCCCTTGCCTATTATCCCGAACGTTCCATGAATCCCTACAGCTGCACCGACAATACAAACCGTGTGCTGTTTTCGCTGTTGTATCAGGGGTTGTTCACCGTGGACCGGAACTATACGGTTTCGCCCATTCTGTGCCAGAGCTACAGCCGCTCGGCGGATATGCGCAGCTACACTTTCCGCATTGCCCAGGCTACGTTTTCCGACGGTACGGCCGTAACGGCGGCGGATGTGGCGGCCAGCTTGAATGCGGCAAAAGCCGGCAGCTTCTATTCCGGCAGATTTCAGCATGTGACCGGCATTACGGCAACACAGGATGCCGTGACCATCAAGCTGGATACGCCTTGCGGCGACCTTCCCATACTGCTGGATATTCCCATCGTAAAAGCTTCGGAAGTCAATGCGACGCAGCCCATTGGCACAGGTCCGTACATTCTGGACGATTCCAACCAGGGCAGGTGGCTGCGGCGCCGGCAGGATTGGTGGTGCAATGCCCAGCTGGCAGTGCAGGCCTCCTTCATTTCCCTTGTGCCTGCGGAGGGCGCAAAGCACATCCGGGATCAGTTTGAGTATAACAAGGTCAGCCTTGTTTGTGCCGATCCGGTGGCCATGGACTATGCGGATTTCCGCTATGACCATGAGCTGTGGAACTGCGAGACAGGCACGTTTTTGTATCTGGTGTGCAATTCCCGCAGCAAGCTTTTTGCCAATGAAACGGTGCGAAGGGCTCTGACCCATGCCATCAACCGGGACGTGCTGGTGCAGACCTATTACCGTGGCCTTGCCAGAAGCGCAACCTTGCCGGCATCGCCCCAGTTTCCCCATTATTCCGCCAATCTGGCGGAGCAGTATGGCTACGACAGCCAGAAGTTTACCGATGCCATCGCCCAGCTCAGCGAGGAAGAGAGGACCCTCAAGATCCTGGTGAACAAGGGTGATAAGCTGAAGACCCAGATCGCCCAGACCCTGGCGGATATGCTGACCCAATACGGTTTGACCGTGACCATCCAGCTGGAAAGCGGCGATACGTATATCGAGCATCTGCGGTGGGGAAGCTACGATCTGTACCTTGCCCAGACGAGGCTTTCTGCCAATATGGATCTGTCTGCCTTCTTTGCCCCGGGCGGAAGCCTGAACTATGGTGGGCTGACCAATTCCGGCATCCATGCCATGTGCCTGAATGCCATTGCCAACAGCGGCAACTATGCAAGCTTGCACAAGCGGATCATGGACGAAGCATGGCTCTGCCCGCTGCTGTTTACCAGCTATGGCGTTTACACCGCCCGTGGCGTGATGTCGTCGCTGACCCCGGCCCGGGACAACATTTTCCAGTATACTGTGGGCAGGACCATGACAGATGCATTCTTCACCGAATAAAGAATAAATGAAAAGCGCATGGAGAAAGATCTCCATGCGCTTTTTGTTCTTCCGGCCGGATGGGATCGCCCACCCGGCCATAGCTTTTTCGAAAACTTTACACCAAACGGCTGCCGGGAGCGATGCCGTCATCCAGCATCACGAGGTTCAGCTTGTCGCCCCGCTCGGCGCTCAGCAGCATGCCGCAGGACATTTGACCCATCATTTTCCGGGGAGCAAGGTTGGTGACAGCCACCAGGGTCTTGCCGATGAGCTGCTCCGGCTCATAGTACTTTGCAATGCCGGAAAGGATTTGCCGAGGCTCTTTCGTGCCGTCATCCAAGGTGAATTTCAGCAGTTTTTCGCTCTTTTTCACCTTTTCGCAGGTCAGAACTTTAACTACCGTCATTTCCACCTTCTCGAAAATATCGAAGGTGATCTCGGGCAGAGGCTCGGGCAGGGGATCTTCCTCAGGCTCTGCGGCAGGCTTGCTCAGCTCTTCCAGAGCAGCCAGCTCCTTTTCCATATCGATACGGGGGAAGAGGGCAGGACCGGCAACGGTTGCCACATCGGCAGGCAGCTTGCCGTAAACAGCCAGGCTCTCCCAATCCATAGCTGCGCCGCCCAGCCGCCTTGCGATCTCAGCGGAGGTGTCGGGCATAAAGGGAGCCAGCAGACCGCCGCAGATTCGGACAGTCTCCAAAAGGTTATGCAGAACTCTTGCCAGACGGGGCTTCTGCTCCTCACTCTTGGCGAGCACCCAAGGTGCATTCTCGTCGATATACTTGTTGGCTCTGGAAATGACCTTGAAGACTTCGCCCAGGGCGTTCTGGAAGGCGTACTTTTCCATCTGCTCTTCGTATTTTGCACGAAGGGCAGAGGCCATTTCCATCAGCTCGGCATCCAGCGCAGGATCTTCTACCTGCTCAGCAGGCAGCTTTTCGCCGAAATACTTCTGCGCCATGGCCACGGTACGGGAAACCAGATTACCCAGATCGTTTGCCAGATCCACATTGATTGTGGAGATCAGCAGCTCGTTGGTGAAGTTGCCGTCGGAGCCGAAAGGGAAGGTCCGCAGCAGGAAGAAACGCAGAGCATCCACGCCGAAGCGCTGGCTCAGCAGGTAGGGGTCGACAACGTTGCCACGGGATTTGCTCATCTTTTCGCCGTTGAAGTTCAGCCAGCCGTGGCCGTAGACCTTCTTGGGCAGGGGCAGGTTCAGGCTCATGAGCATGGCCGGCCAGATAATGGAGTGGAAACGGACGATCTCCTTGCCCACAAAATGCACATCGGCAGGCCAGAACTTGGAAAGGTCGTCATACTTGTCGTTTTCAAAGCCCAGAGCGGTCATGTAGTTAAACAGGGCATCGATCCACACATAGACCACATGGCCGGGATCAAAGTCCACAGGCACGCCCCAGGTGAAGCTGGTGCGGCTGACGCACAGATCCTCCAGACCGGGCTTGATGAAATTGTTGACCATCTCGTTGACACGGCTGCGAGGCTCCAGGAAATCGGTGTTTTCCAGCAGATCCTGCACCCGGTCAGCGTATTTGCTCAGACGGAAGAAATATGCTTCTTCCTCGGCATCCTCCACGCCACGGCCGCAGTCGGGGCACTTGCCGTCTACCAGCTGGCTTTCTGTCCAGAAGCTTTCGCAGGGCTTGCAGTATTTGCCCTTGTATGCGCCCTTGTAGATGTCGCCGTTTTCGTACATCTTCTTGAAGATCTTCTGAATGGCGGCGACGTGGTAATCGTCGGTGGTGCGGATGAAGCGGTCGTAGCTGATGTTCATCAGCTTCCACAGATCCTTGACACCGCCTTCACCGTCGACGATATTGTCCACAAACTGCTGGGGCGTGACGCCGGCTTCCTTTGCCTTGTCTTCGATCTTCTGGCCGTGCTCGTCCGTTCCGGTGAGGAACAGCACATCGAAGCCTTGCAGCCGCTTGTAGCGGGCCATGGCATCGGTGGCTACGGTGCAGTAGCTGTGACCGATGTGCAGCTTTGCGGAAGGGTAGTAGATGGGGGTGGTGATGTAATACTTACCTTTGCATTCTTGACACATAATAAAATCCTCCAGATTGAAAATGCAAAATATCGTCAGGGGAAAGGCTTCCCCTTGAGGGGAAGCTGTCAGCAAAGCTGACTGATGAGGTGTAGCCGCGCAGCGGCGTTTGCCGATGACACCTCATCCGCCACGGCTTCGCCGTGCCACCTTCTCCTCGAGGAGAAGGCTTTTAAAAATAAAAAATCGCCCTTGAATGATCAAGGGCGACAAAATTGACGCGGTACCACCTTGTTTCGCAGCGGCTTGCCGCTGCCTCTTGTCGCTTTAACGGGCGAACCCGGGAGATGCCTACCTATCGACACCCCAGCTCCCAGACCATGTTCCGCCGCTTCACCGTATCCCTTCGCACCAAACCGGGACTCTCTGAACGCTTCTGTCGGCGTACTCTTCTGTTCATCGCTTTTGTTTGCTGTTGGGGTCATTATAGCCCGAAAAGGGCAATTTTGTCAACTGATATTTTCCGCATCCTTCCGGGTCAGCAGAAGCGCAACAGCCACCGCTGTAATGCCGCCTGCCAGCTTACCCAGAATCATGCCCGGCAGGATCTCCGGCGCAGCCTCTGCGGTGTAGCCCAGATGGTCACCGAAAACAAATGCCGCAGATACCGCAAAAGCGATGTTGACAACCTTGCCACGCTTATCCATATCCTTCACCATACCAAAGGTGGCGATGGAGTTTGCCAGGGTGGCAACAAGACCGCCGGCAGCAATATCGTTGATCCCCAGAAGACGGCCGAACTTTTCCAGCGGTTTTTTCAGCAGCTTTGTGATCACAAAAACCAGCGGGAATGCGCCTGCCAGCACAATGGCAATGGCGCCTACGGTCTGGAAGCCCTCGGAAAGGGGCGCAAGACCGGAAATGACCGTAAAGCCTGTCAGCTCCTGTACGATGGCAGCGGTCAGACCCACGGTGACCAGAGCGATAATGAGCCTGCCGAACCACACAAAGCCGATGATCATCCACCTTTCCGCCAGCCAAAGTCCAATGGCGATAACGGCGGCAAAGATGACAATGGGGATCAGGTTTTTCAAAACCATCAAAACAGGGAAGCCGGAAACCAGACCCCCCACAAAAATGCCAATGGGAACGGTAACGATGCCGCACAGAATGCCCCGGGCGATGGAGGAACGATCCTCCGGACGGGTGATGCCCATGGCGGCGGGAATAGTAAAGACAATGGTGGCGCCCAGCATAGAGCCGGTGATGATGCCGCCCAACTGCGCGGCCTGAGTGTCGGAGGTCAGCTGCGCTGCCAAAGCGCCGCCGCCCATGTCACAGGCAAGGATCGATCCGGCGAACATGGCAGGATCTGCTCCCAAAAAGGTGAACACCGGCACAACCACCGGCTTCAGCACATTTGCCAGCACCGGCGCAAGGACGATGATACCTACCATAGCCAGCGCCAAAGAGCCCATGGCCAAAATGCCGTTTTCAAATTCTTTTCCCAGACCGAGCTTGTTGCCGAAGATCCGGTCCAATGCGCCGAGCACGGCAAAAACCGCCATAACGGCGATCAGTATTTCATGCGCAGACATACGATTCCTCCCAATCTATAACAGGGGATAAGCACAATATACCAAACTTTTGAAAAAAGTCAACTTTTCCGCAATCCGTCCGGGTCTACAATGGCAACAACGGCGGCATCCACCGGTGCATCCATGCAGTAGCGGGAGGCAACTGTGCCGGTGACCAGCAAAACCTGGTCGCCCACGCCGGCCCCCACATGATCCGCAGCTACAATGGTCTGCTCGCCCATATTGATCACCAGAAATGTCTGCCCCATCAGGCATGCGGCTTTTCTCGTTGCCCAAACAGAGCCGGTTACTGTTCCGATCTTCAATCCGATCCCTCCATAATCTCCTTGGCCAAAGGCGTCATGACCGCTCCGGGCGGTATGCCTTTGCCGGTGCGGCGGAGGGCATAGGCTTCCTCCGCAGTGATGAGCCGGCGGCGACCGCCGTCGGTAAAAATGACGCCCCAGTTTTTCAGTTCCCGCTGGCTGGCAGCAAGGGAAGCGGCCAAAGCCCGGTTTTTAAGGACCTGAGGCAGCCCCGGGGTGTATAAAAGCACAGGCTTTCCCTCTGCCAGCGCTTCCAGCACGGCAGCCTCCCGAAACCGCAGCAGCCGGGGAATGTCAAGGCTGCCGATCACCACGGCATCATAGGGCGGCGTCTGTGTGTATTCATAGCCTAAGGCTGCGGCAGGCTCGCTGCCGATGAGCAGCGCCCGGCTCATGGCAGGATCCTCCCCAGATCGCCGGTCTGAAAGCCGCAGGCGTTGGCTTCATCATAGTCCAAATGGACGAAGGTGGCGTAGTCCTTGCTGACACGGATCAGCACATCGTCAAAGATCAGCGGCCGGGCGGTAAATACCTGCAGACGGACTACCTGCTTATCCCTGACACCCATCTGCGCAGCATCCTCCGGCGTCATGTGGATGTGCCGCCGGGCGGCGATCACGCCTTGCTCTATGGTGACAGTACCCTTCGGTCCTTCCAGCGTTGCACCGGGGGAATTTGCTACATCGCCGGAAGCACGTACCGGCGGCTGGATGCCCAGACTTCGGCTGTCGGTGAGGGAGATCTCCACCTGTGCTTCCGGCCTCTCAGGACCCAGCACTGCCACGTTTTCAAACCGTCCTTTCGGACCGATGACGGTGACCCGTTCATTGGCAAGATACTGTCCCGGCTGGGAAAGCGGCCGCTTTGGAGTCAGGCCGTGACCGAACAGGATCTGCGCCTGTTGGGCCGTTACATGCACATGCCGTCCCGAGGCTTCAAGCTCTACAAACAGCCGCCGTATGACCTGCTGCGCCACAGCTTCCATGGTGTGCTTTTCCATTGTCATTTCCCTTTCTTCATTTGGATCATCAGGATCCAGAGCATGCTGCTGATCCGGTTCAGCGCACGGATGATGTCCGTCCGGGTGGGATTGCCTTCCCGGTCGGAGAATGCCGCCACGGCTTTTTGCTCAGCATATCTGGCAATGCATCGAGTCCGGTTCATTTGAAGCATCGCAGCGCCGTCCGTATATTCCGGCATAAAATGGGGCTGACCGTAGTAGTCTTGGGGACGGTGGCTGCGATTTCGCAGCTCCTTTTCGTCAAGACCGCAGAGCTTGCCCTCCGCCAGCGGCTCATCCAGCACATCGCACCGGATCAGCTGTCGTGCCAACCGGAGAATATCTCCCAGCTCCTTGCGGATGTCCGGCTCTACAACTAGTTGACATAACATTATTTCCGATTCCAGCAGATCCATTGCGCCCCGAAAGGCGATCCGTGGATGGGTCTTGCATACCAGCACATCGCCGTGCAGATGGGTCATATGCTCCGGCTTTTCCTGGACAAAACCGCCGCCCTGCAGTCGGTAAAGGTCGATTTTTGCATCCTCCGCCGGCAGAATGGGGATCTTCTCCCCATTTAGCCAATCTCTTGCGCCGGCGGTCAGCTGATCGTTTTTGCCCAGAAAGAATACCCGTTTTCCGTCCCGGTTGCGGATATTATCCCGAACGTTTTGCTGGGTGTAGAGCATCAGGCCTTAGGTGCAGGACCGCTCTTGCGATCCTTGGGCAGGATGTTGTCCACTTCGGAATGGGGACGGGCAATGACATGGACGGAAACCAGCTCGCCTACCTTTTCAGCGGCGGCTGCGCCGGCATCGGTGGCAGCCTTTACAGCGCCTACGTCGCCACGGACCATAACGGTCACCAGACCGCCGCCGACGATCTCCTTGCCCACCAGCTGCACGTTGGCGGATTTGACCATGGCATCTGCTGCCTCAATTGCGCCAACCAAACCTTTTGTTTCGATCATACCCAGAGAATTTGTGTCCATAGAAGTTACTTCCTTTCAAAAATCATTTCAGCCGTTGCAGAATTTTTTCTGCCAGCATTTCAACAAGTGCGTTGTCCACCTTGCAGGTGGGGGCGGCTTTTTCCGTATCCCACGCAACCCGGCGGATGTTAATGAGATCCATTGGACCGATATTATTGGACGATGAGCTGCCGCCTACTGCGCCGCAACCCAGTGTCAGGGCAGGCTGCAGGGCTGTGGTAGCGCCGATGCCGCCCAAAGCGGCGGGCGTATTCACGAGAAAACGGGAAACAGGGATCTTTTCCGCAAAGCGGCGCACCACCGCTTTGTCCTGGGCATGCATGGCGAAGGTGTGGCCGCTGCCCTCATGCTCAAGTACCTCAATGGCTTTTTCCAACACGGCCGTTTCGCTGTCCATCACGAAAAATGCCAGAACAGGACAGAGCTTTTCCATGGAGTAGGGTCTTGTGGGACCGGCCTCCTGCTCCCGCGCCACCAGAATTTTCGTGCCGGAAGGCACACCGAAGCCTGCCATTTGCGCCAGCTTTTCCGCAGGCTTGCCCACAATGTCCGGATTCAGCGCGCCGCTGGGACGGAACAGCAGCTTTGCCAGCATGCCGGCTTCGTGGGCGTTCATAAAATAAAACCCTCGCTGGGCTGCCGCCTGCCGCACCGCCTGCTCCATGTCCTTTTCCACGATGATGCTCTGCTCCGAGGCACAGATCGTGCCGTTATCGAAGGCCTTGGAGCGCAAAATGCAGTCGATGGCATTGCCGATGTCTGCGCTGTGGTGGATATAGGCAGGCCCGTTGCCGGCACCTACGCCAATGGCAGGCTTGCCGGAGGAATAGGCTGAGCGCACCATGGCAGGACCGCCGGTGGCCAGGATCAGCTTCACCTGAGGCGCAGCCATCAGCTCCTGACAGCCGGCCATAGCGCCGATGCTCAGACAGCTGATGCATCCTGCCGGCGCACCGGCCTTTGCTGCGGCAGCAGCGATGATCTGTACCGCTTTTTGGGAGCATACCAGCGCCTTGGGGTGGGGAGAGAAGACGATGGCATTGCCGCTTTTCAGGGCAATGAGCGCCTTATAGCAGATGGTGGAGGTGGGATTGGTGCTGGGGACGATGGCGGCGATCACACCCACCGGAACGCCGATTTCCCATAGCTTTTCCGATTCGCTCTCTTTTAATACGCCAACGGTCTTCAGACTGCGGATGCTGTCTGCTACGGTGCGTGAGGCAAAGCGGTTTTTGGTGATCTTGTCTTCTGTGTTGCCGAAGCCGGTTTCCCGTACGGCCAGTTCCGCAAGTTCTACGGAGGCGGCATAAAACTCTCGGGCAATGGCCTCCACGATGTTGTCCAGCTGCTGCTGGGTCATTTCCGCCAGCTGCTTTTGAGCAATCTCCGCCTGCTTGCAAAGCAGACGGGCCTCTTGTCTGGCAGAAAGGTCTTTGTCAAATTCCATGTGCTACTCCTTTTCTCCGGGCGCGGCGGCCACATCCGCCACTGCACGGATAAATGCATCTCTGGCAGCTTCGCAGGCGGAGCGGGTGCCGCTGAGCAAGCCACCGCCAAAATTGGTCTCGCTGGGTGGCGGATATAGTTTACATAACTCAACATCCGCGGCCTTTAGCGCCGCATCCATGGCATACATGCTCTCCAACGGCGGCGCAATGAGATAGGCAAGGGCAGAGCCGGTGGGAACGCCGGCTTCCTTTGCCAGAAATGTGCCGCAGCTGCTGACGGTATAGGCAAGGCAGGGAACGCCGTGAATATCCTCAAAACCGATCCGCTGCAGCATGCTCAGAGCGGCCTCCATGCCGCTTCGCACCGCACCGGGAGTCGCCCCTGCCAGAATGCCGATGACTTCACCGGCGTTGGGGGTGGTGGCATTTCCTGCGCCGGCATAAAAGCTGCGCCCATAGCAGACCCAAACATCCGCCGCCTTTGTAGCTTCATCCAAAGCGATATAGGTGGCATCGTCGCAGTCGGTGGTGAGCATGGCGAGGGAATGCTTTCCCTCCGGCGCACCCAGGCTGCGGGCGAGGACAGGGTCGGCATTGGCGAGATAGCGGGTGGCTAAGACTTTTACGGGGATCATACTTTCTCCTCCGCATGCAAACCCACACCGGACACCTTTTTCTTCAAAATGGTGTCGATAAGCTCAGCAATGTGGGCGCCGGCCTCCACCGCCGGCGTACCCTCGGCATGGATATTGGATACCACGGTGCGGCTGGACTCCGACACGCCGGTGTGAGGCTTGTAAGTGATATAGGCGGACATGCTCTTGTCCGTCACCAGACCCGGGCGCTCGCCCACCAGCATACAGACCAGCTCACAGCCGGTGATGTCACCGATGGCATCTCCTGCGCCTACACGGCAGTATTTGACAAAAATCACCTTGCCCAGCTGGATGCCCTTAAGCTTCAATCCGTCCCGAATGGCTGCCAGACAGTCCATGGCATTGGCGGTGATGGCGGCGGAGGAAAGTCCGTCGCCGATGACGATCTGTACCCGTGGCGGCGTGTCGATAACACCTTTGATGGCTTTGGCGTTATGCTCGTCAAAGGTGCGGCCCAGATCCGGTCGGGTCAGGTATTCGTCCTTGCTGTCGCAGCGGGTCTTGGTGGGGAGCAGGTCATGCTCCTTGGCAAACTCCGTATCCACCTCGGAAAAAACCGAGTCCTGCGCAGCGGCATGATCTGCCCGAAAGCGGAGCATGGTCAGAGTCTTGTATCTCGGCCCTGCCTTGCCGCTGCCCAGACGGGCAGGTGTTTTTATTTTGAGTTTTTGAAAAGCTTCCGGATTGGCGGCATTTTCCGTCAGGTAGAGCTTTCGCAGATCCAGCGCCGTCACGTCGGGGACAAAGTCACCGTCATGATAGTGCATATCCTTTTTCTCGGGAGAAGGCTGGGTGGCTTTGTAGTCGCTGCCCTTGACCGCAGGCTCCGGCAGATCCATCTGCCCCAAAAGCTCCGCCACAAGGGCGGTCAGTTCCTGTTTGTTCATGGTGTTCTCCTTCCCGGTCAAAACAGCAGGCTTGAGCCGTCACCGGCTTTTGCTGTGAGTTTCCCGTTTTCTGTGAAGCCCATCTTTTCCAGCCACCGCTGGAATTCGGGAATGGCGGTCTTGCCCGTCAGCTCCCGCAATGCGGCAGTTTCACGGAAACCGGTGGTCTGATAATTGAGCATGATGTCATCCCCGTGGGGAATGCCCATGAAATAATTGCAGCCTGCCATGGTCAGCAGCGCCGCCAGATTTTCAATATCGTTCTGGTCAGCCTTCATGTGGTTGGTGTAGCAGCAGTCACAGCCCATGGAAATACCGGTGAGCTTGCCCATGAAATGGTCTTCCAGACCGGCTCTTGTGACCTGACGGGAATCGTACAGATACTCAGGACCGATAAAGCCCACCACAGTGTTCACAAGGAAAGGCTGGAAATGCTTTGCAAAGCCGTAGCACCGGGCTTCCATGGTCACCTGGTCTGTGCCGTGGTGGGCGTCGGAAGAGAGCTCAGAGCCCTGACCGGTCTCAAAATACATCACATTGGGACCCTGCGCCGTACCGTCACGGAGCAGAAGCTGCCGCGCATCCTCCAGGGTCTGCGCCGAGAAGCCGAAGGCTTCGTTGCCTTTCTGGCTGCCGGCAATGGACTGGAAGATCAGGTCGCAGGGCGCACCGGCACGGACGGCCTTCATCTGTGCTGTGACATGGGCCAGCACGCAGATTTGCGTGGGAATGGCCCAATGCTCTTTGATCTCCTGAAAGCGGCGCAGCACTTTGCCCACCTGCTCGGGGCTGTCCGTCACCGGATTTAGGCCGATCACTGCATCGCCTGCGCCGAAGCTGAGACCTTCCAGTACCGAAGCGGTGATGCCGTCGGGATCGTCGGTGGTGTGATTGGGCTGCAGACGGCAGGAAAGTGTGCCCTTAAGACCGATGGTGGTGTTGCAGTGAGCGGTGACGGTGATCTTGTTGGCGGCGTAGATCAGGTCAAGATTGCTCATCAGCTTGCACACCGCCGCCACCATTTCCGAGGTCAGACCCCGGCTGATGCGGGCAATATCGTCGCCGGTGGTCGCTTCGGACAGGATCCATTCCCGCAGCTCGGCAACGGTCCAGTTGCGGATCTTTTGATAGGTCGGCTCGTTGACGGCGTCCTGAATGATGCGGGTGACCTCGTCGGTCTCGTAGGGAACAGCGGGATTCTCCCGAAGCTCACTCAGGGTCACCGCCGACAGAACTACTTTAGCAGCCACCCGTTCCCGGGCATTTTCCGCAGCAAGACCTGCCAGCTTGTCACCGGTTTTTTCCTCGTTTGCCTTGGCGAGGACCTCCTTGAGATCCCGAAAGGCGTATGTCTTTCCAAGCAATGTGGTTTTCAGTATCATAGAAACCTCCTTGTTATTTTCCCAGCACCAGTGTTTTGACCACCACCGGCAGGGCAGGCCCTACCGGTAAGCCGGCATCCAGATAGCAGCCGCTGTCCAGCTTCACACTGTCGATGCAAAATACGGGAGAATTTTGCGGCAGCCGCAGAGCGATGGCCTGCCCCAGCGCCTTTGCCATATCCTGCTCCACCGCTACCATGACAGGGCGATCCCGAAATGCGTCGGCGATGGCCTCCGCCAGAGCGGCGATCTGGGAATAGGCGGGTGCGTGCAGACCGGGCAGCGCCAGTATGCCGGGGCCGTCCAGCATATCCAAGCGGCTGCGTATCCGCTCCGACAGCGCCTGCCCCGGTAGGGTCTGCTCCGAGGAAGCAATGCAGACCACCGGCATGTTTTTAAAAGGAAGCCCGGCGTTCTGGCAGAATACGGTGCTGCCGGAAAGCTGTGCACTGTGGCTGCCTGCGCCGATGACCGTGGCGCGGATGGTATGCTCCCCCAGCCGATAGGCAGCTGCGCAAAGCTTGCTCTCTCGAATGGCCTGCCCCAGCAAAGGGCCCAAGTCACCGAAAGCCAGCCAGGGCTGCTTTGTTTCAATACAATCGGCAACGCCGCCGGAAAAGGAGATCACCGGCTGCTGCCCTTCACGGCAAAGGGCGGCGAATCGCCGGCCGTCACCGGTAATGACCTCCGTTGTCCACAGATGGTCCAAAAGAGGAGAGGGCTCGCAAAATCCTGCCGCCATTTCCAGCCCCTGTGCCAGCAGCCGGGCAATGGGCTGCAGCGTTTCCGGAGTTGCGGTGTCACCGGTTTTTAGTTTACATAACTCTTTCAAAACAGGAGAAACATAGCATATCACGCCGCTGCTGTCCATTTTCAGCAGCCGGCCGCCAACATTCAAACAGCCGGTGGCGGTGACCACACCGTCCTCGATCAGCGCCAGATTGCTTGTGCCGCCGCCAATGTCCATGTGCAGCAGCCGCTTTCCCGTTTGTTCGCAGTAGCTGACCGCACCGGCGCCTTTGGCGGCCAGAATGCTTTCCAGGTCCGGTCCGGCTGTGGCCACCACAAAATCTCCGGCAAATTCCGAAAGGGCATCCAGCACCGCCCGGGCATTTTCCTTGCGGCTGGTTTCCCCGGTGATGATCACAGCGCCGGTGTCGATATCCTCCCGGCGAATACCGGCGTTTTGGTATTCCTGCGCAACGATTTCTTTGATCCCTGCGCCGTCCACATGGCCGGCATCCAGCAAGGGTGTAAAATGCACCGGACTTTCATACACCACCTCCCGGGCGGCGATGGTCAGCTGGGGAACGGCGAAAGAAGAAGCTTTGTTTTCGATCTTCAGCCGGGAAACGATCAGCTGCGTGGTGGTGGTTCCCACATCCAGACCGATGCTGCAAAGGGTGTCAGACACGCCCGGTCACCTCTTCCAGGATCTTGCGCACCATAAAGCCCTCCGGCTTGATGGGATTGGTGGCGCAGCAGGGGTCGGAAAGGGAGGCGTCCACCAGATCGTCCATGCTGTGCCAGACCTGCCGGGGGTCGATGCCTGCCTGTGACAAGGTACCGGGCAGACGCAGCTCCGTTCGCAGACGGACAAGGCCGCTGCGCAGATTCCGCACAGCTACCGTGTCGGCGCTGCCGCCGATACCTGCCGCCCGGGCGAGCTTTGCGTATTTCTCTGCGGCTGCGTAGGCGTTGCAGCTGATAATTGCAGGGAGCAAAATGGCGTTCAGCCGTCCGTGGGGAAGGTGGAATGCGCCGCCCAAAGCGTGGGCCATGCCGTGACAAAGCCCCAGACCTGCCTGGGTAAAGGCCATGCCTGCCATGGTGGCTGCCATGTGGATCCGGGGCCGCACCGCCGTGCGCCCGGCAAAGGAGGCGGGCAATGCGCCGAAAACGGCGCAAAAGGCATCCAGCGCCAGCGCATCTGTGATGGGCGTGGCATTTTGGGCGGTGAATGCTTCCAGAGCATGGGTCAGCACGTCAAAGCCGCTGTCGGCCACCAAAGCCGGAGGCATACTCACCAGCAGATTGTCATCCAGGATCGCTACGCCGGGGCGCAGCTGGCTGTCCACAAGAGGGTGCTTGACGCCATCGTGGGTCAGTATGGCAAAATCCGTCACCTCCGACCCGGAGCCGGAGGTGGTGGGGATGGCCACCAGGGTCTGGCAGCCGCTGAAGTAGGCCATAGCCTTGGCGCAATCCATGGCGCTGCCGCCGCCCAGAGCAACGATGGCATCCGGCCGGAAGGTCTTGACCCGGGCCGTGCCCTCTGCCGCCAGAGAAACGGTAGGGTCGGGCACAACGCCGTCGAAGATTTCGAAGGCCTCCGCTTTTGCTGCATCTGCGATTTTTTGCGCCGTTCCGTTTTTTACAAAGAAGGGGTCGGATACCAGAAAAAGCCGTTTGATACCCAGCGTTGCCAGGGCGCTGACAGCGCCTGCGCCCCCATATATTTTGGTTTTGCAGGAAAACTCGTTCATTGTTACACCGCCTTTTCATCACCAGTATTCCCCGGTTTCGGAGATTCATGTAAAATTTAGAGAAGAAATCTGCGGCGGCATATTTACCTGCCGGATGACATAGCTATATGGAAAGGAGGGATGCCAATGAGCGGGGAAAAGATGCCGCTGCCACACCGGCTGACCCTGAGCGACCGCAAGCAGCTGACGGTGACCGGTGTTACAGAGGTGGTAAGCTTTGATGAAACTGCGGTGCTTTTGCGCACAGAACTGGGAGATCTGCTGATTCAGGGCAGGGATCTGCAGCTGCGGCAGCTGTCGCTGGACGGCGGGCAGGTGGCGGTGGACGGCAATGTGTCGGCAATGCTCTATGAAGAGACCCGACAGGGTGGCTGGCTGAGGCGGCTTCTGGGATGACAGTACCGTCTGCTGCTGCGTGGCGGTTTGCCGCTGCTTTGCTGCTGGGGTTGGGTCTGGGGGTCTGGTACAGCTTTTTGCGTCCTCTGCGGGTAAAGCGCAACGCCCCGGCAGATGCGCTGTTTGTGCTGGGCTTTGCCGCTGTATGGGTCTGGCACAGCTTCGCCGTCTGTTTGGGTGACATCCGCATTGCCGGTATGGCAGGGCTTTTGCTGGGCTGCTTGGTGTGGGAAATGACGGCAGGGAAGTGGTTGCGACCCCTGTTTTTCGGATTTTGGACCTGTGTTGGGCGGTTTTTTGGGGTAATTTTGCTTCCGGGAAGAAAAATTTTTCAAAAAATATGCAAATTCACAAAAATTTTATTTGCATATAGAAAAAAATCGGGTACAATAAAATCGAGCCAAAATGGCCACAGAAAAAAAGCAGGAGGACAGACCGATGCAAAAACCCTGGTGGAAGCAGATCCGTTTGGTCTACCGTCGCAGCAGCACCCTGGCAAAAGTAGTGGTTCTGTCCGCTATCGTGTTGTCTACGGTGGCGTTGCTGACCATCCACAGCACAATTCAAAATCTGAAAAGCTACACCGATGATCTCAAATCCAATGCCGCAGGCTACGAGCAGAGCATCGATGAGCTGAACAAAGACATCGCAGATCTGGGCTCTCAGGACAGCGTTGAGGAGATCGCCAAGGACGAGCTTGGCCTGGTCAATCCCGATACTGTCATCATCGAGCCGCAGCAGTAATTTTTTGGAGGAAGCGTTTTAAACTATGGAGTTAACCGTGGGAGCCGTACTGGAAGGCAAAGTTAAATCTATCACCAATTTCGGCGCGTTCATTGCGCTGCCGGAAAACAAGACCGGCTTGGTACATATTTCCGAGGTGGCCAATACCTATGTCAGCGATATCCGCCAGCATCTGACGGAGGGGCAGGACGTGAAGGTGATGGTCATCAGCGTGGAAGGCGCCAAGATCAATCTTTCCATCAAAAGAACGGAACCCAAGCCCCAGAGGGAAGGCTTCGCTCCCAGACCGCAGCATACCCAGGCAAGACAGCCCCACGCTGCCCCCACGCCGCCGCCTGCACCCAAGACCGCCGATCAGCTGTTTGAGGAAAAGCTGAAGGCGTTCATGACGGAATCCGACAGCAAGATCTCCGGGATCAAGCAGTATTCCGAACACCGAACCAAGAGCCGCAGAAGGTAATTTCCGGGGGCTGCTGCATGACGCAGCGGCCCTCTGTTCTTTTTACGAAAGCGCAACATGAAAGGAGAAAAGTTATGTTAACCACACCGACACCCCACATTTCCGCCAAGCCCGGCGATTTCGGCAAGACTGTTCTGATGCCCGGCGACCCCTTGCGTGCAAAATTTATTGCAGAGAATTTCCTGGAGAACCCTGTTCTTGTGAACAACGTCCGTGGCGTTCAGGGTCATACCGGTTATTATAAGGGCGTAAAGGTCAGCGTCATGGCTTCCGGCATGGGCATGCCTGCCATCGGTATTTACAGCCATGAGCTCTATAACGGCTACGGCGTGGAAAATATCATCCGTGTGGGCTCTGCCGGCTCCATTCAGGAAAATATTCATCTGTACGACATCGTGCTGGCACAGGGCGCCTGCACCGATTCCGCATGGGCAAACCAGTTCCATCTGCCCGGCACATTTGCGCCCATTGCTTCCTATGAATTGCTTTCCGAGGCCGTGAAAGCATGCGAAGCCAACGGCGCAACCTACCATGTGGGCAATGTGAATTCTTCCGATGTGTTCTACGGCGACCATGTAGGTGTTCCCGAGGGCCTGGACAGCGTTTACGGCCTGAAGAAGATGGGCGTTATGGCGCTGGAGATGGAAGCGGCCGCCCTGTATATGAATGCCGCCCGCTACGGCAAGCGGGGTCTGTGCATTTGCACCATTTCCGACCATGTGCTCACCGGTGAGCTGACCAGCTCCGAGCAGCGCCAGAATTCCTTCACCCAGATGATGCAGATCGCTCTGGACGTGGCAGTTGCCATGGAGAACAAATAATGAAACGTATTTTTTTGATCGTGCTGGATTCCTTTGGCATCGGACAGATGCCCGACAGCGAAAGCTTCGGTGATGTGGGCGTCAATACCCTGCGCTCCTGCGCCCAAAGCGGCGTTTTGAACATTCCTAACCTGTGCAAAGCAGGTCTGGGCAACATCGACGGTGTGGACTGTCTACCCAAGGAAGCGGCGCCCAGCGGCGCCTATGGCCGCTTGGCAGAGGCCTCTATGGGAAAGGACACCACCATCGGCCATTGGGAGATCGCCGGCATCGTGTCGGAAAACCCGCTGCCTACCTATCCCGATGGCTTCCCCGAGGAGATCCTTGCGCCTTTCCGGGAAGCAACGGGCAGAGGCGTTCTTGCCAATGCGCCCTGGAGCGGCACGGCCGTCATTGAGGAATACGGCGCTGAGCATATGAAAACCGGCGATTTAATCGTCTACACCTCTGCCGACTCTGTGTTCCAGATCGCTGCCCATGAGGATATCGTACCGCCGGAGCAGCTGTATGAATACTGCCGTATCGCCCGGAAGCTGCTGAAGGGCAAGCACGGCGTGGGCCGCGTCATCGCCCGTCCCTTTGTGGGGCAGCCGGGCAGCTTCAAGCGCACCTCAAACCGCCATGATTTTTCTCTTGAGCCGCCGAAGGAAACACTGCTGGATGCGCTGAAAAAAGCGGGTCTTGCCAGCATCGGTGTGGGAAAGATCCATGATATTTTCGCTGGCCAGGGCGTGACGGAGTATGTTTACAACAAATCCAATGCCGACGGCCTCAGCCACACCATGCACTATGCCCAAAAGGATTTTCGGGGTCTTTGCTTTGTGAATCTGGTGGACTTTGACATGGTCTACGGTCACCGCCGTGATGCGGCAGGCTATGCCAAGGCGTTGAACGAATTCGACGCGTGGCTGCCCGGATTCTTGGAGCAGATGGGAGATGAGGATCTGGTGATCCTCACCGCCGACCACGGCTGCGACCCCGGTTACGAAGCCACCACCGACCACACCCGGGAGCATGTGCCGCTGCTGGTGCTTGGAAAGAAGGTCAAGCCTGTAAATCTGGGAACAGGCAAGTGCTATGCAAATATTGCTGCCACCGTGGCGCAGCTTTTGGGCGTTGCGCTGGATACCCCGGGCGAAAGCTTTGCGGGGCAGATCCTGTAAAATCTCCTCTTGATTTGTGGCGGAAATATCTGTATAATATGTAGCTAATGAAGAACAATCCGATTTTGGAGGACATACAAATGAAAAACAGCGAAAAGACTCTGGATATGATCGTCAATCTCTGCAAGAGCCGTGGCTATGTTTACGCCGGCAGCGAGATTTACGGCGGTCTGGCCAACTCCTGGGACTACGGCCCTCTGGGCGTGGAGTTTAAGAACAACGTCAAAAAGGCATGGCTGAAAAAGTTCGTGCAGGAATCCGACTACAACGTGGGTCTGGATGCCGCCATCATCATGAACCCCACCACTTGGGTCACCACCGGTCACGTGGGCAGCTTTTCCGATCCTCTGGTAGACTGCAAGGGCTGCGGCTCCCGTCAGCGTGCCGACCAGCTGATCTCCGCTTCCGAGAGCGGCAAGGCTGTGAATGTGGACGCCATGGACAATAAGGAAATGGACGCTTTTATCGCAGAGCATGAGGACGTCGTTTGCCCCAACTGCGGCAAGCACCATTTCACCACCATCCGCAACTTCAACCTGATGTTCCAGACCAAGATCGGCGTCACCGAAGATTCTTCCTCTGTTGCCTATCTGCGTCCCGAGACCGCACAGGGTATTTTCGTCAACTTCGATAACATCCAGCGCACCACCCGTAAGAAGCTGCCCTTCGGTGTCTGCCAGGTTGGCAAGGCATTCCGCAATGAGATCACCCCCGGCAACTTCACCTTCCGCACCCGTGAGTTTGAGCAGATGGAATGCGAGTTCTTCTGCCAGCCCGGCACCGACCTGGAGTGGTTTGCCTACTGGAAGGATTTCTGTGTCAACTGGCTGACCAGCCTGGGCATCAAGAGAGAATCCCTGCGCCTGCGTGATCATGATCCGGCTGAGCTGGCTTTCTATTCCCGTGCTACCACCGACATTGAATTCCAGTTCCCCTTCGGCTCCGGCTGGGGCGAGCTGTGGGGCATTGCTGACCGTACCGACTATGATCTGGGCCGCCATCAGGAGGCTTCCGGCAAGAAGCTGACCTATTTCGACCAGGATCGTAACGAACACTACATTCCCTACGTTATCGAGCCGAGCCTGGGCTGCGACCGTGTGGCGCTGGCATTCCTGTGCGAAGCTTACGATGAGGAAGTTGTGGGTCAGGATAAAAATGGCAACGATGATGTGCGTACTGTTCTGCGCCTGCATCCTGCACTGGCACCCTTCAAGGCTGCCGTGCTGCCCCTTTCCAAGAAGCTGAGCCCCAAGGCAGAGGAAATTTACAAGATGTTGCGTAAGGACTTTATGGTGGACTTTGACGATGCCGGCTCCATCGGCAAGCGTTACCGCCGTGAAGACGAGATCGGCACGCCGCTTTGTATCACTGTGGACTTCCAGACCGTGGGCGACGAGAATACGCCCGCCGATGATTGTGTCACCGTCCGTGACCGTGACACCATGGAGCAGGTGCGTATTCCTGTCAGCCAGCTGAAGGAGTACATTGCAGCTAAGTGCGAGTTCTAAAACGACAAAAAAATGCCCCGGGAGCAATCCCGGGGCATTTTTATTTATGGCGCATTGACAGCACCGGCAAATAGCGGCACGTGGCTGCTGGAGATCACAAAAAGGAAGGGACGATCCAGTATAAAATCGATGATCTCATCCGGAGGGGCGGCAGCGCCGGCTTCCGGAAGCTCAATATAGGCGGCTGCCTTCACACCCTCTTCGTCGATCATGACCCGCACCGATTGGTTGGCGGCGGAGAGGAAAAGGGGAGCATCTGCGGTAATAGCGGAAAAATCGCTTTGTGTTGGATCAAAAACATCTGTAAGACCCATCTGCTCCAATCCACTTCGCAGATTCTGCGTTCCGCTGATATCAAATTTGGGAACGGAAAGATTGACCTTCATATACTTTTTGCTTTCCCATTCGCCGCTCAGGATCATATTCATATACTCGCCGCTTGCCAGCACATCGTTTACGGACAGACCCTCGTCCGGCAGGATGAACCACATGGTGCTGCCGTTTTTTAGGGACAGGGAAACGGCACCGAAATCCGATCCCCAGTAATAATACATTTGCTCCAGCGCCTTGTTCATATAGGTGACCTGCCTGTCACCGCCGGGAGTGTGGAAAGCGCCGCTTGTGTTGTTCTTTGCGGCAAATTCATCCGTCCACTTGGCTTGAAAGTACAAGGTGGAGTAGAGCGCCATCAGCGTTTGCTGATCCAGAGAGATCCGGTCGGTGGCTTTTTTCAGCAGCCCGCCGGTATTGTTGTTGAGCCATGCCCGGATGTCATTGTTGATCCGGCTGCTTCCCAGGTCGCCCCGGTAGACAGAGGCGTAATAATGATAACCCAAAGCGTCCAGCGCATCCTGCTGACAATTCAGTCCGTCTTCGATCCACAGAGAATTGGCAAGGGTGCAGATCTCGTGACCGTCATTACGATAAACGCTTTCCCAAACGGCGCTGGCACGGCTGCGCAGAGAAGCGGTAGATTCTGCAGCGAACAGATCCAATATCTGCTGCCGGCTGGTCCCGCTGGTGATCTCTGCCAGCATGGAAAGCCCCATGAAGGCGTTGGCAGGTGACCATATCAGATTCTTATCGCCGCTGCTGCCGAGAAACAGCGCAGAGCCCTCTTTGCAAAATGGCGTCAAAGCAGACAGGGCAGCGGTTTTTATATCGTTGCGGGCGATCCGCTCGGCATCCCATGCGTCGTAGACCGTGTTCCATTCGTCCCGGTTTTTATAGTCGCTGAATTGGGGGCGGGCAGAGATCCGGGGGTCAGAAGGCAGCGCCAAGGCTTCTGCCTGAATGGTCATAGGACCGGAAAAGCAAAGAAACAGGATCACCGTTGCCAGAGCGGCGGCAACTGCGGCGAGCCACCAGGGATGCTTCTTTTTCGGTGGACTGGCTGCCTCGGCAATGTGGCGGTCGCTGATCTCGTTCAGAGCGTTACCTATCAATTCTTTCACATCAAACCCTCCTTTGTCAGGCATGTGCGCAGCTTATCTTTTATGCGGTTGAGGCGGACGGATACCGTCCCGGCGGCAAGACCGAAGTCCTTGGCGATCTCCTGGACAGAGTCGCCGAACCAATACCGCCGCAAAAACAGCTGGCGGTTTTCCCGGCTGAGTGTGTCCAAAAAGGCATCGATAGCCTGCCCCAACAGGCGCGCATCCAGCTGCTTAGCAAGGTCTCCGCCGGGAATGCAGCCTTCCAGCTCCTCAAGAGAAAGATCATAGCTGCTGTTGCGCTTTTGTGCCGTCGTGTCCCGCAGACGCTGCAATGCAATGTTGCGCCCTGTGCGATACACGAAAGGCGCCAGCGGCTCGGGGCGCTTTGGCGGAATGGTATTCCATACAGCCAGATAAGTGTCGTTGACGGCCTCTTCAGCATCCCGGTGAGAGCCGAGAATGTTCATGGCGGTGCGGTACAGGCGCTTGCCGAAACAGTTTTGCAGAGCGCTGATCGCATCTTCGGCTCTGCTCCAAAGCATGGCGATCAGTTCACGGTCTTCCACAGCCTCACCTCCTCATACATATAATTGCGGTTTGATGTTTGTATCTTACATATAAAATATCATATTTTTGAGAACAATTCCATACTAAAAACACCTCCGGGCTTACCGGAGGTGTTTTCGGTTATATCCGTTTGGTTTTTGCGGCGAATTCCGCAGCGTCTTCAGCTGTGACGGGATTTTCGCTGTAACGTGCCTGCTCGTACAAGGGAGCGGCATCCTCCGGGAGGTTTTCCCGGGCGGTGCTGCTGGAAGTCCATTGGGTATTGCGTTTTTTCAGCTGCCGGTAGCGCCGGCGGATATTTTCTGCCGGCGAAAGCCGTTTGCCGGGCAAAAACTGCAGCCGGGCGATCCGTCTGGGCGTAGCCTCCGGATCCGGAGAGTCCCGGGTGTCTGTGATCTGTTCTTCGTAATCTGCCGTTGCGGAGGCAGTGAAGCGCTGCAAAAGCCGTCCCAGGCTCTTGAAAAGCTTGGACGAATACTTAAACAGCAGGAACAAAACCAGAATAAAAAAGACAACCACAATAAAGGGAAGCAAAAACCGGAATGCAGCCAGAAGAAAGTTTTGGAGGGCGCCGCCGACCTGGGTCGTGGGCAAGTTGCCCATGTCTTCCGGAGGCTCGGTAACGACGGTTTCTGTGGGAAGTTCGTCGCCTTCGGACCGCAGAGTCGCCAGAAAAGCCAACACCCCTGCAATGGCACGCAGCGCAGCTGTAACGGCCTGGGTCAGAAATGCCGACCGGGAAAGCAGCGCCAGCAGCAGGAAGAAAAACACCACCATCAGAACATTTTTTAGCCGGGTTGACCGGGGGATCACAGGCTTTTCCTGAGAAGCGGAGGCCAGAGAGGAGCGATTTCTGGAAAGCAGCAGCAGGAAAGCAAAGATCAAAAAGCAGATCAGCAGGCCGGTTTGCACAGGCTCCAGCGCCGGATTGTGCGCAAGCTGGAAATGATGGATGGTCAGCTGAGCTGCGATGTGCAGAATAATGCCTATAATGGATACTGCCATGGGTGGCTCCCGATGCCATGGCCAGGAGCCCATAGGAACGGTATACAGCAGCAAAAGACCGTAAAAAACCGGAACCGCTGTGAGCCAGGGATCGGTGCAGATCTGCCGCACCATAAAAATACCGCCGGCAATATAGCCAAGCCCAAGTGCCAGACCCACCCAAAGTCTGCCCTTGCGCAGCAGCAGACAGGGCACAGAAAGCACAATCATGGCGACGGGCAGCAGCCAGGCCATTTGCAGCGCCTGGGGAGCAAGCAGCGCAAACAGCAGGGCGCTTAGGGGCGCAGCGCCGCAGGCAAGCATAACGGGAAACTGTACTTTGCGGGGAAATTCTTTAATCATTGGGTCCGCCTCCTTCCAGCTTATGAAAGGTAACACGGTTGCCCCGGCGCTTCAGCTGCTCCAGGGCGGCTCGGATGTCCTCGTCCTCGTAGCAGGAGAGCACCAGGATATCCAGATCGCTGCAGCTTTTCAGAGATTCCAGAAAGCTGGAGAAATACTGCCGTCTTACGGTGCTGAGCCGGGCAAAAACGGACAGCAGCTCCTCGATCCGGGCAATGCCCTCGGCGGGCATGAGAACGGTGGTTTCCTTGCCGTCGTCCACACCGGCGTTGGCAGCAAAGCCTGCCGCCAGACCCTTTTCCAGAGAACGGACGCAGGCGGTGGCTGCCAGGGAAATGGCGTATTCCAAAGCTTCTTCGGATTGCTCCGCAGGTCGGTCCTGCCACTGGATCGCCTGGGTCTGCACATTCAGCACCACCAAAAGACGGGTGCGGGCGGTATCATCATGAAGCCGCAGCTGGGGCGTGCCCACCTTTGCGGTGGCAGGCCAATGGATATCCCGCACAGGGTCGCCGGGAACATAGTCCCGAATACCACGGATCAGAAAAGGATCCTGCATCAGCTGCCGTTGCCGGCTCAGCTCGCCCAGCTGTTGGGTGATCAGGGGCGGCAGTTGATTTTCGTCCACCAGCGCAGGATACACCATGACCCGTGCGCTGAGGCTTTGATCCCGGGAGCACCGAAAGAAGCCCAGAGTATCGCCAACAGTCAGCGCAGCGCTGCCCAGATCGTAGATACCTCTGCGCAGCAGCGTAATGCGGTGGATCCGCCGGATCTGTTGGTGGGGCATCAGCGTGAACAGGCTGGTGAAATACCGATCGTGGGAGACCAGCAGATTGTTCTGGCTGCCCAGCCGCAGCCAGGGCGATATCCGGCTTTCCAGCCGCAGCCAGGGAATAATGAACGAACCGTAATTTCCCACGGTTTCCACCAGACGGATCTCCTGACCCACAAAACCCACACTGACACTGAATTCCCGCCGGCAGCGCAAAAAACGCAGACTCCGGCGCAAAAAAGGATAATGGGCGAAGTAAAGGATCAGCGCCAGAAAGCAAAACAGCAGAATATTCATACTTCAGTCGGCACGCTGACCTGGCTCAGCAGGCTGCTTACGAAGCCCTCGGCTGAGAGCTGATATGTATTGCCCCGCAGAATAATCCGGTGAGCCAGCACCGGCACGGCAAGGGCTTTTACGTCGTCGGGGATCACATAATTCCGGCCGTCCATGGCGGCATAGGCCTGGCAGCAGCGCATAAGTGCCAGCATCGCACGGGGAGAAGGTCCAAGACGCACCTTGTCCTGTGTCCGGGCGGCTTCGCAAAGTCTGGCGATGTAGTCCATAATTTCCGGCGATACCCGGCAGGAGGCACAAAGGGCAGTAATTTGCCGCACCTGCTCAGCATCCGCCACAGCGGAAAGCTCCTGCAGCGGCTGATGGTGGATAAATCGCTCCAGCATAGCCACGGCTTCCTTTTGCGTGGGATAACCCAGAGAAAGCCGCATCAAAAAGCGGTCCAGCTGCGCTTCCGGCAGAGCGAAAGTGCCCTGGGTCTCCACAGGGTTCTGGGTGGCGATCACCAGGAAGGGGTCAGCAAGAGGATAGGTAATGCCGCCTTCGGTGATCTGCTTTTCCTCCATGCATTCCAAAAGCGCAGACTGGGTTCTGGGAGTGGCACGGTTGATCTCATCTGCCAGCAGAATGTTGGTAAAGGCCGGGCCTTTCACAAAGGTGAATTCGCCGGAGCGCTGATCGTAGATCCGGATGCCGGTGATGTCCGCAGGCAGCAGATCCGGGGTGAACTGGATGCGGGCGAAATCGCAGGACAGGGATCGTGCCAGAGATTTTGCCAGCGTGGTCTTGCCGGTGCCCGGCACATCCTCCAGCAGCACGTGGCCGCCGGAAAACAGAGCCGCAAGCAGCAGACGGATCTGGCTTTCCTTACCTACGATGACCCGGCTGATATTCTCCGCCAGGGTAGCAGATATGGCTTTGATTTGAGAATACTCCATAGAATCACGACCTTACATTATAAAATACCTAAAAGCAGAATAACATATTTTGCCGTGTTATGCAAGCAGGTATAAATTTACACGGATTGGAAATACTCCCTGTATCTGCATATAAGGAGGATTTTATGAAAGTTAGGGACGTTATGACCAGTCAGGTGATCCGGATCGGTGCGGAGGAGCCTGTGTCCGTGGCGGCACGGACGCTGGCACATTATAATATAGGAGCGCTGCCGGTGTGTGGCAAAGACGGTAAGCTCTGCGGCGTGGTGACGGATCGGGATCTGGTGACCCGCTGCGTGGCAACGGATCGCTCGCCTGCCCAGACACGGGTGCGGGACGTGATGACCGGCAACGTGATTTCCGCCTCGCCGGATATGGATACAAGCGCGGCTGCGCATCTGATGGGGCGGCAGCAGATCCGGCGGCTGCCGGTGGTGGAAAACGGCTGCGTTTGCGGCATGGTGAGCCTGGGGGATCTGGCGGGCAGAGAAGAGTGCAGCATCGATGCGGCAGATGCGCTGGGAGACATTTGCACCAACGTTTCAAGGCGATAAAATCCCTTGCAGCGCAACACGTTTTTGCCAAGAAAAAATTTTTCAAAAAATGAGAAAAACTTCTTGACATAAGCGGAAGATTGTGCTAATATGTAAAAGTTCGCACGGCGAACGGTTTGTACCTTGCAAATTGAATAATGTGAGACGAACTATAAACACCTTGGACAATTAAAATGGATTGTTTAAGAATCGTGT
>JAZQJO010000017.1:0-21707 GCA_045541695.1 Faecousia sp.
GACCTGAGCGCAGTGCAGCGGTCGATAAAATCGAGGAAAAGCGCAAGCCCGAAGATTTTATCGGGCACCGCAAACCGGGCTGCAGAACCGATGAAAGACAACCAACAAGTCAGACACAGATCGAGTCCTGCCTCCGCAACCGTAAAAAGTGCCGAAGACAGCTTGTTTTCGGTGCTTTTCTTTGCTTTTGAGGTCATAAAGTTAGAGAATGCTTTTTAGCGTTTTTTTCTCATGGTCATGCATCCTTGTCGGCATTTCCGTTCTAGCACAGAAATTTGCAAAAGTAAAGCCAACAATAAAAATGCTATGAGGAGCCTCATACCTTTCTATTGCTATTCATCAATCAATTCGCTTTCCGAGTTCTCTGCAAGCTTGAAAAGTGCCGCCGGCTATGGTATGATCACACTAAAGAAATACCGAAACGAACAGGAGCACGACTATGGAATACAGAATTTTGGGCAAGACCGGTCTTAAGATCTCACGGCTGGGTCTGGGCGGGATCCCCATTCAGCGGATCGATGCTGAGGGCACAAGACCGCTGGTGCAAAAGCTGATGGCGGAAGGCGTCAATTATATCGATACCGCCCGTGGCTACACGGTCAGCGAAGAATATCTGGGCTTTGCGCTGGAGGGGATTCGTGAGCATTTCGTGCTGGCCACCAAGAGCATGGCCCGGACGAAAGAGGCAATGGCAAAGGATGTTGACCTCAGCCTGAAAAACCTCCGCACGGATTATATCGACCTTTACCAGATCCACAACCCAGACGCCCGGGAGCTGGAGCAGGTAACCGCACCGGACGGCGCATTGGAAGCACTGCAGGAAGCAAAAGCGCAGGGCAAGATCGGCCACATCGGCATTACGCTCCACAGCGCCGAGCTGTTTCGGCAGGCGTTGGAGCTGCCTTGGGTGGAAACTATCATGTTTCCCTATAATATTGTAGAATCCCAGGGCGAGGAACTGATCAAAAAGTGCGCCGAGAAGAACATCGGCTTTATTTGCATGAAGCCGCTGGCCGGCGGTGCCATCGAAGACGGCACTACGGCGCTGCGCTTTGTGGTGAGCAATCCGAATGTGACTGTGGTCATTCCCGGCATGGCCGACGAAGCTGAGATCGATCAGAACATTGCTGCGGTCAGCGACGATTCGCCCTTGACCGCCGACGAACAGGAGCAGATCTCTCGGATCCGATCCCGGCTGGGCACCAACTTCTGCCGCCGCTGCAATTACTGCGCTCCCTGCACGGCGGGGATCAGCATTCCTGCGGTGTTCCTGTTTGAAGGCTACTACAGCCGATACGATCTGAAAGAGTGGGCGCTCGACCGCTATGCCACCTTAAAGAAAACGGCATCCGACTGCATAGGCTGCGGTGATTGTGAGAGCCGCTGTCCCTATCAGCTTCCGATTCGCCAAATGATGAAGGACGCCGCCCGCACAATGGGGAAATAATATCAAAGGACACCACCCAACGGGGCGGTGTCCTTTTGATGTTATTTGCCGGCAATGTGCTGCGCAATTGTGCTATAGAGCAGGTCTGCATAAGACTCGACCGATTGGCCACCGGCGCTTTTCAGCGCTTGCTGGATCGCATCTTCACGTGTGCTGTCCAATCCAGCTACGATTTCGATAAATTTCTCTGCCATCAAACCTGCCGGATCAGAGGAGCTCAAAACCTGATCGATAAAATCAAAAAAGCTAAAAATATTGTCAACAATATCAGAGAAGAGACTGAGAAACGCTTTGCCCAAGGATTCCCAGAAGCCGTCCACCTGCGAATTTACAAGCATATCCCAGATTATTTCTGTAAAAGGCGGCACAACATCCTCAAAGGTAACGGCTGATGCGGCAGTCTCCTCTTCGATGAAGCGCATACAAAAATATACATCCAGCATGCCCTCCTTGTCACACATATACTTAAACGTCGGCGCAGCAAACAGCTTTGTGCGGTTTTTGGTTATGTAGGTCTGGACTTCGCCTTCGGTGGATCGCAGTTCGAATTTAAGTTGACATTGGAAGAAAACATCATAGTCATGTTCTGCACTGTATACGGTGACAGTGCCTTGACTGGCTTCCCACTGAAAAATTTCCTGCCAGTGTTGCTGCGAAGCAGAGCAGGCAGAGAGGGTGAGCATAAGTGCCAGGATCAAAAACAGGGGCAAGGCTCTCTTTATAACCTTTTTCATAATGTACCTCACATACAATTGTTGCACGATGCCATTATACCACGCCTGTAAAATAAGTCAACGAAGTTTCCTATACATTATAATAACATATACATCTGCGGAGCGAAAAACGTCCCCTAAAAGCAAGTCGCAATATATCATACTTCCGGGCGCATGATACCCAACATATTGTGCTTTTTCAGGAAAAAATAAAGATAATTTATCCTTATTTGGTAAAATATAACCCTGTTAACATAAAAAGGTCGACAAAATTTATTTTTTTGCAAAAATATCCCTTGGAAAGGCTTGCATTTTCTGAATAACTATGTTATACTCTACACGCAAGATTATGTCTGCGAAGTTTCGATGTGGGGTAATTATACCTTTTTTACCCCGGTCTGACAACGCAGATCTGACTGCAGAACAATTAGCAAGGAGCGTGGGAAATGAAGGGAAACAGCAGGTATATCACGCAGGTCTTGTGAACGTGAAGCGGTCGCAAAAAATTCTCAACGGTATGAAGAATACCAAAAACATATTCAAAAAGGAGAAAGTATTATGACGAAGAAAATCCTTGCAGTTCTTTTGTCTGTTGCTCTGGTTGTATCCCTTCTGCCTGCAACCATCTTTGCAACCGAGAATGACTGCCCTGTTCTCGACGAACATGAGGGTTATAACGATCACTCTAAGGCACATTGCGATGCCCACGGTGTTGGTTATACGCCCATCTCCACAGTAGCACCCGAGTGCGGCCAGGACGGCTACACCCTGTATCAGTGCGACTGCGGTGCTTACTTCATGGACGACATCATCCCCATGGATGACCATGTGAGCACCACCGAGCCCACCGAAGTTGTCGAGCCCACCTGCACCAGCACTGGTATGGTGCCCGTGTACACTTGCGACAACTGTGGCGATACGTACGTCCTGGAAGAGGATGTGGAGTACTACGCTGACTACTACGAGGTCGAGGTTTCTGCTGCTGGCGTTATCGCTAAGCTGCCCCACACCTTCGAGACCGAGTACCCCACCAACGACTGCACCGCTTCCGAGTCCGTTTGTGACGTCTGCGGCGCTAAGGACGAAGAGCACGAGCCCGAAGAGGAGCACAGCTGGGTTTACGATGATCCCGACTACTACGAAGTCGTGAAGGAACCCACCTACCACGAGGACGGCGTTATCAAGTTCTACTGCACCAACGAAGGCTGCTCTCAGTACAAGGCTGTTGCCATCAAGGCTTACGAGCCCCACACCGAGGGCATGGAGCTGATCGAGGCTGTTGAGCCCGACTGCGACAGCACCGGTAACATCGAGTACTGGAAGGACGAAGTCTGCGGCAAGCTCTTCATCGAGACCCAGGAGGGCCTGGTTGAGGTTACCGAGGAAGACGTTTTCCTGGACATCGCACACGATTGGAATGACGAGATCCAGTATGTCGCTCCCACCTGCACCACTCCCGGCTTTAGCTGCTACTTCTGCCTGAGCTGTGCTGAGACCAAGGGCGTGACCGAGGAGACCGAGGATGAACAGCTGACTATCCATCCCAAGCTGGGCCACACCTACTACGAGTGCTCCGAGCACGGCCGTGAGTGGGATCCCGAGGAAGAGTGCGAAGAGTGCGCTGATGCTAAGCTGAGCGAGCAGTACGTGCTGACCCCCGCTTCCTGCAAGGTCGACGGTGCTCACAGCTGGATCTGCGGCCGTGAAGGCTGCGGCGAAGCGCTGAGCGAGAAGATCGACATGACCCAGCACGATTTGGAGACTGTGACCGTTCCCGCTACCTGCGGCAAGGCTTACAAGTACACCTTTACTTACTGCACCAACGAAAACTGCACCGATTCCGAGGGTAATGAGACCGAGCTGAAGAAGACCGTTGAGGTCGAATTCGACGGCGAACCCCTGATTCTGGACGTTACCGTTGAGGTCCGTGAAGACGGCAACGTGTACGACCTGGATGCTAACCACGATGGCTTCAAGATCATCGGCACTCCTGTTGTGACCGAGTCTGATGAGGAGCCTGTCCACTTCTACATTCCCAAGGATACCGTTCAGCCCAACGACTGCCGCAACCCCGGTAAGGAGTTCTGGTACTGCGTCGGCTGCAACGACAACCATCCCGTAGACCTGCCCGTTCTGGGCCATGACTACTCCGATCCCAGCAATGACATTGCTGCTACCTGCACCACCAACGCTTACAAGGTCTGTGACCGTGAAGGCTGCTGCTACGGCCCCAACGACGGCCCCTTCCAGCAGGAACAGACCGGCACTAAGGGCCACAAGTGGGCAACCGAGAAGGATCGCACCACTCTGCCCACCTGCGCTGGCGAGAAGGGCTACGACATCTACAAGTGTACTGTCGATGGCTGCCAGGGCGAGGACAAGAGAAATGCTAAGTCCTTCGTTCCCAACAGAACCTACTACGGCAGAGAAGATCTGAATCTGACTGCTAAGCAGGAGTTCGAGCTGGAGCACCCCGAGTTTGCTGCAGGCCTGGACACCGGCGCGACCGAGTATCAGGAATACCGTCCCGGCGATTGCATCGAGGAAGGCTACTGGAAGGCATACTGCCCCCACTGCGACTGGACCTACCTGGTTCTGGTTGACAACACCGGCAGAGGCCACTCCTTCGTCGACTACGTCTCCAACAACGACGCAACCTGCACCGAAGACGGCACCGAGACCGCTACCTGTGAACTGTGCGGCGAGGCTGAAGATACCCGTACTGAGGAAGACTCCGCTCTGGGCCATGCTTTCGAGGGCAACTACGTCTACAATAACGACGCTACCTGCGAAGCTGACGGCACCGAGACCGCTATCTGCGGCAACGGCTGCGAAACAGAAGACACTCGTACTGCTGAAGACACCATGCTGCCTCACAACTACGCTGATAACGCAGTTGAGGAAGAAGACGAGTGCGAGACCCCCGGCTTTGTCCACTACGAATGCACCCTGGGCTGCGGCTCTGAGTACGTTGATGGCTACATCGACGAAGTTGAGCACGTAGAAGACGATCCCATCACCACCTACCCCTCCTGCACCGAGGACGGCTCCATTGTGATCAACTGCGAGATCTGCGGCGACGAGCTGAGCTCCGAGACCCTGCCCGCTACCGGCCACAAGAATGCTGCTGGCGAGACCATCGAAGACAAGTGCACCGACACTGTCACCGACCGCGTCTGTGTCAACGACGATGCTGAAGAGCACGCTGGCTGCCCCCTGACCGCTAACAACGACGGCGACAAGGTCGTTGGCAAGTCTCACGACATCGAGCAGATCACTGTTGACCCCGGCTGCGAGCACTACGGCTACTATGCTGAGACCTGCGCTAACGGCTGCGGCGAAAAGGACCTGATCACCAACATCATTGATCCCGTTGGCCACTACGCACCTTGGGGCGAAAGCTACTTCGCTGGCAAGGAAGCTGAAGAGATTATCGACGAGGATATCTGCGGCTGGTACGGCGAACAGTTCCTGTACTGGGGCGAAGACTACCAGGGTCCCATCACTGCTTACACCGCTCCTACTTACGAGTCCCTGGGCTCCATCACCTTCATCTGCTCCAACGATGATTGCGGCGATGAGATCACCCGTGACGTTATCCGCACCGGCGTTGACTTCATCATTGAAGTTGACAACGCTGCTGTTTCCGGCGCAGAAATCACTGACGGCGACGTCATCTCCTACGAGATCACTCTGAATGCTTACCAGACCAACATTTGGGGCTTCAACTTCGACGTTTACTACAACGCCGCTTCCATGAACTTCCTGGGCTACACCTACAATGCTGGCGATGTCTTCGCTAACTACAAGGTCGACAACATCACCGAGGATGAATTGATCTACGAATTTGATGTTGAGGGCTACGATGTCAACGGCAACAGCATCAACGATCTGTATGGCATTGCTGAAGACATGGAAGGCACCATCAAGGTTTCCGCTTACACCGAAAACGACATCGATGGCAAGATTCAGGACGCTCTGGTCAACGGCACTCAGTCCGTCATCACCCTGTACTTCCAGGTCGAGGCTAAGTTCGACTACACCTTCATGGGCGTTCCCGGCTATGAGTACGACTATGAGATCTCTGCCGACATGGAATACCAAGGTGTCAATGGTTGGACTTCTTCTGCTACCGTCGTTAACTCCGAGGGTGAAGTCGAGAACGAAGCTGACTGGGCATACGACGAGGCAGGCATCATGCTGGACATCAACTACAGCGGCGATGTCACCATCACCGACCTGTACTTCTGCAACCAGATCCTGACCGGCGAATCCGAGTACGAGTACCTGGCATCTGCCGACGCTAACAAGGACGGCCAGATCACCATCACTGACCTGGATCTCATGAACCAGCTGCTGCAGGGCGCTGATGAGTCCGTCATCTACGAGGCTCTGGAATGGACTGCTCCCGAAGGCTTTGTTGCTGCCTAATTAACGGAGGTTCCAAACAATGAAAAACAACAAGCTTATTTCCCTTGTCCTGGCTCTGCTTGTGTGTTTCTCGTTGGTCGTGACCGTATCGGCAACATCCGATAATCAAAACTTTACAATCGCGGTGGAGGCTAACCCCTCCACCGTGGTGTATGGTAACACCATTAAAGTTTCGGTTATGATTAATGAAAACCCGGGTAACCTGGGTGTTAACTTTGACGTCAAGTGGAACTCCGAACTGGAGTATGTCAGCTATGACGTTTCCGGAGCGACCTTTGCTGGTGTAAAGGTCAATCCGAAAGACAACAGAGTTGTTGTCACTGTTGGCGATCCCTCTCTGGGTGTTCAGTATCCCCATCTCGCAACTAAGATCGAAGGCACCGGCAAGGTTATCGACCTGACCTTTAAGGTCAAGGAAGGCGCCGATGTTGATGCCGTTTCCAAGGTTTATCTGGATCGTCTGAGCTACTGCGATCTGGCCGGTAAGGCTCATGACCTTGCTGATGCTGAGTTGCCCGTGAATGTGATTTCTACCACCCACGATTGCTACGAAGCCGGTAAGAATTATCCCGGCGCTGCACCCACCTGCACCACCAACCAGATCTGCACCCACTGCCTGAAGGAGCTTGCTCCCGCTCTGGGTCATAATGAAGGCGCTGTTGTTGTTGAGAACAATGTTGACCCCGACTGTGTTAACACCGGTTCCTACGACAATGTTATTTACTGCACTCGTTGCAATGTCGAGCTGAGCCGCACCAACGTGATTGTTCCCGCTCTGGGTCACACCGAGGTTATCGACGAAGCTGTTGCATCCGACTGTGTCAACACCGGCCTGACCGAAGGCAAGCATTGCTCCGTTTGTAACGAAGTTCTGATTGCTCAGGAAGTCGTCCCCGCTCTGGGTCACGACATGGTCATCGATGCTGCAGTTGCTGCAACCTGCACCGTGACCGGCCTGACCGAAGGCGCACATTGCTCCCGTTGCGACGGTGCTACCACCGCACAGGAAGTTGTTCCCGCTCTGGGTCACACCGAGGTTGTGGATGCAGCAGTTGCTGCAACCTGCACCAAGACCGGCCTGACCGAAGGCAAGCATTGCTCTGTCTGTAACGAAGTCCTGGTCAAGCAGGAAACCGTCCCTATGAAGGCTCACAACTACTCCACTACGCTGGTGAACTCTGATGCAAGCGGTCACTGGTATGTATGTTGGACTTGTGGCGCTAAGAAGGACGTAGCAGAGCACACTCTGGTTAACGGCGTTTGCTCCGCCTGCGGCTACGGCTGCAAGCACACCGGCGGTACCGCAACCTGCACTGCGCAGGCTGTCTGCACCATCTGTGGCAACGCTTACGGCGAAATGCTGGCTCACACTCCCGGCGCTGCCGCCACTTGCACCTCCACTCAGAACTGCACCGTATGTAATGCTGTTCTCGCTGAAAAGCTGGCTCACGATCTGGAGCAGGTAGCCGCTAAGGCTCCTACTTGCGGCGCGATCGGCTGGGATGCTTACGAGAAGTGCAAAAACTGCGATCACACCACTTATAAGGAGCTCGCAGCTACCGGCGCTCATACCTATGGCGATTGGGAGACCGTTAAGAAGGCTACCCTGCAGGAACAGGGCGAGCAGAAGCACACCTGCACCGTCTGTGGCGACGTTGAAACCGAAGCCACTCCCGTGCTGGAGTTCCCCTGGTGGATTGTCATCGTTGCTGTCGTAGTGATTGCCGGCGTTGTCGTCGTCATCATTGTGGCAAAGAAAAAGAAGGCTTAATCCACTAGCTTAAAGTAAAAGAACAGATCCCCATTTTGGGGATCTGTTTTTTTGTAGATAAATTGTTACATTTTTACCGCAGGCATTGAAATGCTCGAAGAATTTCGGTATAATGACCCTAACAACTTTGCTTTTGCGCCGGTTTTCGGCTGGAATATTCCGTGAAGGAGAATGATGTCATGAAAAAACGGATTTTGTGCCTGCTCGTTTGTGCCGTGTTGCTTATGTCGGTGGCTGCTTTGGCAGCCTTTGCGGAAGAGCCGGCGGCTTTGGGCGCGGTGTGTTCTGCGGACAAGACCGTTTTTGGCTATCAAAATGCTGAGGCTACCGCCGTGTCCGTGAAGGTGTATGCTACCTTGAATGATACGGACGAGGGCGCTGCGGAGTTGGGCACATACCCCATGACAGCCGGTGAGAACGGCATTTGGTCTGTGACTGTTGATGGCGACCTTAACGGACGCTACTATACCTACGTCTATACCGCAGGCGCAGACCCTGTTGAGATCTCCGATCCGCAGAATACTGTGGAAGGCGCAGTCCGTTCCCAGATCAAGGCTGCGGTTCAATATGACCTCTGGGTGGCCGGAATTCAGGTCACCAGCGGCAATGCGCAGGATGTTTTGGGCGCAGCTGACGAGGGCGCAACGGTGTTATTCAACGGCGAAACGAACACGCTGACCCTTGCGGCTGGTGCGAATATTACCGGTGAGGGTGCAGGCATCGTCTATAGCGGCACGGAAAAACTGACGATCCACCTGCTTGGAAGTGCTTCTGTCAGCGGCAAGACCGGCGCAATGGATCTGACCGGCGAGGTTGTGCTTACTGCTGCGGAAACCGCTGCACTGTCGGTAAGTGCGTTGGAATCCGGTCACGGCGTGACTGTTGGCAGTAAGCTGACGGTGGGCAGTAATGTGTCCCTGCGACCCGTCGGTATGGGCGAGGGTAAGGCCGGCCTCTATGTGGGCGAGAATACTGCCCTTGTCATTGAAGACGGCGGAAATGTTACAGCGCAGGGCGTTTCGGCTGATGTTTTGCTGGCAGACAGCGCTGCACCGATTCCTCTTGAATATTTCATCAGCGGAAAACTGAAGCTGGCGAATCATAAACTTGCGGGCGCAGCCACATTTGGCAGCGACGGCGCACGATACACCATGGCAGGCAGTATCATGAACGGTACAGGCTTGGTTATTTCCGCAGCAACTCCCAGCCATAGCTATTGGCTGACAGACAGCGTCAGCGGTATTGGTTACGGCTGTGCGATTTTTGTGACGGACGGTCAGAATCACACTTTGACCCTTTTTGATGTGATGATCAACAATGCCCAGGGCGCTGGCATCGACGCCGGGGACATGGCGATTACGCTGCAGCTGCGGGGCGCAAACGATGTTACCGGCAACGCTGAAAAAACGGAAGAGACTACTCCGACCGATCCCGGTGCGGAGGGTACGCCCGAAGGTGGCACCGAGAGTACGCCTGAGACCGGAGAAACTCCCGAGACTGAACCGGACATCACTCCGGAGGTCGTGACCGAAGAATCGGATACCACCACCGACACAGAAACCGAGAACCCTCCGGAATCCGAAACCGACGATACCACCGATACGGAAACCGATGATACAACAGACACGGAAACAGACGATCCTACCGACACCGAACCTGAGACCCCTGCCCTGGAAGCCAACACGACTTTTGGCATTAAGGCCGGCAGCATTACGGTGACAGGTATCCACGGAAAGCTCAGCACCAATGGAATCAGCGGCGTCCTTGTGATCAAGGAAGGCAGCCTTGAGATCGCAGGAAACGGAGCGATCTTTGCCTCCGGCGCACCCGATCTTTCTCAGTATAGCGGAGAATATACCGCCGTTGCCGGCGCAGTTCTGGAAGCTATGGAGCCCTACAACCCGGATACTGCAGGCACGTATGTCTACTTCAAATTGACATCCGTCAATGGTCACACTTTGGGTACATGGAACGAAGGCGTGGCCACTACCTGCATGGCGGCAGGCAAACTGGGTTACCACCTGTGCGCCACTTGCCAGAAGAATGTGGATGCAGACGGATTGGAAATCGTTTCTGTGGCACTTCCGGCAGATCCGGATGCCCATTATTTCGACAAATTCGAATCCCATGACAATAAACACACCAAAACCTGTGCCCACAACAGCGCCCATGTGGTCACCGAAGCCTGCAGCGGCGGTGAAGCCACATGCACAACCCCTGCCCGGTGCGCTCTGTGCGGCTCCAGGTATGGAAGACCCCTCTATCATGAATACTACGGCATCTTTACCCACCAGAGCGAACTGGGCCATTGGCAGCTTTGCCAGCGACCCGGCTGCGGCATGGCGGAGGAGCCCAAAGCCCACACCGGCGGCGTGGCCAGTTGCACCGAACCTTATCGTTGCACCGTCTGCAGCTTCGTGTACGCCGAACCCGCCGGACACAGCTACACCACTACCCCCTCCGATCAGCTGGTCAGCGAGGCAACCTGCGCCTCACCGGCCATGTATCTGGTAAAGTGCGACCGTTGTGACAGTGTTCACGAAACCATGACCGTTCCCGGCGGCGATCCGCTGCCTCATGTTTTTGAAGGCCAGCTGTTTTCCAACAAGGAAGGCCATTGGGGCATCTGCACGGTTTGCGGCGAAAATGACGCAGCGGAAAGGCATGTGCGTAAGACCGTGAATCAAAAAGCGCCTACTGCTAAGGAAGCGGGCTATACCGGCGACGTGATCTGTGAGGTATGCGGCTTTGAAATTCTGAAGGGCTGGGACATGCCGGCCACAGGCAATCTCAATGGACAGTTTAACTGGGTCTTTGTTTTGTTTGTGGTAATGCTGGTGGCATCCGGATTGGGTCTTGGGGTGTTTATCTTCATCGGCATAAAAAACAAACAGAATTCGGCAGAATAATTTCTTATGAGCCACCGGATCTATCCTTAGATCCGGTGGCTTTTGCGAAAGAGATCGCGGAATCTGTGGGCTTCCCAAATGTCAGCTTTTTCTGCCGGCAATACAAAAAAATTACTGGCGAACGGCCAAAACAAGCAAGATAAAAGACCCTCTTTGAGGGCCTTTTTTATGCCTTTTTGAGTCGGGGGAGCAGCCGCACCACACCGATTCCCAATATGACGCATATAATTTCCGTAACGGAAAGAAACCGGATGGCCTCCACCGCTGCGGCGGCCTCCGGTATGCCGGCAGAAATATCTGCCGTGATCCGGTTAGTGAACATAGGCAAAAAGACCGCAACCCCAAAGGGAGCTGCAAGGTCACGGAATAAGCCATAGGTACCTGTGCCGGAGCCGGCTTGCCGGGCGGGAAGATCAGAAAGTACGACTTTCATGAAAATGGTGGCGTTGCCCCCAAGACCCAACCCCAAAATACCCAGCGTGCCCATCAGCAAAAGTGGAGAGGTTGCTGCGGTAAACAGCAGCAATGCGGCACAGCCCAGCGCTGTCAAGGTAAAAGAGCCGGTCAGTACATTTTTCGGCTCAAACCGGTCGGCCAGCGGTCCCAGGGCCACTGCGCCCAGCGACATTCCCAGATACATAACGGAAATGGCGTAGCCGGAAAGGGCGGCGTTCTCCGGCTGGGTGTAGTTTACGAAAATGATGGTGTTGGTCATGTTGGCCTGCAGCAGCCCCTGGGTCAAAAACAGGGCGATGACGCTGAAAACGAAGGATTTGCGCAGTAAAAAATCTCCGGGCAGGATTGGATTTTCCGCCCGTCTTTCCGCAAAAATGAGGAAAGCAAGGCTGACGCCGGCAGCGGCAAAAACTGCCCAAAAGGCAGGAGAAGTCCAACCGAAATTCTGCCCAAAAGAGGGAACACACAGCAAAAGGCTGAAAAATACCACAACCAAAACAGCGCCAAAGCTGTCGAAACCGGAAAATGCGCCCCGGGTGGGGACGCTTCGCTCCCGGAAGGGAAGACAGGCAAGAAAAACGGCTGCGCTGATGGCTGCGCCGACCCAAATCATGGCCCGCCAGCCGAAACGGTCAATGATCAGGCTGCCTGCGGTAGGTCCAAAGATCACCGCTGCGCTGGAAATGAACATATACAGTGAAAAGCCTTTGGAGACCTTGTCCCGGGGAAATTCTGTGACGATATAAGCCATCACCACCGGCGCAACTGCCGCCATGCCAATGCCCACAACAAACCGGGCAATCATCATGAAGATCAGGTTCTGCGCCAATGCGGTCAGAGTGTTGCCGAGAATGAATATGCTGATGCCCAAAAGCAACGTTTTCTTGCGACCCAGAACATCGGTCAGCTTGCCCAGGATCGGTGCGCAGGCAGCAGAGGACATGGCTTGCGCCAGAGCCGTCCAGGTGGTGTTGTTGTAGTCAATGCCGATATCCCGGACGAAAGCAGGCCCTAAAACGGCGGAAAGTCCGCCCACAAGGCCTACCATAAACGCCGCCAGAGCGTAAGGCACAAAGCCCCTGACGTAATTCCGATGTTTCTCCATGCGATCTGCACTCCTTTTGTTTGCTTTTCCCAGTATGCCCAAAAGCGCAGGTATTATTTATGCCGTCCGGGACACACTTTCCTTAGAAAACCTTGCGGAAAGGAACAGGGATATGGGCTTCGACAACAAAAAATGGCTGGCAGGCGCCGGCATTGTGACGGCGGGACTTGCGGCTGTGGGTGCGGTATCCCATGCGGTGACGAGAGAATTGGTCAGCATTGCGGTGGACCGGGACTATCCCCGGAATATTACCGAAAGAGCCCGCAGGCAGTTCACCGGCTCTAAGGAAAATGAAGCATTCATGCAGCACATGGAGCAAATGGCCCAAAGATTGGAGACTGCCGATACCCGCACAGTGACCATTACCGCATCCGACGGTGAAAAGCTGGTAGGGCATTGGTGTTCCTGCAAAAATGCCAAGCGGGTGGTGATCGCCATGCACGGTTGGCGGTCTTCCTGGTCGCTGGGGTTTGGCATGATCGCTGATTTTCTTCACAGTAGCGGCTGCAGTGTTCTGTATGCCGAGCAGCGGGGACAGGGCAACAGCGGGGGAGCGTATATGGGGCTTGGCGCGCTGGAGCGTCATGACTGTCTGGCCTGGATCAATTGGGTGCTGGAAAGCGGCTGCCAACTGCCCATTTACCTTGCAGGCGTGTCCATGGGAGCGACTACGGTGCTGATGGCCACAGCGCTGAAGCTGCCGCCCAACGTCCATGGGATCGTTGCCGATTGCGGCTTCACCTCACCCGAAGCCATCGGCAGGCACGTGGTGAGAAATAATCTGCATCTATCCTACCGGCTTCGTGCCGGGGCGGCGGACAGCATGTGCCGTAAGCGCAATAAAGTGGGCATTCGTGGGTGTTCTGCTGTGGATGCGCTGAAAGAAAACCGTGTTCCTGTGCTGTTTATCCACGGCGCAGATGACAGGCTTGTGCCGGTGACCATGACCTATGAAAACTATGCAGCCTGCGCCGGGCCGAAGGAGCTTTTGATCATTCCCGGCGCAGATCACGGCATGAGCTATTATGTGGACAAAAAACGTTACGAAGCGGCGCTGAAAAGCTTTTGGGAGAGATATGATGCATAAAAACAGGAGGCTCAAACGAGCCTCCTGTTTTGGTGATGTGATTTACTTGCCCAATTCCAATGTGCGCTTGTATGCAGCGGCAATACAATCCATGGCTGCGCCACGGAAGCCGCTTTCTTCCAGCGCCTTGACACCGGCAATGGTGCTGCCGCCGGGGGAGCAGACGGAATCTTTCAGCGCACCGGGATGCTGACCGCTCTGCAGTACCATTTCCGCTGCGCCTGCCATGGTGGCGGCGGCGTACTCGATGGCCTTTGCTCTGGGAACACCGCAGGCAACTGCACCGTCGGCAAGGGCTTCCACGAACATATACATATATGCCGGACCGCAGCCGGACAATGCGCTGGCGGCATCAATGAGCTTTTCGTCGATGGCATCCAGCCGACCGGCGAACTGCATATCCTGCAGGAACTGCGCCAACATCTCGTCGCTGACCAGCTCGTTGCGGCAATAAAGGATCATGCCCTTGCCCACAGCCACAGGCGTGTTGGGCATAATGCGAATCACGGGCAGCTTACAACCGATGATATTTTCAATCTGTGCGATCTCCATACCGGCAGCCATGGTGATGATCAGAGGTTTGCGTGCGGCAAGTATAGGTGCGACCGGCGCAATTACCTTTGCAAGGATCTGGGGCTTCAGGCCCAGAAAGATCCGGTCGCAGCCCTTGGCGGCGGCTTCGTTGTCACCGTATGCGCAGCCCAGCTCCTGCGCCAGCGCTTCGGCGGCAGGGGAGATGTCTGCAATCAGAATATCCTTGGTGGTTTTGGAAAGGGCACGGGCCAGAGCACCGCCCATATTTCCGCAGCCGATAAAACCGTATTTCATAAGATTTCCTCCTATCGGATATGACCGTTTCCGGTAATCACATATTTGTAGGTGGTCAGCTCCCGCAGACCCATCGGTCCTCTGGCGTGAAGCTTTTGGGTGGAGATGCCCATTTCGCAGCCAAGACCGAATTCACCGCCGTCGGTGAAACGGGTGGATGCGTTGACATACACAGCGGCGCTGTCCACACCCTGGGTGAAGGCGGCAATGGCGCTGCCGTCACGGCTGATAATGGCTTCACTGTGGCCGGTGGAATGGGCGCTGATATGGCTGACCGCTTCCTGCACATCCTCCACGCACTTGACAGCGAGGATGTAGTCCAGAAATTCGGTGTCAAAGTCAGTTTCACCTGCCGGTGTGCCGGGAATGATGCCTTGTGCGATCTTGTCCAGCCGCAGCTCTACACGATCTCCCAAAAGCTTATGCAGCTTGGGGAGGAATTCTCCGGCGATGGCCTTATCCACCAGCAGCACTTCCTCGGCGTTGCATACGCTGGGACGGCTGGTCTTGGCGTTCTCGATGATCTTCAGCGCCATGTCCTGATCGGCGCTTTTTTCCACATACACATGGCAAATGCCCGTGCCGGTGGCAATGCAGGGGACGGTAGCCTGCTGCACACAGGCATTGATCAGACCTGCGCCGCCACGGGGAATCAACATGTCAATATAGCCATTGGCGGTCATAAGGGCTTTGGCGCTTTCCCGGGAGGTATCCTGCACCAGATTCACGGCGTTTTCCGTAATACCCACGGATTTCAGACCGCTGCGCAGGGCATTTACAATGGCATTGGCGCTTTGGAAAGCCTCTTTGCCGCCACGAAGCACGCAAACACTGCCACTTTTCAGGGCCAAAGCTGCGGCATCGGAGGTGACATTGGGACGGCTTTCATAAATAATAGCGATCACACCCATAGCCACAGACACCTTCTGCAGCTTCAATCCATCTGCACGGGTGCTTTCTTCCAACAAAAGGCCCACGGGATCGGGAAGTTTTGCCACATCCCGAATGCCTTTTGCCATACCCTCAATCCGCTCCGGTGTCAGCTTCAGCCGGTCCAGCATAACAGGGGAGATAGTGGCGGCAGCTTTTTCCATGTCTGCCCGGTTGGCTTCCAGAATGGCAGCTTCGCAAGACAAAAGGGCGTCTGCCATAGCTTCCAGAGCGATATTTTTTTGGGCGGTGGTCAGCCGGGATACCTCCGCCTTTGCGGCCTTTGCCGCCTTCAGCATATCGGTCATATCAGTTCTCCGTAAAGGTAGTGCCGACCTGGCGGCCGTCTACGATATCGTACAGGTTGTTGGGCTCGTCGCCGTTGGCGATGACCATGTCGCATTTGCATTCCATGCAGATCCGGGCGGCCTGCAGCTTGGTGACCATGCCACCTGTGCCTTGGCCGGAAGTGCTGACGCCGGCGAGGGCATAAATGGTGTCGTCCAGCTTACTCACAACGCTGATCAGCTGGGCGTTGGGATCTTTGTGGGGATCTGCGGTGTAAAGTCCGTCAATGTCGGAAAGCAGCACCAGCTTGTCGGCTTTGATGCTCTGGGCGACGATGGCGGCCAGGGTATCGTTGTCGCCGATGACGATCTCATTGGTGGCAACGGTGTCATTCTCGTTGATAATGGGGATCGCACCCAACTCCAGCAGACGGTTAAGGGTGTTGCTGAAATTCTGGTGGCGCTGCTCACTGGCTATGTCATCGCCGGTGATGAGAAGCTGGGCAACCGTATGGTTATACTGACCGAACAGCATGTCGTAGGTATACATCAGCTCGCATTGACCTACGGCAGCGGCAGCCTGCTTGGTGGGGATGTCCTTGGGGCGCTCCCGCAGACCCAGCTTGCCCACGCCCATGCCGATCGCGCCGGAGGATACCACGATGACCTCGTGTCCGGCGTTTTTAATATCACTGATCACCTTGCACAGCTGTTCCACCCGGCGAATATTCAAATGTCCGGTGGAATGGGCCAAAGTGCTGGTGCCGATCTTCACAACGATGCGCATAATGCGTCCCTCCAAAATGGTTGTTCACTCTTCATTATAACTCTGCCCCGTGGATAAATAAAGAGGTATTTTTGCATAATGGGGAGAAATATGCAAAAAATAGTGAATTTACAGCCATTTTAACCGGGGCAACAGGATATTGCCAAGCTTTCGGCAAGATATTTCCGCTGCTTCCTCTTGTGTAAACGGGAAAAATGGTGTACAATGAAAATCTAAGTAAGCAGCGGAGGTGACGCAAAATGGATTTTGAAAACCAGGAACTGAATAAGCGTCGCCAGGAGCGCCAGGCTGAGCGGGACATTCTCAAGCAGCAAATGAAATGGGTCAAGCTGGGTCTGGGAATCACGTTGGGCGTGACGCTGGTCTGCTGCTTTGTGATGCTGGCAGCGGCTAAAGGGTGGTTTCCCTTTCATACAGCTCCGGCTGCCACGGAGCCGCCGTTGGTGCAGACCCAACCGCCCACCCAGGCACCACCGCCGGAAACAGAGCCCCCTGTACCGGATACGGTGATCCACCTCGTAGCCGGCGGCGACCTGAACGTTACAGATAAAACCGTAGCATCCGGCCTTACAAACGGCAACTACGATTATACGAAGGTGTTTATGGACGCCGTCCCGGTGCTGGCTGGCGGTGACTTGACGGTGCTGAACTTTGAAGGCAACCTTTACGGCGCTCCCTACGGCGCCGATTCTGCGCCCCAGGAGCTGGTACAGGCCTTGGCAAAGGCTGGCGTCGATCTGCTCCAGACAGCCAATTCCCGCAGCATTTCCAGAGGCCTGACGGGCCTTCGTGCCACCTTAAGCGGCATTCGCAAGGCCGGCATTGCTCCGGTGGGTACATTCGCCGATAAGGCGGAATTTAACAGCACCAAGGGCTATACCATTCGGGAAGTATCCGGGATCAAGATCGCATTTGTGGCCTTTACCAAGGGTATGGACGACCTGCTTTCCCTGCCTGCCGGAAGCGAAAGCTGTGTCAATTTGCTCTATGAGGATTATTACAGCACCTACCAAAAGATCAATACTGCCGGTATTCAGTCGGTTCTCAAGGCTGTCCGAGGGGAAAAGCCGGATGTGACCGTTGCGCTGCTGCATTGGGGCAGCGAGAATAACGACAATATCAGCAAGACCCAGAAGGACATCTGCGCACTGATGCAATCTGAGGGCGTGGATGCCATTATCGGTACCCATTCTCACCGGGTGCAGCAAATGGTATTCGACAAAGAGAAGGGAACGTTTGTCGCCTATTCTCTGGGCGATTTCCTGGGAGATGGGGAAGCAGCCGGCTCTGATTATTCTGTGCTGCTGGATCTTCAGATCACAAAAAGCGCCCAAACAGGCCAGGTGAAGATCACCGGATTTGACTACGTGCCTATCTATCTTTACCGGGACGGAGATTCCATGCAGATCCTGCGGATCCGGGAAGCGGTGCAGGCATACGAGAATAACTATATCGCTAAGGTTTCTGAGGAAACCTACAATGCCATGAAGTCTGCGCTGAGTTCCATCGAAAAGCGGATCACGGCGAAAGTGCCGTAAAGAAAGATCACCGCCTCACTTTTGTGAGGCGGTGTTGCTTTATCCCAGATAGCCGTTCTGCTTGAGCCAAGAAACGGTGTTACTTGCCTGGCTGTAAATATAGATAGTCTGACGATAGTCTGCGTTCTTGGGGTCCTTGGAATGGTACTGCATGGTGACCCATGCGACGGTGTATTCATTTCCGTGGAAAAAGTGCTGCTGCGCCAGCTTTCCGGCCTCACAGTCGGCGGTAAGTGCTTCCAGGAAGGACTGCTTTTGGGAAAGAGGAAGCATTTTTTCCACCTGCTCGTTATTGATGGTGATCGTGACATTCTCGCTTTGCCCATCATAGCCTTTCAGCACATACTCCGGAGCGCTGAAATAGGCTTTCAGAATATCGTATGCCTCACCGGTAACGGATACTCTGTATTCCCGGTCCACCGTTTTGCCGTTTTCCAAGGTGTAGGACAGCGTCAGCCAGGTGGCATATGTTGCAGGATTATCATTACGGTAGCTGCCAATGTTTTTGTGGATATTTGCGATTTTCTGAATGTCTTCCGTTTTGGTGAGCACCAGCGGTCTGTCATTGCCGGGGAGCTCCACCTCTACCTGCTTCACCTCATTTGCCTCGGGAACATATCGGGTAATGCCCAGAGGATCCAGCCAGGTCAGCAGCATGCTGACAAGCAGGGCAGCGACGATCGCACCGCATTTGAGGAAGGTTTTCGGCTTAAATACCTTGACTGTTCGCTGCAGCATGATCTGCCCCGTGAAGAAACCTACCACGATGCCCACCAGCAGAAAAATACCGAAATCATTGGCGATAAGGTCGCCCACAGCGGCAAACAGAATGCCGATTGTGAGGGTATAGGCGATGGAAAAGACGGGCACCAAAGGACGCACGGCAATGAAATCACCGGCGCTTTCCAACGCCCGGCGGCGGTACATCAATACGCTGAGGATCAGCAGCACGATGCCCACAGCGGCAATGATCCAAAGGTAGGGCCAGCCGTCACCTAAGCCTACAAAGGTGTATTCTGCCGGGCTAAGGTGGTTTGCACGTTCCATAACGATGTAGGGCTGGCTGGGATACCCCACCAGTGTGTATACTGGGCTGAACAGGGCAAAGGGCGCCAGCTTTAGCTGTATGCCGTACAGCAGCGGCTGATAGATGGCGGTGATGAATGCGGCTGCCAGCATGGACGCAAAATTCAGCAGAGTGTAGATAGCTGCCGCCGCAAAGCGGTTGCCGGTGCAAAATACGCTGAACACCGCAACACCGAAGAAGAAAATATATTGCAGAGCCATGCCCAGAAGCCAGATAAAAGCCACGAACCAGAATTCACCCAGTCGGGGAAGGATCAGCAGAATGCCCAGTGTGTTGGGGACGAAACTGAAGAGAAAACCGGAAATCACATGGCTGAAAAACCACTGCTCCCGGCGCAGAGGCATGGCGTGAAGGGCGTTGCAAAGCCTGGCGTTGAACAGATCGCCGAAAAGCAGCAGCGCAGCAAGGGCGGCATAGATCATATTGATCACCGCAAAGGGAGCAATGGTTTCGGAAAGCGTTTGTGCCACATAGTGGGGCTTGGCGGCGTTTGTCGCAGCCAGCATAACCAAAATGCCGCCGATCAGATACACCAGCCATACTGGACAGAAGCGGGTGATGTCCTTGCGGAGGGTATTCTTATCAAAGAACGATGTTACGGACTTCATAGTTCACCCCTCCCCATTCATAAATGAAGATCTCTTCCTGCGACAGGGGGAGCACATCGAACTACGCAGGTTTTGCTACCTGCAGCTGCTCGGAAATATCCTGTGCGCCGCCACGGACGATCAATGTACGAAGCCTGCCGGATTGGCTTTCGTGGAGAATGTTCAAGCCTTCCGGCGCATCGCCCACCAGCTGTACCTTTACGGTGCTGCCCTGCATGTCTGCAAGGCTGCGCTCCAAAAGCATTTTGCCGTGATCCATAATACCCACATGGTCGCAAATGTCCTCCAGCTCACGCAGGTTGTGGGAAGAGATCAAAACGGTGGTCTCCCGCTGGGCCACCTCGGAAAGGATCAGACTCCAGACCTGCCGGCGCATAACCGGATCCAGACCGTCCACCGGCTCGTCGAGAATCATCACATCCGGGCGGGTGCAGATTGTCAGGTGGAATGCCGCCTGCTTTTGCATGCCCTTGGAAAAGCGCCGCATCTGGGACTTTTTGGGCAGCTGGAATACATCATAAAGCCGGGCGAACAGATCATCGTCAAAGGTGGGGTACATACCCTTGTAATACTTTCGCATTTCTTCCAACGAGGCGGAAGGGAAGTAGAAAATGTCATCGGGAATATAGCCAATGCGCTGCTTCAAGGCGTTGTTTTCATAGACCGGTGCGCCCTCCATGGTAATGGCGCCGCTGTCCGGGCGGTAGACACCGGTTAACAAACGAATCGCCGTGGATTTGCCTGCGCCGTTTGGCCCAACCAGACCGTAGACCGCACCTTTGGGGACGGTCATGGACAAATCATCCAAAGCTTTAAAACCGCCAAAGGTCTTGGTGACGTTTTCCATTTTCAACATATTATTTACCTCCTTGCTCCAGGCGTTGCAAAAGCTCCTGGTGGGTTACACCCATAGCCAGCAGCTGATGGGTAAGCTTGTCGAATTCCTCCAGAAGCTGAGCGTGCTCCGGGAAGCAACTGTCTGTCAGTTCGCATACAAAGCTGCCCTTGCCGGGAACAGATGCGATCCAACCCTGCAGCTCCAGCTCCCGGTAGGCTCGCTGGATGGTGTTGGGATTGATGGTCAGCTGGGTTGCCAGCTCCCGGACAGAGGGAAGCTTGTCACCCGGCCGCAGGATGCCGGAAAGGATCTGCTCCCGGATTCCGTCAAAGATTTGTGTGTATATGGGACGTGCGTCCCGGTAGTCAAGATGCAGCATGGACATCCCTCCAAAACTGTACTAACTGTACTAATACGGTTAGTATAACAGCCAACACAGCTTTTGTCAACCCTAATGCAAAAAATGAATACAATTATGTATATATACAACAATATTCAAGATTTTATGCATCGAAAAAATGAAAAGCCGAGGTGATTTCTTGTATATAAATGCACAAAGAAAATTGATAAAAACCGCTTGCAGTGTGAAGAATGACAAAAAAATAAAAGTTTTTCATTTCGAATTGACAAACACACATAACAGTTGTATAATTTGGTGCATACTAAAGAATACATATTCTTGGAGGAAACTGACATGAATAAGAAAGATATTAAGAAAGTTGTTCTTGCATATTCCGGCGGTCTGGATACTTCCATCATCATCCCCTGGCTGAAGGAGAATTACAATAACCCTGAGATCATCTGCGTGGCCGGCAATGTGGGTCAGGCCGACGAGCTGGAGGGTCTGGAAGAGAAGGCTCTGAAGACCGGCGCATCCAAGCTGAT
>JAZQJO010000018.1:0-11248 GCA_045541695.1 Faecousia sp.
AGCCCCACTGACAACTCCTTGCCCCACAGACCGACATGGCTACGATCCGACTTCTTCACCCAGCTGGCCAACCAGGATTGAAAACACACCCCAACATGACGAAAACCACCCGCCGACAAAAAGTCGGCGGCTGCAGTTTTCTGAATGCATAGCACCGCAATTACGGCTTCTTTTTAATTGGGGCGTAGGGGCGCATCAAGATGCGCCCGTGGGCGATTCATGAATCGCCCCTACGAGTTGCAATCCTTGACTGTGCGTGATATAATACCTCCGATGAAAGCGAGGAATGCCTATGCATAAGGTGTTATTTATCTGCCATGGCAATATCTGCCGCAGTCCCATGGCGGAATTTGTTTTAAAGGATATGGTCAAAAAGGCTGGCAGAAGCGATGAATTTGAGATCGCTTCCTGCGCTGTCAGCTGCGAGGAGCTGGGCAATCCCGTGTATCCGCCCGCCCGGCGGGAGCTGGCACGCCACGGCATTTCCTGCGACGGCAAGTTTGCCCGCCGGATCACTGAGGCCGATCTAAGCCGCTACGACTATCTTTACTATATGGACGCATCCAACGCCCGCTACCTGCGCCGGCTGTTCGGCGACAAGGCAAATAAATGCCGCCCGTTGCTGGAGCGGGACGTGGCCGACCCTTGGTACACCGGCGATTTTTCTCAGACCTGGGATGACATCGTCACCGGCTGCAGCCGTATTCTGGAGGAGCTGAAATGATGAACAGAGAAAAGCTCTTGGAGCAGCTACAAGAGTTGCCGCTGTATTTTTACGACTTTATCGATCCCAATAAGCTGGAGTTTACCGAGCGTGTGCGCTGGATCTGCGAGCACGAATGCCCCATGTACGGCAAGACCTGGGCCTGCCCGCCCGGCGTGGGCAGCGTCAGCGAATGTGAGCAGCGCTGCAGAAGTTATGTAAACTGCTTGATGGTTTCCACCATCACCGAGGTGGAGGATATTGCCTGCCTGCCGGAAACGCTGGCCACCCGTCCTGCCCACGAAAAGCTGACCAATGAGATTCGGGCGCTTTTCCGCCAGCAGGGGATCGAGCCCTACATTCTTTCCACAGAGGCCTGCGCCGCCTGTGAACGCTGCGCCATTTTGGATGGTCTGCCCTGCCGCATGCCCGGGAAAATGCATCCCTGCCTGGAAAGCCATGGCATTAACATCGTACCCCTTCTGGAGGAGCTGGGACTTGGTTTCCAGTTTGGCGAGAATGTGGTCACATGGTTTTCTTTGCTGTTTTTTAATGACGAAACATAAATCGAGGTCCTGAACATGAATTCACAAAATGCCTTCCGGCGGGGTGTCCACGCAGGTCTGCCCATCGGATTTGGCTATTTTTCCGTATCCCTTTCCTTTGGCATCCTGGCGGTTTCTTACGGCTTTACATGGTGGCAGGCGGCGCTGATCTCCGCCTTGACGGTCACATCTGCCGGCCAGTTTGCCGGTATCCATACCATGCTCCATCCGGGGCAGTATCTGGCCATGGTTATTTCTCAGCTGACCATCAATGTGCGCTACAGCATGATGGCAGTTTCTCTGTCGCAAAAGGTGGAAAACGGCTTCGGCAAGGCCGCCCGCTGGCTGCTGGGCTTTTTCATCACCGACGAGATCTTTGCCGTGGCGGCCGGGGAAAAGCAGCTGACAAAGCCCTTTTTTGCTGGTCTTGCGGTGCTGCCGTGGCTGGGTTGGACATTGGGCACGTTAGCCGGCGCTCTGGCGGGCAGCATTTTGCCCCAAAGCTTAGTCAGTGCCATGTGCATAGCCCTTTACGGTATGTTCGTGGCCATTGTTGTTCCGGTGGCGAAAAAGGAAAAACCGGTGCTGTTTGTGGTGGTTCTCGCCATGGTCTTCAGCTGTCTGCTGACATGGCTGCCGGGCCTGAAAGAGATTTCCTCCGGTATTGCCGTTAGCCTGTGCGCCGTTGCGGCGGCAGCCATCGGTGCGGCGGTGTTCCCTGTAAAGGAGGAGGTAGCATGAAAGATTATTGGATCTATCTTGCCATTATGGCAGGTACGACGTATCTCATCCGTGCGATTCCTTTTGCGCTGGTGGAAAAGAAGATACAAAACCGGTTCGTCCGGTCCTTCCTGCATTACATACCCTATGCGGTGCTTACTGCCATGACAATTCCCGCAGTTTTGTTTGCGGCGGGAAATGTGGCGGCAGCTGCGGTGGGTCTTGGGGTAGCCATCGTCTTTGCCCTTTGGAACAAGAGCTTGACGGTGGTGGCAGTTGCCGCCTGCGCTGCGGTGTATTTGACGGATCTTTTCATGGGCCTGATGGGTTGACGATGATAAAAAAATATGCTATTATTCTAGCACTTGCCGCTGTGGTGGAATAGGTAGACACAAGGGACTTAAAATCCCTCGGAGTAAAATCCGTACCGGTTCGATTCCGGTCAGCGGCACCAAAATATGGGCAGCCCCCAATGGGGGTTGCCCATATTTTAATACCGCAGGAATCGAACCGAAGGTGAGATTCCGGGGAGCGACCCGACCGCCGCCAGTGGCGGGAGGAGGGAGGGGAGCGAGTGGCGGCGGTCGGCAGATGAGGAAGGCGCTTTGCCGCCGACGAAGATGCCGGGTACCGCAACAGGACAGCGACACCAAACCCATTTAAATGCAACCGGCTACCAAGGTTATGTCATTCCTCAAGGGGAGAAAGCTTTTTGCACCAATATTAAGAGCCCCAAAATTTATAGTGCTTTTTTGACGAAATATGATATAATACCTGCGGGTGATAAATATGTTTTTTGTAACCAACGATCATATGCCGGAAGGAATGGGATTTCAGACCTTTGACATGACCCATATTCTTTGGCTTTTGGTGGGTCTGCTCTTATGGATCGCCGCCTGTGTTTTCTATCGCAGGCTTTCTTCGGACAAGCGGAGAATCGTGCTGACCGTATTGGGCATATGTATCGTCTTGCTGGAGGTCATTAAGGATCTGGTACTGATCCTGTTGAGAGAATTTTCTTGGGGATATCTGCCCTTCCATTTGTGCGGCATCAATATCTTGCTCATCGCTTTTGATATGTTTAAGCAGACAAAGGTGGTCAGAAGCTTCCTTTACTATTTTGCGATTCCCGGTGCGGCGCTGGCGCTGCTCTTTCCCAACTGGACCAAAATGCCGGTTTGGAATTTCTTTCACCTGCACAGCTTCACGATCCATATTTTGCTGGTGCTGTATCCTCTGCTGCTGGTGACCACCGGGCAGGTGCAGACCGATTTGAAATCGGCACTGAAGAGCATCGGACTTCTTGTGGCTATGGCGATCCCGGTATACGGACTCAACATGCTGTGGGACACGAATTTTATGTTTTTGATGCGTCCGGATTCCGGAAATCCCTTGGAAATGTTTGAAAAGCTTTTAGGCTCTCATCTTTGGGGTTTCCCCATACTTTTGCCGGTGGTGGTTTTGGTAATGTATGTGCCGGCCCGGATACTCAGAAAGCGCAGCAAAGTACATAGTTGACGGCATATAAAAAAGGGGCGCCCTGTGGGCGCTCCTTTTTATGTGTATTTTTTGATGATCGCTTTCATTTCCTCGAACTGCTGCTCCATATCCTGCACCAGCTTGAATTGTGTGCGGCAGCGATCCAGATTCTGACCGGCGTAATGGGTGCGGAAATAATGGTCGCCCTCCAGATAGTCTGTGAGGAAACGCATGCCGCATTCCAGCGTCATCAGCCGTGCGCCCCAGGGCATGTATTCCAGCTCGCCGGGGGTCAGGCTGCCGGCAGCGCCCTCCAAAAAGCCACGGGTGTAGCACTCATACAGTTCGATGTCAAAATTGACCTTGGAAAGATCCTTTTCGTCCTCGGCGCTGTGGTTTGCGCCGAAACGGATGGAGTCGCCGAAATCGTTGATGGACAGACCGGGCATGGTGGTATCCAGGTCGATGACGCAAATACCTTCGCCGCTCTGTTTGTCCACCAGAACGTTATTGAGCTTGGTGTCGTTGTGGGTCACCCGCAGGGGCAGGATGCCATCCCGAAGCGCCTGCAGCGCCACGGAGCAGTCCGCTGCTCTGGCCAGAGCAAATTCGATCTCAGAGGCGCATTCCGCCAGCCGGTCAGCCGGCGCATTTTCAATGGCATTTTTCAGCTTGCGCAGGCGATCTTCTGTGTCGTGGAAATGGGGAATAGGCTCGGTCAGCGTTTCAGCGGGATAATCGGTGAGCAGCTGCTGGAATCTGCCAAAGGCCCGGGCGGCTGCTTCAAACAGTTCCGGTGTATCCGCCTGCTGATAGCAGTAGGTGCCGGTGATAAAGGGAAAGACACGCCATGCGCCGCCTTCCGAGTCGGTAAAGAAGGACTTGCCCTCTTTTGTCCAGAGCACCTCCATGGCTTCTCTTGCCCGGTCACCGCCGTTTTCAGTTACCTTTTTGCCCAAAAACTCGGTGATACCCACAATGTTCGCCATCAGCTGATCGGGGTGCTTAAAGGCGGCGGCGCTCATTCGCTGCAGGATAAAGCAGCGGCAGCAATCGTCTGCCGGCTGGGTGTGGACACAGAAGGTGTCGTTGATGTGGCCGCAGCCATAGCGCATAGCACCCACAACGGGTGCGCCGAAATCAAAGGCATCCAATGCCTCTTGCAAGGTTTTTTCAGCAGAACTCATGCGATGTCTCCTTTCGGCGGTTACAGATCGCCGTAAATTTCTTGCGCCATCCGGTCGATCAGCGCAGGCAGCATTTCGGCATCGTCACAAAAATACTGCGCGCCGCTTTCTTCCAGCTGCCATTTGTCCCGGAAGCCCCACAAAACCGTCAGGCAGGGGACACCGGCATTTTGCGCGGTCAGTACGTCCACCTCGCTGTCGCCCACAAAAATGCAGCGCTCAACGCCCATTTCTTTCATGGCAAGAAAAACCATGTCCGGCGCAGGCTTGCGGGGGCAGGCGGCGCTTTCGCCCAAAGCATAAAAGCCGGGAAAATACTTGGCGCACAGGGATTTTACCGTGGGATCGGGCTTGTTGGAAACGATGGCCACAGTGTATTTTTCCGCCAGTTTTGCCAGCGCAGCTTCCACGCCTTCATAGGCACGGGTCTTGATCTGACTGTGGCTATCATAGTAATCCTTATAAAAGGCCAGCACTTCCTGAATGTCCGGATCGTCGGGCTTGCCCGGCAGGGAAAGGGTCATCTGCCGCAGAGCGCCGTTGCCCAGGATCTGCCGCATCTCGGCGATGGACCGCTCGGGGCAGCCGAAATGGCGCAGAGTGTAGTTGGTGGCATCGGTCAGATCTTCCAGCGTGTTGAGAAGTGTACCGTCCAGGTCAAAGAGGATTCCGATCTTCATTTACATACCTCTGTTTTTCATGACCCGGATGTCTTCGCCCAAAAACGGGAGCATGGTAAAGCTGCCGTGGAGGCGGGATGCGATCTGGGGAGAATAGCGCTTTGCCAGCTCGTCGATGTTGAGATTGGTGGAGATGATCATGGGCTTACCCTGCAGCAGCCGGTCGTTGACCAGAGTGTAGAGGGCGGCGGTGATGAATTGGCCGGGCATTTCCGTGCCAAGATCGTCCAAAATCAGCAAATCGCAATCGGTAAACCGGGCGGCCTCCCGGATGCTGTCTTCGCTGGGGTTGAACTTCGCCTGCTCCAGCTTGGAAAACAGGTGAGAAGCGCTCTCGTACATGACGCTGTAGCCCCGCTCTGCTACCGTTTTTGCGATGCAGGCGGACAGGAAGGTCTTGCCCAGACCGGTGTTGCCCACAAACAGCAGATTGCCGGAGCTGGGCGCAAAGGTGGCGGCGTAACGGCGGCAATTTTCAAAATTACGGGTCATTACAGCCCGGGGGCTGGTGCCGATCTTGGGGTCGTGGCGGTCGGAATAATAATCCAGCCGGAACTGGCTAAAAGCTTCGTTTCTGCCGGAAAGAAGGGTCAGCGCTTTGCGCTGTTCCTGCCGGCAAAGCTCCTGCAGACATTCGCACATGGCGGTTCCCAGATAGCCATCGCCACCGCATTTGGGGCAAATGGGGGCGTCGTCCAGAAAGCCTTCCTCAAAATGCTCCGCAATCAGGGCGGCCCGTTCTTTTTGAAGCAGCTGATTGCTCTGGCGAGCCTTTTCCATAAGGGCCTCGGCGTCGCCGCCCTGGGTAAAGGCAGCCTGAGCGGCTGCCACCATGGTCTGGCGCAGCTGCATATCGATCTGTTTCAGCCGGGGGACTTTTGCATAAGCCTCGGCCTGGTGCTGCAGGTTTTCCGATTCCCGGTCAGCTTTGGCCTGAGCCAGCCGTGCCCGGGCGTTTTTCACAACTTCTGCGCTGTATGCCATTTCTTATCCCTCCTGCAATACTCTGTGGATCGCATCCAGCTCCGCCTGTCCCAGCTCACCGGAAGCGCCCTTGGGAACGCCGGGCTTGCGGTCATTGCTGCGGATCTGCTCCACAGTCTTATAGCCGGCTTCGTGCCAGCTGGTAAGGATCTTGTTCATGTAATTCCAGTTCAGACCGCCGGTGTTCAGGCAGGTCTTTTCATAGGCAAGGGCGATCACCTCGTCGGCAAGGCCCATTTCCAGCCAGCTTTGGGCGTAACGTGATTCGGCCGGAGTCAGCGTTCTGCCACGGATCTGCAGCAGACGAAGAAGATTTGCCAGCCGGGAATTGCGCATGTTTTGCTCATGGATAAAGGCGGCGGCATCCTCCAAAGTGTCGATGCCCTGCTCAGCCCAAGCGTAAGCTTCTTTTTCGATGGTGCGCAGGGAAGGGTTACGCAGGCTGCCCCGCTGCCGGGCACGGTCCTTGCAGTAAGAGACCAGCACAGAGATCACCTCGCCGGGCAGACCCAGATAGCGCACGAAGCCCAGAAGGATCTTCAGCTCCTCCGTGTTCAGGCTGCGGCCCAAAAGCCGCTGCACCTCGCCGTAAAGGGAGCGGAAGGAATTGTCGGTGTCCATGGCCTGCAAAACGTCCTGCTCGCAATAGCTGGGACGCTCGCCGGGAGCAATATGGATGCGGCGATCCTCCTGCCAAAGGCCCAGCTGGCGCAATGTCGCCGATGCGCAGGCAAAGCGGGCAGTGCTGAAGCCCAGCGCATTTTGCGCACTGTCTGCACTGCCGCCGCCGCGGATATATAAGTAAACAAGGGCAGCGTCGCCGCTGCCGCAGCCCAAAAGCTTGCGAGCCTCAGTGCTGCTGATGGTTATGTTCTCCATGCTCTTTCCTCATCATTCGTCAGTTACGGTCATTATAGCACAGCTTTTTGCGGTGCACAACGGTTTTTAGCCAAAGTTTTTTGGCAAAATCAGCATTATTTTTGGAAAAACCAATGAAAAAGGCATCGCTGGATGGCGATGCCTTTCGTTTATGTACCGGCGGGTTGTACCTTCCCGCCTTTTTCGCATCATACCGCTGCGCTTGCGGCGACACACTTGACAGAAAATGTAGCGAATTCTCTCTGTCGTCACAGTTTGATGTGCTTTATTTCCTGTCCGAAGCTATTTTGTCCCGGACGGGACTGTTTATGCAAGATTATTTTTCCAGATGCACGTTCAAATGAGGATAGGTCATCTGAATGCCGTTTTCTTCGAAAACAGTCTTCAGCTTTCTGTTGATGTCGAAGTTAAGATCCCAGTAGTCTTCGGACTTGACCCATACACGCAGCACATAGTCGATGGTGCTGTCGCCGTAATTTTCCACGCCCACAAAGAAGCCGGGCTCTGCCAGAACACGCTCGTCCTTGGCAAGGCTCTCCAAAACGGGGATCACCTTTTCCACCGGCGTTTCATAGGAAACGTGAATGCTGAAGCTCAGCCGGCGGGTGCCGGTGGTGGAATAGTTGACGATCTCGGCGGAGGTGACGGCGCCGTTGGGAATGGAGATCACCTTGTTGTCGGGGGTAATGAGCTTGGTGTAGGTCATGCCGATCTCGGAAACGGTGCCGGACTTGCTGGCGATTTCCACATAGTCACCGGAATGGAAGGGTTGGGTGTGCAGCAGGGTAAAGCCGCCGATGAGATTGGTCAATGCGTCCTGCAGAGACAAAGAGATGGCCAAGGTCAGCACGCTGGCCAGCGCCACCACGCCGGTGACGTCAATGCCCAGAGTGGCAGCAATGATCAGCGCCAGAAGCACATACATGGCGGCGCGGGCCACAGAGGTGATCAGGCTGTGGGCAGCCTTCTCCAGCTTTGTTGCAGCCAGAGCCTTTTTGACGATCTTCATGATCAGGCTGATGATCAGCAGGCCGGCGACAATCAGAATCACGGCGGTCAGCGCTCTGCTGGCCAGACCAATGCCCTGATTCAGCGCCCAGTTTTTAATGGTTTCCCACATAATGTAACACTCCTTTGTTCAAATGAGTCTATTATACCATGATAATCGCCATAATCAAGTCAAAAAGCCCGGCTTTACAAAAAGTTTATCTTTCGCTATAATAAGGGCAAAGGATAGGAGGAAGGCCGCCATGTATAATATTTTGATCTGTGATGACCAACCGGATATCGTCAGCGCTTTGAAAAAATATCTTGCCCCCGAGGGCTATGCATTATATGAAGCATACACCGGCATCCAGGCGCTGGAGCTTGTCCGCACAAAAGAGCTGCACCTGGTGCTGCTGGATATTATGATGCCCGAGATGGACGGCCTTACGGCCACCGCCAAGATCCGTCAGCTTTCCAATATCCCCATCATTTTGCTGACGGCAAAATCCGAGACCGAAGACAAGGTGCAGGGACTGAATGTGGGCGCGGATGATTATATCACCAAGCCCTTCAATCCGGAAGAGGTGCTGGCCCGTGTGCGTTCCCATCTGCGGCGTTACGCCATGCTGGGCAGCCGCCCGGCGGAGAGTATTGGCGAGCTGACTTTGGGCGGCATTTCCCTCAACGACCGCACAAAGCAGGTCACGGTGGAGGGTGAGCCTGTCAGCCTGACTCCCACCGAATACAGCATTCTCCATTTGCTGATGAACAATCCCGGCAAGGTGTATTCCACCCGGGCGCTGTATGAGTCGGTGTGGCAGGAGGTTTCTCTGGGCAACGAAGGCGCTGTGGCGGTACATATCCGGCATCTGCGGGAAAAGATCGAGATCAACCCCTCCGAGCCCCGGTATTTGAAAGTGGTCTGGGGACAGGGATATAAATTGGAAGGGGGCAGCTAACGTGAAGCACAGCCTAGCCCTGAAGTTTGTTGCCATGCTGCTGGCAGCGATCTCGTTGCTGACAGCCATCGGCAGCGGCGCAGGCATTTATGCCATGGAACAGTCCGGGTTGTATGTGAACGGTCTGGAGATGCTGCAATCCCAGGCGTATGAGTCCATGGCAAGAGATATTGCCAACCGCTATGTCAGTAAATATGCTGCCGATAATTTGGGAAAGATCCCCTACAAGCTGGAACGGAGTCTGTACCCCGATCCGCAGGAGCGAAGCGATGCGGATTACTGGAGCGTCCGTCTGCAGCAGGGTGAAGAAGTGCTGGTGGAAGCCGAGGCGCTGCCCAATGTGGTTTTCACCACAGAGCTGACCATTACGCCGGTGTATCCCATCACCGTCAATCCCAACTATAAACCGCCGGAGGATGACCCGGAAGCCGCCACAGGTCCCACCCAGAACCCGGACGAGGAGAAGCCTGCAGAGCCGCCCCGACCGGATTGGGAGCAGGGCCTGACCCAGGAGGACGTTCCCTCGGGCTATCTGTACCGGGAAACGGAAACCCTTTGGGAAAACGGCTCCCTGTCTACCTATCATCTGTATTATTACGAAGCGCCCCAATATAAGATCACGGTGTATATGCAGGAAGCGGTGCTGGAAAGCAGCTCCCTGGATTTGCTGACTGCGATCTATCCCTACCGCTATAACTGTATCGGTATTCTGGTGGCAAGCCTGATCGTTTTTGCAGCCAGTCTGGTGTTGCTTTTGTGGACAGTGGGCAAAAATGCCAAGGGCGAGGTGCGTCCCGGAGGGCTGAATATCCTGCCGCTGGACATTTATGCCGTTATGATAGCGCTGGGACTTTTTGCGCTGTGGCTGCTGTTTTCCAGAGTTTTGCAGTGGGTGCAGGACCAAGGTCCCCATTTGGGCAATTTGAGTCTACTGGCGCTGAATGTGCTGGCCATGATCCTGCTGCCGATTTTTTTCCTGGCGGCCTTGGCGGCGCAGCTGAAAATGGAGAAAAACTACTGGTGGCGACACAGCGTTTTGGGCTGGTGCGTGGAAAAGCTGGTTTTGGGAATCCGGCTTGCTCTCCGGGGCGTCCGGGAGGTATTCCGCCTACTGCCGCTGGTGTGGCAATGGATCGTAACGGCGCTGGTTATGGCGCTGGTGACGGTGGCGGCGTGGCTGCTGTTTCAAAGCTTTGGCGGGGCATACCTGGCGCTTTTGATCGCCGCAGCTGTGGCCTGCACCGGTGTGGTGCTTTACGGCGCTTATGCCTTCGGTACGCTGATGCGTGGCGTGCACCACATGGCTGCCGGTGAACTGAACTATAAGGTCTCCACAAAATATTTGGTGGGCTGCTTTATGGATTTCGCCGACCGGCTGAATTCTCTTTCGGAAACCGCCATGGTGGCGGCGCAGCAGCAGACCCGGTCGGAACGCATGCGTACGGAGCTGATCACCAACGTATCCCATGATATTAAGACACCGCTGACCTCCATTGTGAGTTTTGCGGACCTTTTGCAGAAACCCCATACACCGGAAGAAGAAAAAGAGTATCTGGATGTGCTTTCCCGGCAGTCCCGGCAGCTGAAGAAGCTGATCGAGGATCTGGTGGAGCTGAGCAAGGCCAATTCCGGCAATATGGTTGCAAATTTGATGCCCATGGATGTTACCGAAACGGTAAACCAGGTGCTGGGCGAGTATTCCGATAAGCTGGAAGCGGCAGATCTCACGCCGGTATTCCAGCCGCCTGCGCAGATGCTGACCATGCTGGCAGACGGCAAGCTGGTGTGGCGAATCCTGTCCAATCTTTTGACCAATGCGGTCAAATATGCCATGCCCGGCACACGGCTTTATATCTCTGCTGAGCAGAAAGAAGATATGGTGGTGCTGTCGCTGAGCAATGTTTCCCGCCGACAGCTGAGCCAGCTGCCGGAGGAACTGATGGAGCGCTTTGTCCGGGGCGATACTGCCCGCAACAGCGAGGGTAGCGGCCTGGGACTGAACATTGCCCGCAGCCTTATGGAGCTGCAAAACGGCCGCATGCAGCTGCAGCTGGACGGCGACCTGTTCAAGGTGACTCTGGAATTCCCAAGTGCATAAAAATTTCCGGGAAAGCATCGCTTTCCC
>JAZQJO010000019.1:0-47625 GCA_045541695.1 Faecousia sp.
TAATGTACGATTCCGGTGAATTTTAAATGAAGACCCCTACCGATTTCGGTAGGGGTCTGCTATTTGTGATATTTACTGCCGGCCTGGATCGCTTCTGCCCGATATAGCTGTTCCAGCACCATGATCCGCGCTAAATGGTGCGGGAAGGTCATAGGCCCCATGGAAAGCTTAAAATCTGCCATTTCCTTGATCCTGGGGGAGATGCCGAAGGATGAGCCAATGAGAAAGCAAGCGCTGCTCTTGCCGGACAGCTTGATCTCCTTTAGCTTTTCTGCAAAGGCCTCGCTGGACAGGGTCTTGCCCTCCGGCGTAAAAATGCACAGCCATGCGCCTTTGGGGACCTTCTGCAGGATCAGCTCCGCTTCCTTTTCCAGACCGGCGCTGATTTCCGCAGGGGAGGGATCGTCCGGCAGCCGGTGCTCGGGCAGCTCCAAAAGATGAAAACTGCAATAGCCTTTCAGCCGCTTGGCGTACTCCTCGGCAGCGGATAAATAAAACTTTTCTTTCAGCTTGCCCATGGCGATCAGGGTAACGTCAAACATAAGACCACTCCTTTCCTATAATATAACATACTCTTAGCCTGATGGCAACGGAATTATCCGGCGATAATAAGGCTAAAATAAGGTTGGAAGGAGGGAATGAATTGAGCAAAAAACAGGAAAAGCCCTGGTCTGTGCCGCCCTATCCGCCGCTGGGAATGCCGCTGAATCCCTTGGGCGTGATCGTCACCGACCCCATGGGCGGCTATACAGGCAGACCCATTGATCCCGAGGAAACACCGGTGCAGGATATGGACGATCTGTAACTGAAAAAGGGTGGTCAACGACCACCCTTTTTATTTGGGATCTCCCTTGTATTTGCGTCTGGTGGCGATACCGCCACGGATGTGCCTTTGTGCTTTGTTTATGTCCAGCACCTGCCGTACCTGCTCATAAAGGAGCTTATTATACTGCGGCAATCGTTGCTGAAGGTCTTTATGTACGGTGGATTTGGAGATACCGAAGTGCTGCGCTGCCGCGCGCACGGTGGCACCCGTTTCGATCATGTACACAGCCAGGTTTTGGGCGCGTTGCTCGATGGTATTTATCATAATTTCCCCTCCGATGCTGTGTGCTACCATGACAGACTATGCACCATTGCAGGGGAATATGAATCGTTGACAAAAAAGTACGAAACTGGTATGATAAAAATTAGGAGTAAGTTTTGGAGGCAGATATGCTTTATTTTCACAATGACTACAATCAGAGCTGCCATGAAGCGGTCATGCAGAAGCTGCTGCAGCTGGGTAAAACCCAAATGCCGGGCTATGGCATGGACGAACTGTGCGCGTCTGCTGCAGATAGGATCCGCAAGCTGTGTAACGACCGGAATCTCGATGTTCATTTCCTGGTGGGCGGCACGCAAACAAACCTGACGGTGATCGCAGCGTCGCTGCGCCCCTATCAGGCGGTCATCGGTGCGGAAAGTGCCCATATCAATGTTCATGAAACCGGCGCGATTGAAGCCACAGGCCACAAGGTTTTGGGAATCCCCTCGGCTGACGGAAAGCTCACAGCCGCACAGATCGAGAGAATGGTGCTGGAGCAGAAGAATTCTCCCGACGCAGAACATATCGCCCAGCCCAAAATGGTGTACATCTCCGATTCCACAGAGCTGGGAACGGTCTATACTCTGGCAGAATTGGAAGCTATCAGCGCAGTATGCAGAGCCCACAAGCTTTACCTGTTTGTTGACGGCGCCCGCCTGGGCTACGCCCTTACCGCAAAAGGGAGCGACGTGACCCTTGGAGATCTGGCAAGGCTTTGCGATGTGTTCTACATTGGCGGTACCAAGTGCGGCGCAATGTTCGGCGAAGCTGTGGTGATCGCCAATCCCGCGATCGCAGAGGATTTCCGTTATATGATTAAGCAGCGGGGCGGTATGCTGGCAAAGGGCTGGCTGCTGGGCGCACAGTTTGATGCGCTGATGGACAATAATCTTTATTTTGATATTTGCGCCGAGGCAAACCGGCAGGCAGAGCGCATTCGCTCCACGCTTTTGCAGCTTGGTTATCCGCTTTTTGTGGCAGGTCAGAGCAATCAAATTTTCCCGATCCTGCCGGATGAAGTTTTAAAAGAATTGGAAAAGAACTTCACTTTCTCAGAAATGGAGCGGGTGGATGACAGCCACCGGGCTGTCCGTTTCTGCACAAGCTGGGCCACCAGCCGGGAAGATGTCGATGCGCTGTGTGAAGCGCTGCGGGAGCTCAGCAAGAATTAAAAGGAGGAATGTGCGGTGGAGATCAATAAGAAAACGTTGCGTGCCATTTTCTTTGGCGCAGCCGGCTGCATTTTGCTTTACTGGCTGCTCCATGAAACAGAGCGCCTTGCCAGCGTGCTGAGTGCTGTTGGCAGAGTGCTTTCGCCGTTTATGGTCGGCGCAGCGCTGGCCTTTATTTTGAATGTTCCCATGCGTGGGATCGAAAAACTGTTCAAAGGGATCAAAAAAGCGGGCGCACGACGTGCGCTTGCCATTGTGGCGACGCTGCTGATCGTTTTGCTGGTGCTGTTCCTGGTGGTGCAGCTGCTTGTACCTCAGGTCATCCTCACGGTGGAATCTATTGCGGCAGAGCTGCCTGATTTCTTCAACAGAGTCAAGGATGGGATCACAAATTTCCTCAACAGCAATCCGCAGATCCTGGAATGGGTGAAGCAGTATACCGATTTTGAAAGCTTTGATTGGAGCAACATGATCCAGCAGGCGGTTTCCGTTGTGGGCAACAGCGCCACTGTGATTATCAATGGTATTATCGCTGCTGTGGGCAGCGTGTCTAACGGTATTTTTAACGCCGTACTCAGCTTCGTATTTGCCATCTACTGCCTGGCGAGAAAAGAGATCCTTGCCCGACAGGGCAGACGGATCCTCTATTCCTTCCTGCCGGAAAAGGGCTGCGACGAGATCATCCGTATTCTGCGGCTGACCAACGTCACCTTCTCCAATTTCATTTCCGGGCAGTGCCTGGAAGCTGTGATCCTGGGCAGCATGTTTGCCGTGTGCATGAGCATTTTCGGATTTCCGTATATGCCTCTGGTCAGCGTGATCATCGCTGTGACGGCGCTTGTGCCTATCGTGGGTGCTTTTGTAGGCTGCATTTTGGGTGCGCTGTTCATTCTGGTGGTCAATCCTGTGCAGGCGTTCTGGTTCGTGATCATGTTCCTGATCCTGCAGCAGATCGAAGGCAATTTGATCTATCCCAGAGTTGTGGGCACATCCATTGGACTTCCCGGCATGTGGGTGCTGGTGGCAGTTGCCGTAGGTGGCGATCTGATGGGTGTCGGCGGCATGCTGCTGATGATCCCCATTGCATCTGTGGTCTATGCGCTGCTGCGTGAGGTGACCACCAAACGGCTGGAAGCCAGAGGCATTGCAAAGGAGAAGCTTCAGGATCAGCCCACGGAGATCACTTCAAAGTTTAAGGAGAAGCACAAAAACTTTAAAGAGAAAAGAAAGCAAAAGGAAGCAGCTAAGAAGCAACAAGCTGATGCGCAGGAGCAGTAAACGGTGAGTTGTGGTGCTGTATGTACACCACAAGCTACGACGTGGAAATGGAATTCCTACAGTAATTTCATAAAAAAGCTCGAAAAACACAAGTATTTCTGCGCTTTTTGCCTTGCCTGGCGGAAATCTCCGCCCTCTATAGGTGCTTCGCAGTTTTGAAGTGACAACTTTTCTTCAAGACAAATAACAAAATTTCCGAAATGCTGACGCATTTCAAGAATTTTTTGTGCAGTATTGGAGAAAAGGGGACGTTCAAAACCGGTTTATCACTATGGTGCGCCGCCCTTAGCTCTGCTTCTTTCTGCTTTGCTTATTAAGCCTCGAAATCGGCCTCGTTGGCGACGTCACCTGCTTCGGAAGCTTCCTCAACAGCCTCTTCGGCCTCCTCGGTGGCTTCTTCCACCACGTCTTCGCACTTGCAGCCCTTACCGGCGCACAGCTTCTTAGCCCATGCGACGATCTTGTCACCGTACTTGGCAACAACAAAAACGATGCCGGCGACTGCAGCCAGGGCGATCACGATCTTAGCAATGATGCTGAATGTTTTCATATTTGTGTCCTCCATTCATAATGTTGTTTTCTATTATAAGTATAACCAATGAAAGGGAAAAACGCAACTATAAATTTGATAAATTTACGAATTATACATATCCGTACATGCCACGGATGCTGACCTCTCCGGAATTAACAGTTTCCGTGTGCCCATCGGAAAAGCTGACAAGCAGAGCGCCGTCGTCACAGACGCTGTGGGCGTGCCCGTAAAGCACTTCGCCGCCCCGGAGCAGGCAGATGTCTTTTCCGACGGTGATGCAATCCCGGCGATAAATGTCCATAATGGCAGTTTTGTCGGAAAGCAGCCTGGCATCCATGTCCGAAAGCGCCATGATGATTTGGGCTGCAACGGCTGCCCGGTTGATCTTTCTGCCGGAGATCATGGCGAGAGAACATGCCATATCCCGCAGGTCCTCCGGGAAATCCCCGGCGCTTTGGCAGCAGTTCAGGCCGATGCCGATGATCACGCAGGTCTGCCCGGAAATACTGATCAGTTCCGTCAAAATGCCGCCCAGCTTCTTTTTGCCCCAAACCAGATCGTTTGTCCATTTGATGCCGGGGCGCAACTGAATGCTGTTTTCGATGGCATCGCAAGCGGCAACGGCGGTGGCACAGGTCAAATGCATCAGTTGGTCTGCCGGACATTGGGGACGCAACAAAACACTCATGTAGATGCCCATACCCGCAGGAGATTGAAAGCTGCGACCAAGACGGCCACGTCCTGCACTCTGGCTGTCAGCGATCAGCACAGTTCCGTGGGGCGCACTCTGTGCGGCAAGCTGCTTCAGCTGTGTGTTGGTGGAGTCGGTGCTGCTGACCCAAAGAAGGTTTTCCCGCCAGGCGACGCTGGCGGGAAGATTATTCAGAATTTGCGCTTTCATAGAATCAGTCAATGTCCACGTTCACTTCCTCGGGAGGGGTGTCCAGAATTTCGGGATGCGCCAGCAGACGGCGGTAGTATTTAAAGAAGGTGGCGTAATAGTATCCGTCACAGATCCGCTCATCCAGAACGAACTTCACATCAATGTACTTCTTCTGCACAACGGTGCCGTCCTCCAGCACCTCCAGCGCACGGCGCTTACAGCCGAATGCACCGAAAACAGGCAGGTTACCGAAATCATACAGGTGGTGGTAGATGGGCGGAATACCCAGGCTACCCATGGAGGTAAAGAATAAACTGCCGTGGAAGGGACTCAGCTCCGTCAGGAACTTGGGCAGCATTCCGAAATAGTCCAAAAGCTTCAACAGCCAGACTACAAATTTCAAAACGATGCTGGGGATCAGGTTCAGGTACTGGATCAGGCCGTCCAGACTAGAGTCCAGCTCCCGGGTGGCTTTGACACTTTCAACGGCGGCGTTGAGCTTACGGTAAACATCCTCGGCGGTATCCCGGGGATTCAGATGCACCTTGATGGATGTGTCGGGGGAATCCACGTTCATCTCCTTTTTGATGACCATGCAGTACTGAATGTCCTCGCCACGGGAATAAACCTTCTGACCGCTGATGAATCGGTTCAGCTGGGGGTACTTGGCCACGCCCCGGACATAGGCCGCCAAAAGCACATGGGTAATGCCGAAATCGGACAGACCTTCCCGGCGCTTTTGCCGGATGTAGCGGTCAATATGGGTGATCTCAAAGGATTCCTCGAAGAAGTTGGAGCAGGTATTGCGCTCCACCTGGAAGTATGCCGTGATCTGCGCCATGGGCGCCAGGGTGCGGATCTTGCGTCCGTCATTGCGGTCGCCCCAGGTGGGGTGATACTCTCCGGCGGGGTGCACCCGAATGGCCAATACCAGCAGCAGACAGCCGGCAAACAGCAGATAGTCCGCCAGCACGGCGCAGTAACCGGGCAGAGCGTGGGACGCAGTCAAAAACGCTGCATTATAATGCTGATGGGAATAGAACACAGCGGTGAGGGCTGCCAGGTAAAGCGGCACCAACAGCCAGGGCCAGCGGATCCGGCCGCTGGCGATGAAAGTATACACCAGGCAGAGGAAGAAAATACAGGTGTAATACATTCCCAACACAAAGGTGTTGCTGCCGAGAACGGTATGGGGCAGGAGCGCATAGTAAAGACCCATCATCCAAACGGGGATGGCGGTCTTATAGAGCATCTCTTTGCCGCTGATCAAAACAATGAGCACATAAAGCAAGGTGGCTGCTACAGGCAGAACGATTTGACTCCACACTTCCGGCGATTCCCCGGGTCCTTTCAAACCGGCGAATGCAATGCGGGCCACTGCCGAGCCGACCAGGCACAGTGCCATCAGCCACGTCAGCACGTTTTTGCGGCTGACAAATAAATGAATTCTCTTTTCCATAGCAAGGTTATTATAGCAAATCTTGCTCCGCTTGGCAATAAAAAAGTAAAAAAACAGTGAGAGCCGTCGACTCTCACTGTAAATTGTTCTCTATATATTCCTTTGCGGCGGCGATATATTCAGGCGCAGTTCCGCAGCAGCCACCCAGCAGGGAAGCGCCGCTTTGCTTGCAGGCAAACAGCACTTCGGCAAATTTTGCGGTGTCCATGGAGTATTCCGGCAGGCCGGACTGCCCAATCACCGGCACACCGGCATTGGGCTTGCAAACCAGGGGAATGCGGACATATTTCAGCAGCTTTCTCACAAGATACGGCGTCATATCGTCAGCTGCCACACAGTTGAAGCCAACAGCTGCTGCATCGGCTTGCTCCAGCTCCTGCAGCACAGGACCGGCATCCATACCGGAGAACAGAGAGCCGTCGGGCTGCATGGTGAAGGTGTACATCATGGCGCCGGCGCCTTCCAGCTCGCCCGCAGTCAGAATGGCCTCCGCTTCCTGCGGATACAGCAGGGTCTCCGCAGCCAAAAGGTCTGCGCCGCCGTCAATAAGGCCACGGATCTGTCGACGGTAGTTTTCCACCATCAAGTCAAAATTCTCCGGATCCCAGCTGTCCAGAAAGGCAGCAAGGGTAGTAAGGTTGCCGGCGATCAGGCAGCCCGGCGCAGCTGAGCGGCTTAGCGCCACCAGATGGGCGTTGACGGTTTCGGTTTGGCTTTGCAGGTTTACCCGCTCCAGCGCAATGGGCTGCGCTTGGAAAGTGGGGGCATAGATGATCTGAGAGCCGGCTTCGGCATATTTTCTCTGCAGAGATACCAGCGCCTCCGGGTTTGCCAAAATCCATTCCTCGGTGCAGCAGCCCTTGGGCATGCCCATTTTTTGCAGATTCGAGCCGGTAGCGCCGTCCAGAAAACGCAGTCCGGAAGCGATCCGTTCGTGAAATTCAACTTTTGTCAGCATAAATCCACCGCCTTTTGGTTAGAACAAAATGATTATAACCCAAAAAAGAAAACAATGCAACAACGATTGACGGCAAAGAAAAATTCTGTTAGGATATAAAAAGATTACAAAAAAGGAGTTTTCACACATGAAAAAGACTGTTTTGAGAGAATATGCAAAGCTGATCGTCCGCTGCGGTGTCAATGTGCAGAAGGGACAGGAGGTCATGGTTTATGCTGACCTGGATCAGCCCGAGTTTGTGCAGATGGTGGTCGAGGAAGCTTACAAGGCAAAGGCCAAAAAGGTCATTGTGGAGTGGAACTATCAGCCTTTGGCAAAGATCCATGTCCGCTATCAGGCCGTCAAGACCCTGGGAACTGTTCCCGAATGGCAGAAGGCTCGCCGCCAGCACATGGTGGATACCGTGCCCGCACGGATCCATTTGATCTCGGAAGATCCCGACGGTCTGAAGGGTATGAATACCCAGAAGATGGCCAAGGCCCGCCGGATGACCTATCCCATTTTGAAACCCTATGCCGACCAGCTGGAGGGCAAGCAGCAGTGGTGCATCGCTGCCGTTCCCGGCAAGGCCTGGGCAAAGAAGGTATTTCCCGGGGAGCGTACCAGCGTTGCTGTGGAAAAGCTCTGGGAAGCCATTTTGGCTGCATCCCGTGTGGATGAAGATCCTGTTGCCGCATGGCAGAAGCACAATGCAGACCTGCGTGCCCGCTGCGATTATCTCAACAGCTTGGGCATCAAGCAGCTGCACTATACTGCCGACAACGGTACAGACCTGACCGTAGGCATGATCCCGGAAGCCCGCTTCTGCGGCGGCGCGGAGGTCTCCCGCCTGGGCATTACCTTCAACCCCAACATTCCCACCGAAGAATGCTTCATCTCTCCCATGAAGGGTAAGGCAGAGGGCATCGTTTATTCCACCAAGCCCTTAAGCTACCAGGGCCAGCTGATCGAGAATTTCTTCATCCGCTTTGAAAACGGCAAGGCTGTGGAAGCAAAGGCGGAGAAGGGCGAGGAGCTGCTTAACACCATGCTGAGCATGGACGAAGGTGCGGCTTATCTGGGCGAGTGCGCTTTGGTGCCTCAGCGCAGCCCTATCTGCGAAAGCGGCATTCTTTACTACAACACCTTGTTTGATGAAAATGCTGCCTGTCATCTGGCAATGGGCATGGGCTTTGCTGACACCATCGAAGATCACCACAATAAGACTTTGGAAGAGTGCCGTGAGCTGGGCATTAACGATTCTATGATCCACGAGGACTTTATGATCGGCTGCGACTCCATGGATATCGACGCCATTTGTACAGATGGACGTGTTGTTCCCGTGTTCCGCAAGGGTAATTGGGCTTTTTAAGATCAAAAAAAGAAAAAACGAAAAAAACACTTGCATTCTTGCGCCGGATGTGCTATGATACTCGGGCGATTGTAGATTGCTAGGGTAATTATGCCCTTTTACATGATAAGAAAGAGGTGAACGAAATGAGAGAAGGCATCCATCCCAACTACGAGCAGACCACCATCCGCTGCGCCTGCGGTAACACTTTTACCACCGGTTCCACCAAGAAGGATATCCGTGTTGAAATTTGCTCCAAGTGCCACCCTTTCTATACCGGCAAGCAGAAGCTGGTTGACACCGGTGGACGTGTTGATCGTTTCAACAAGAGATTCGGCCTGAAGTAATGAGGAATCCGCACTGCGTGAAGCGTAGTGCGGATTTTTTGCATTATTTTGCATTATTTGCTTGTCCGCAATGCGCATGGTGTGGTATACTGTTAATAATGTGCGTTATACGGAGGAACTATGGAATCAAATTTTGAGAAGCAGCAGGAACGGGCAGTTTTGGTTGGCTTGGATGCAGATTGCTTCCGTGCCGATCAGACAGCCACAGATGAAACAATAGAAGAACTGGATGCTCTTTTGGAAACTGCCGGCGGATTTTGCACCGGCAAGGTGCTGCAGCACCGGCATGCACCGGATGCCCACAGTTTTATCGGTGAGGGCAAGGCGCTGGAAGTGAAGATGCTGGTGGAAGCGACAGAGTCCACAATGGTCATTTTTGATAACGAGCTGTCTCCCGGTAATATCCGTGCGCTGGAAGAGATCATCGGCGTTACGGTGCTGGACAGAAGCGCACTGATCCTGGATATTTTTGCCCAGCGGGCAAAGACCCGGGAAGGCCGGCTGCAGGTGGAGCTTGCCCAGTACCAGTATCTTTTGCCCCGGCTGTCCGGTATGGGCAAAACCCTTTCCCGGCAGGGTGGCGGCATCGGCACCCGTGGCCCCGGTGAGACGAAGCTGGAATCTGACCGCCGGCATATCCGGGAACGGATCGCAAGACTGAAAGAGGAGCTGGAGCAGGTGCGCCATGTGCGTAGCGTACAGCGGGAGCGAAGAATGAAAAACTCTGTGCCGGTGGTGGCCATTGTCGGCTATACCAATGCCGGAAAATCCACCTTGCTGAATCAGCTGACAGATGCCGGCATCCCGGCAAACAACCGGCTTTTCGATACCCTGGATACCACCTCCCGGCAACTGACCGTGTCGGATAATCTGGACGTGATTCTGACAGATACTGTCGGCTTTATCGCAAAGCTTCCCCATCATCTGGTGGATGCGTTCCGTGCCACATTGGAGGAGCTGGAATACGCAGACCTTTTGCTCCATGTGATCGACGCTGCCGATGAAAATCGGGATGAGCATATTGCCGTGGTGGACAAGCTGATCGGCCAGCTGGCAAAGGAAGGCGTCCCTGTGCTGCGCTGCTATAACAAGGCAGATCTGGTAGACAGAACCGATATTCCCGTAGGGGAGGACGTGGTCGCCATTTCTGCCGCCAAGGGCACAGGCATGGAGCAGCTTTTGCAGGCCATTGAAAATGCCCTGGGTCACAGCCGCCATCATGTGGTGGTACGGCTGCCCTACAATATGGGCGGTATGGTGGATACGCTTCACACCGGCGCCCAGGTTTTGAATGTGGAATATACCGGCGAGGGAATCGTGGTGGAGACAGTTCTTGACCCCATTCTCTACGGCCGGATGAAAGAGTATATTATAAAGGAGTGCTGACCGGTGGAGGAGTACCTGGTACCCACAGGCTACGGTGAGGACGAATTTACGGAAAAGAAATCCCGATTCATCGGCAGAGTTTGGCAGGTGGAGACGGAGGAAGAGGCGCTGGAAAAGATCCAGGCTATGAAAAAACAGCATTACGATGCCACCCACAACTGCTGGGCCTATATCATCCGGGACGGCGCTGTGCGCTTTTCCGATGACGGCGAGCCCGGCGGCACAGCCGGCATGCCAATGCTGCAGGTGCTGCAGCGGGAGGGACTTTTTAATGTGGTTTGTGTGGTGACCCGGTATTTCGGCGGTGTTTTGCTGGGCGCAGGCGGCTTGGTGCGTGCCTATACAAAGGGCGCAAAAATCGCCGTAGATGCTGCAGGCAAGAGCATGAAGCGGGTGTGGACAGCGCTGTACATCCCGTGTCCTTACAGTTTTTACGAACGTGTGAAGCTGGAGGTCGCCGCCTTTGACGGCATTATCCGGGATACCCAGTTCGGCTCGGAAGTGGAGCTGGAGATCCTGGTGCCGGAAGCCCAGGCGCAGCCGTTTCTTGATCGGCTGACGGATATGTCTGCCGCAACCATTGAAGGCATGGAAACGGGAAAAGAGTACCGTGCGTTTCCGGTGTGACAGATCACCGTGCTTCCAATAAATACACACAATTTTTTATTCCTGCGCTATGGAATGTTTGCGGAGAATATGTTATAATAAATCGATTACATCCATACTGCGACAAAAATGAAAGGGGGAACAGAACATGGCAGAGTTTCAGCCGGCATTTATCGACGAACTGGTGGACAGAAATCCCATTGAGGAAGTTGTGGGTCAGTATGTAAATTTGAAGCGTTCCGGCGCAAATATGTTTGGTCTGTGCCCCTTCCACGGTGAGAAGACCGCATCGTTTTCCGTGGCGCCGGATAAAGGTATGTATTATTGTTTCGGCTGCCATAAGGGCGGCGGCGTTATCAATTTCCAGATGGAAATTGGGGGCCTCAGCTATCCCGATGCGGTGCGGGCTCTGGCAAAGCGGGTGGGCATGACTGTTCCCGAAGACGAGCAGTATCAGAGCCGTTACCGCCAGCAGGAGCGCCTTTGGGCGCTGATGAAAGAGGCCGGCCGTTTCTTTAACGAGCAGCTGTATTCTCCTGCCGGCGCCGAGTGCCTTGCCTATGTGCAAAAACGTGGTCTGACCAAGGCCAGCGTTACCCGCTTCGGCATAGGCTTTGCCCCCAACTCCTGGAATGCGCTGGTGGATGCCATGCGCAAAAAGGGCTACACCGACGATGAGCTGCGTGCGGCGGATCTGGTGGGTGAGACGAACGGACGGATCTATGACCGTTTCCGTAACCGGCTGATGTTTCCTATTATTGATGTCCGTGGCAACGTAATCGGCTTCGGAGGCCGTGTACTGGACGACAGCAAGCCCAAGTATCTCAATTCCAACGAGACCATCATCTTCAATAAGCGCAAAAATCTTTTTGGTATGAATTTCGCCAAAAAGACAAAAGAGGAATACATGATTCTGGTGGAGGGTAATATTGACGTTGTTACGCTGCATCAGTTCGGTTTTGACAATGCGGTGGCATCGCTGGGCACATCTCTGACAGAGGAGCAGGTGACCCTGCTGAGCAAGTACACCGAGCAGGTGGTGCTGACCTACGATGGGGACGAAGCCGGCCAACGGGCGGCCAAGCGTGCTATTCCCATGCTGGAGCAGGCGGGCATCAAGGTCAAGGTCCTGCAGGTGAAGGATGCCAAAGACCCGGACGAATTTCTGCACAAGTTCGGCGCAGACAAGTTTAAGCTTTTGCTGGAGGACAGCTCCAATCGGGTGGAATACCAGCTCAATGCCATTTTGAAGAAATATGATCTGCGGGAAGATGATCAGCGCATCGCATTCATCCATGAAGCGGCGGAGCTGATCTCCACACTTCCCAGCGCTATCCAGCGTGAAATCTACGGCGCCCGTGTGGCGGAGACTGGCAAGGTCACGCCGGATGCCATGAAAATGGAGATAGGCAAGGCCTATAAGCGCCGTATCCAGCGGGATAAGAAAAAGCAGGAGCAGATCGACCTTGCTCCCGCAAAGGCGCTGCAGCCCAGAAGCCGCACCATTCGCTACGACAATCTAAAATCGGCTATGGCAGAAGAGGGCGTTATCACCCAGATCCTGCGTGAGCCCTCCCTTTTGGAGCAGGCAAAAGGGCTGAAGCAGGAGAATTTTTCCTCCCAGCTTCTGGGCCGTGTGTATGAGCAGCTTCGCAGCCGCTATTTCAGCGGCATGGACGTATCGATATCGGTACTGACGGAGCTGTCCGGGGAGGAAATGTCCCATCTGACGGAAATGCTCCATCGCCAGCAGGATCTTGTCAGCGAGCAGGCATTTTTGGATTGCGTCCGCACCATTTTGGCGGAGCATCAAGCGGCCGGCGTGGTGACAGAGGACGACCTTTTGGCATACCAAAACAAGCTGAGAGAAAGAAAAGGTATCAAAACATGACAGCGGAGCTGCGTGAACAGGCGCCGGTCAGCGCCGGTGAAGATGATGTCCGTCAGTATTTAAGCGAAATACGCCAATATCCCCGGCTGTCTGTCCAGGAGGAACGCCTTTTGGCGCAGCGCTGCGCCCAGGGCGACGAGGAAGCCATCCGCCAGATGGTCAATTCCAATCTGCGGCTGGTGGTATCGGTGGCGAAAGAATATGCAGGACGGGGCGTGCCGCTGCTGGATCTGATCCAGGAGGGAAGTATCGGTCTGCTTGCCGCGGCGAAAAAGTTCGATTATACGCTGGACTTTCGCTTTTCTACTTATGCCACCAAGTGGATTCGCCAGGGTGTGACCCGCTGCCTTTTAAATCACGGCTGCATGATCCGTGTGCCGATACATACGGCGGAGAAGATCCGAAAGGTTAGCACAGTGCGTGCGCAGCTTCTGCAGGAGGAGGGCGCAGAGCCCACGGTTGAGAGGATCGCACAGCTGTGCGAAATGACCGCCGAAAAGGTGCGGCAGCTGATGCAGCTGAGTCCGGAGGTCTGCTCGCTGGATGCCTCCGCCGGAGAAGATGACGACACTACATTGGGCCTTCTGTTGGAAGACATCCATGCGCCTCAGCCCTATGAGGCTTTGGTGCGTGAAGAACTGAGTCACACGATGGAGATGCTTCTCCATTCGTTGAATCCACGGCAGCAGCAGATTCTGCGGCTGCGCTTTGGTATGCATGACGGCGTTTGCTATTCTCTGGAGCAGGTGGGAAATCACCTGGGTGTGACCAAGGAACGGGTCAGGCAGATCGAGCATCAGGCAATGGACAAGCTGCGCAAGCTGGGCGCAGAAATGGGATTGGAGGATTTTCTGAAATAATGGAATTTGTGTTTGAAAGTTCTCCGTGGGAACTGTTTGCGGAAAATATCCCCCAGGGAGGGAGCGTCAGCGCTTCCTACCTTTTGACCGTCTTGGAAGGCGAGGATGAGGATTCTGCACAGCAGGCGTTGGATCGGCTGGAGGAAAAGCAGGCCCGGATCGATCTGGATCTTCCCAGACCTGCCATTACCGGCGAAAATGGCGTACGTCTGCGTCTGGAAATGGAACTTGCAGAGCAGGAAAACTTCTGGCTGAAGCTGGAGGAGACCGATCCGCTGCGGCTTTATATGGAAGAGCTGGAATCTGCCGGTGATGAACTGCGTGTGGCGCTGCGCCGTGTCGTTCAGACGGCCAAGGAATTTACAGGCTGGGGCGTGCTGCTTTCCGACCTGATCCAGGAGGGAAGTTTGGGGCTGTGGAAAGCGGAAGATCATGAAGCATACCACATCGCTTTTGCTATGCAAAAAGCGGTGGTGCTGCAGGCAAAAGAGAATGGCGTAGGTCAGAAGCTCAGCCGGGCGCTGGAAGATTACCGGGCTGTGGACGAAAGACTGCTGACCGAGCTGAGGCGCAATCCCACCTTGGAAGAGATCGCCGAGCAGCTGCATATTGAAGCAGAGGAAGCGGCGCTTTTGGCAGCCATGCTGGAAAGTGTCCGTCTGATCCAACGGGTCAAGGCCCCGGAACAACCGGAGCAGGAAGAACAGGAAGAACAGGCGGTGGAAAACACAGCCTATTTCCAAATGCGGCAGCGGATCACAGAGCTGCTTTCTGTGCTGCCGGCGGAAGATGCCGAGCTTTTGACACTTCGCTTCGGTCTGGAAAGCGGTTTGCCGCTGACGCCGGAGCAGACCGGCAAGAAGCTGGGCCTTACCCCAGATGAAGTAGTTCAAAAAGAAGCCGCAGCGCTTTTAAGGCTGCGAAATGAAGGATAAGTGAGGAAGCAGAAATGGCAAAGACATATTCTATCGCCATCGACGGCCCTGCCGGCGCAGGCAAAAGCACCATCGCTCGCCGCTTGGCAAAGGAACTGGGCTATTATTATGTGGATACCGGCGCAATTTACCGCACCGTGGCATATTTCTTCGATCTCTGGGGCGTTAACGTGAAGGATGTGGACGGCATTAACCGCTACATCGATGAGCTGACTGTGAAGATTGAGTATGACGAAAACGGCGTGCAGCACATGATCATGAACGGCATGGATGTCACCGGCGAGATCCGTACCCAGGATATTTCCCAGAAGGCATCCTTGGTGTCTGCCCATGCAGTTGTCCGTGAAGTGCTGCTGGATATGCAGCGGGACGTGGCCAAGCAGCACAATGTGATCATGGACGGCCGTGACATTGGCACTGTGGTACTGCCCAAAGCGGACGTGAAGATCTTTTTGACCGCCAGCCCCGAGGTGCGGACAAAGCGCCGTACAGACGAGCTGCTGGCGAAGGGACAGAATGCCGAGTTTAACCAGATCCTTAAAGAGATCCAGCAGCGTGACTATCAGGATACCCACCGTGAAATTGCTCCTTTGAAAATGGCAAGAGATTCTGTAAAGGTGGATACCTCCGACATGGACATTGAAGCTGTGGTGGCTGCCATCCGTGAGATCGTGGGAAAGAAGATCCCGCTATGAGCATAACCGTTGCGAAAAGCGCCGGCTTCTGTTTCGGCGTCAGCAGGGCGGTGGAAACGGTAGAAAAGGCGGCGTCTGAGGGACGGCAGGTCGTCACGCTGGGGCCCATCATTCATAACCGCCATGTTGTGGACCACTTTGAAAAGCTGGGTGTCCGGGTCATTGAGTCGCCGGAGGAAGCGCAGCCGGGCATGACAGTGATCATCCGTTCTCACGGCGTATCCAAAGCGGTGCATGAGGCGCTGCGCAGCCGCAAGGTGGAGATCGTGGATGCCACCTGTCCTTTTGTTAAGCGGATCCATGACATCGTATCCAAGGCTGAGCAGGAGGGATACCTTCCTGTGATTATGGGCACACGGTCTCATCCGGAGGTGGAGGGGATCGCAGGCTGGTGCGACCGGTGTAAGGTCTTCGAAACCCCGGAAGAACTGGAAAAATGGGCAACTGACCCGGAAACCGATCGGAATTTGCCCATCTGTATGGTCAGCCAGACCACTTCAATGGAAACAACTTGGAAAAAAAGTGCTCAAATTGCAAAAAAACAGTTTACTAACTTGAAAATCTTTGATACAATATGCAGAGCGACTGAATTCAGGCAAACAGAAGCGGCGAGCCTGAGCGCCGCCTGCCGGGCTGTGGCGGTAGTGGGAGATGCCAAAAGCTCCAACACCGACCGTCTGGCAAGAATTTGCCGGGAGCACTGCAGCAATGTGCAACTTGTAGACAATGCTGCCGAGCTGGACCCGGAAATCTTCCGGGGCGCTACCCACATCGGAATCACTGCCGGCGCATCCACACCGGCGTGGATAATAAAGGAGGTCAATAAGACTATGAGCGAAATTATCAATGTTGATGCTGTACAGGAGGAGAACTTCGAAGCACTTCTGGAGCAGTCCATCAAGACTTTAAATACAGGAGATAAGGTCATGGGCACCGTTACCGGTATCGGCAACACCGAGATCCAGGTCGATCTGGGCACGAAGCACGCCGGCTACATTCCCTACGACGAAGTCAGTGCCGATCCTTCTGTGAAGCCTGAGGACATCCTGCATGTTGGCGACGAGATCGAGGTCTTTGTTGTGCGTGTCAACGACCAGGAAGGCACCGTTCAGCTGAGCAAGAAGAAGCTGGAAGGCATGAAGATCTGGGACGACATGGCTGTCTACGCAGAGGAAAAGACTACTGTTGACGGCGTCATCACCGAAGAGAACAAGGGCGGCCTGGTTGCTACCGTTAAGGGCATCCGTGTGTTCATCCCCGCTTCCCAGTCCGGCGTTGCCAAGGGCGGCGACATGGCTGGCATGGTGGGCAAGCCCGTGCAGCTGAAGATCACCGAGGTCAACCGTGCACGCCGCCGTGTGATCGGCTCTATCCGTGCCGTGACTTCTGAAGCTCGCAAGGCTTTCCAGGAGAAGATCTGGAACGAGATCGAGGAAGGCAAGCAGTACCGTGGTACTGTTAAGTCCCTGACTTCTTACGGTGCATTCGTGGACATCGGCGGCGTTGACGGCATGGTCCATGTTTCCGAGCTGAGCTGGAACCGCATCAAGAATCCCGCTGAGGTCGTCAGCGTTGGCGATGAGATCGACGTTTACGTTATTTCCTTCGACGCCGAGAAGCGCAAGATCTCTCTGGGCTACAAGACCGCTGAGATGAACCCCTGGAACAAGTTCATGACCGCCTACAGCGTGGGCGATGTTGTGAATGTCAAGATTGTGGAGCTGATGTCCTTCGGCGCATTCGCTGAGATCATTCCCGGCATCGACGGACTGATCCACATTTCCCAGATCGCTGACCGCCGCATCGGCAAGCCCGAGGACGTTCTGGCTGAGGGTCAGGAAGTTCAGGTCAAGATCACCGAAGTGGACGCTGAGCACAAGCGTATCTCCCTGTCCATCCGTGCTCTGCTGGAGCCCGCTGCTGAGGAAGCCGCTGAAGAGGCTGCTGAAGAAGCAAGCGAAGAAGCTTAATGAAACATACATACCGGGACGGTGAAAGCCGTCCCGGTAAGTTTTTTTATGCAAAGAAAACAGCGATTTTTGGCTTTACATTTTTTGCTTATGTTGTATACTTAACGTGAGCTGGTATAGCTTGCAAACAACGTACGCAAAGGAGACTCACATTATGTTTTTGAAGGAGTACGAAAAGAAGGCAATCGTTGCCCGGATCATGCCATGCCCGAAAAAAGTGGATTTTCCCGCTGGCCAGGGCCTGCGTTTGACGAACAAGACCATTTTTTCTATAGACACACCGGCCACCCAGAGCAAGGTCGCCGAGAATGCCGTGAAGAAGCTTGCCGATTACCTGACCGCAAAATGCGGCGCTGATTGTCTGGCAGAGGGCGGCGTTTCCGTAAAATTGCTTTTGGAAGAGCCCCGAACCGATGTGCCCAATGGCGCGGAAGCGTATGCCGTTTCTGTTAAGAAAGATGGCATCGTGATCACCGGCTATGGTGAGGTGGGCCTGCTGTACGGCGTGGTGACCTTCTGCCAGCTGTGGCGTTGGGATACGGATGGTGCTGTGCTGCCCGCTATGGAGATCTTCGACTATCCCGAAATGAAGGTCAGAGGCATCGCCTTTGAATCCAGATACGGCATGAACGTTATGGAAAAGGAAGACTGGTTTGATGCCATCGATACATGGGCCGGCAGAAAGATCAACACCTTCTATATCAATCTTTACGGCTGTTGGCGCATTCAGTATGCCGGTCAGCCCAGCCAGGAGCTGTTCTATCCCATTCCCGACCATCCGGAGCTGGAGCGGCCTGTTACTGTTCGTTACTATTCTCCTACCGAGGGTAAGTGGATCGACTATCAAAAGCTTCCGCCTATCTTCAGCCAGAATTTCTTTGCGGAGCTGGTCAAATACGGTAAGGAGCACGGCGTGCGTGTGGTTCCAGCCTTTAACTCCATGGGTCACAATTCTTACATTCCTGCCGAGATCCCTGAGATTTCCGCAAAAACAGAAACCGGCGAGGCCTCCCAGACCGGCTACTGCACCAGTAACGAAAATCTCTACAAGTTCATTTTTAAGCTGTATGACGATATTATCGACAATTGCCTGAAGCCTAACGGAATTGACGAATTCTGCATCGGTATGGACGAGGTCCGTGCTGAGGTGGGTCTGAATGCCGTGGATCCCTTCAAGGTCCGTTCTCCCTGGTGCAAGTGCGAAAAGTGCCGTGAGCAGGACCGTGGCGATCTGTTTATGAATTACATTGTCCGATGCACCAAGTATCTGCTGTCGCGCGGTATGAAGACTGTTGACATTTATGCAGATATGCTGCTGGGCTTCAAGAGCCAGGCGGACTATATGGAGCCGCTGAAGGATAAGGTTAACGAGCGTTTGGAGGCCGAGGGCCTGAAGGATAAGGTACTGCTGCATTGGTGGTGCTACCGCTGCGTGCCGGAGCAGTTCCGCGTGAAGGATCTGGCACCTGAGTGCAATCTGCGCAGCCTGGTAGTGCCGTGGACCGGCTACTATCACTGGATCTGCCTGACTGACACCGTCAAGAACATTTCCATGATGGCCGAGGTCGGTCGCCGTGACGGCGCAGAAGGTATGTTGGCCTACAGCAGCTTCGACAAGAGCTATGACCGCAACTTTGATGCGGTGGCAGAGTACAGCTGGGATTTCGTCAAGGCCGGCACACCCCGTGACTTTGACGAGCGCTATGCCATCCGTAATTTTGGCAAGCATGCGCCGGAAGCAGGGGAGGCCATTCGGCTGATGAATCTGTGTGTGGAAGAGCGCCGTGCGGATTTCAGCGATCCCGATTCCGTGGTCATCAATATGTTCAATTTGATGACCGAGCACATGGGCTACTATTTCTACTCCTATCTGCAGCCCACCAAGACTTATCCCCAGAACTTCCCCGGTGACGGCGTGACCTATTTCCTGGAGTACCGCAGCGACAAGGAAAGAGCTCTCTACAGCATCCAAAGCTTTGCAAGCCGTGCCAGAGACATGTTCCTGGAGCTGGCGGAAAAGGAAGGCGTTAACCGTAAGATCGCTTTGCGCTATGCCTATGAGTGCGAAAATTATCTGTGTCTGGCAGAGGATTGGCTGGCAATGCTCCGGATGTACGACCTGACGGTGGCCGGCACGCCCAAGCCCATTGCCGAACTTGCCCGCAAGCGCATTGCCGATCGTCTGCAGATGATGCGCCATTGCGAGGACGTCAAGGAAAAATATCTGTGCGAGAGCCTGCTGATGCGCAACCACAGCATCTTCCTGCAGATGTTTATTGACATTGCCGAATACGTAGAAAAGACCGCAGAACCGGAGCTGAATATGGAAAATACAGTTGCGATCATGAGTGACCGCTTCTGGCATCTGCGCTAAAAGGAGAAAAACGATGGTTAAGCATATTGTCATGTACACCCTGAAAGAGGGCGTGGATAAAGCTGCCGCTGTGGAAAAGATCCGCAGCCTTCTGGAGCCGCTGGTGGGTCAGATCCCCGGACTTTTGCATTTGGAGGTCCGCAGATCCTACCAGGGCATGGACTATGCTTTGTATTCCGAGCTGGAAAGCAAAGAAGCGCTGGCAGCTTACGCAGAGCATCCGCTCCATTTGGCTGCCAAGGCCCAGTTCGTTCATTTTATCAATACCCGTGTAAGTGCGGATTATGAGTGCTGAGGTGTAAAAATGAAAGCGATCGTAACAGTTGTGGGCAAAGACCAGGTGGGCATTATTGCCTCGGTCTGTATCAAACTGGCGGAGTATAATGTCAATGTTCTGGACATTAGCCAGACAGTCATGCAGGGCTTTTTCACCATGATGATGGTGGTGGATGTGTCGCAGTGCAAGTGTCCGCTGGCGCAGCTTTGCTCCGAAATGGAAGCAACGGGCAAGGAAAAGGGTTTGTCCATCCGTGTGCAGCGTGAGGACATCTTCGAAGCCATGCACCGCATTTGAGGTAGCGCCATGCTGAATCAAAAGGATATTTTACAGACCCTTGACATGATCGACAAGCGGCATCTGGATATCCGCACCATTACCATGGGCATCAGCCTTTTGGATTGTGCGGATAGGGACTTACAAAAATGCTGCGGTAAGATCTATGAAAAGATCACCCACTGCGCCAAAGATCTGGTGAAGGTGGGCGAGGAAATTGAGTGGGAATTCGGTATTCCTATCGTCAACAAGCGCATTTCCGTAACGCCGATTGCGTTGGTAGCATCGGCCTGTGAAACGGACTCCTATGTGGAGATCGCCAAGACGCTGGACCGGGCGGCAAAGGCCTGCGGCGTCAACTTTATCGGCGGTTTTTCTGCACTGGTGCAGAAGGGCTGCACCGAAAGCGACTGGAAGCTGATGCGCTCCATTCCAGAAGCCATGGCGGCAACGGATATGGTCTGCTCCAGCGTCAATGTGGGTTCTACCAAGGCCGGCATCAATATGGATGCGGTGGCGGAAATGGGCCGGATCATCAAAAAGACCGCAGAAATTACGGCGGATAACGACGGCCTTGGTTGCGCCAAGCTGGTGGTGTTTGCCAATGCGGTGGAGGATAATCCCTTCATGGCCGGCGCTTTCCACGGCGTTGGTGAGCCGGAATGCGTACTGAATGTGGGCGTTTCCGGTCCGGGCGTTGTGTATCATGCGCTGCAGAGCGTCAAGGGCCAGCCCTTTGATGTGGTGGCGGAGACTATTAAAAAGACCGCATTCCGCATTACCAGAATGGGTCAGATCGTGGGCCAGGAAGCCTCCAAGCGGCTGGGCGTGCCCTTTGGTATCGTGGATCTGAGCCTTGCGCCCACACCTGCTGTGGGCGACAGTGTTGCACGGATTTTGGAGGAAATGGGTCTGGAGGTCTGCGGCATCCACGGCACCACCGCAGCCCTTGCTATGCTCAACGATGCTGTGAAAAAGGGCGGCGTGATGGCATCCAACCATGTAGGCGGCCTTTCCGGCGCATTCATTCCCGTGTCTGAGGACGAGGGCATGATCGCCGCTGCAGAAAGCGGCGTGCTGACCCTCAACAAACTGGAAGCCATGTCCTGCGTTTGCTCTGTGGGTCTGGATATGATCGCTGTTCCCGGCGACACCCCGGCTGAGACCATTTCCGCCATTATTGCCGACGAGGCGGCCATTGGCATGGTCAATTCCAAGACCACTGCTGTGCGTATCATTCCTGCTCCCGGTAAGGTGGTGGGCGACCGTGTGGAAATGGGCGGTCTGCTGGGCAGCGCACCGGTGATGCCGGTCTACAAGGAATCCTCTGTGGACTTCATCGCACGTGGCGGCAGAATCCCCGCACCCATTCAGAGCTTGAAAAACTAACAAAAAAGCACCGTCATGTGACGGTGCTTTTTTATTTTGCAGAAAGGTCTACGCTTTTGCGCAGGATGGAATAGGCAGGAACTTGGCAGGGCAGCTGCAGATAAAACCGCATTTGGGGCGTTCGGGGCTCGCGCAAGGGCGCATTTTCCGTGTCGGTCATTTTCCCAACCGTGATGGAAAACGGCGTTATATTCGGCCCTGCGACCTCCAGAGTATCTCCCTCGGCAAACTTGTTGCGCAGGCTGCAAAGTGCAAGCCCGTTTTCGTCGCAGCTTTCCACAATGGCCGCCACCTGCCACTCCCGTATATATCGGGAGCTGTCGGTGTACTGACCCGGCTCGCCATAGTAAAAACCGGTGGAATATTTGCGGTGGGACACCTTTTCCACCTCGTCACGCCATACAGGGTCAAGAGGCTGACCTGCGGTTACCGCATCGATACAGTGGCGGTACGCGCCGGTGACAATGGCGGCATAGTAGGCGGATTTGGCACGACCCTCGATTTTGATGCAATCGACGCCGGCATCCATCAGATCATCCAAATGGTCGATCATGCACATATCCCGGGAATTCATGATGTATGCGCCCTTTTCATCCTCGAAGATGGGGAAGTATTCGCCGGGGCGCTTTTCTTCCACAAGGGCGTACTGGTATCGGCATGGCTGGGCGCATGCGCCCCGGTTGGAGTCCCGTCCGGTCATATAGTTGCTGAGCAAACATCTGCCGGAATAGCTGACGCACATAGCGCCGTGACCAAAGGTCTCGATCTCCAGCCTGGGGTCGGTCTTTTGACGGATGGTGCGGATCTCATCCAGATTCAGCTCTCTTGCCAGCACCACACGCTGGGCGCCAAGATCAAACCATGCCTGTGCGCATTCGTAGTTGGCAATGGACTGCTGGGTGGAGATGTGGCGCTGACAGTGGGGCGCATATTTTCCCGCAAGAGTAAACGCACCCATATCCGCAACGATCAGGGCATCCACGCCGGCAGCGTCCAGCTGCTCTAAATATACGGGAAGCTGGGCGATCTCGTCATTTCTGGGCATGGTGTTTACGGTCACGTGGACCTTTACACCGTGGGCGTGAGCGAATTTTACAGCCACAGGCAGATCTTTGAGAGTGAAATTTCCAGCAAAGGAGCGCATGCCGAAATCCGTACCGGCAAGGTACACGGCATCCGCACCGTAAAGCACGGACATTTTAAGCCTTTCCATATCACCGGCAGGGGAGAGTAATTCTAATTTTACCATGGCTTTCACCCTATGCTTTCCAGGAATTCCTGATGCTCCCGGTAGGTCTTGGAGAAGTGGTGCTTGCCGGTCTCCGGGTCAAGGGCGTAGTAGTAATAGCCCTCCTCGTCGGGATCAAAGGCAGCGTAGAAGCTGTAAGCACCGGGGTTGCAAATTGCACCGGCGGGCAGACCTTCCACCACATAGGTGTTATAGGGACTGTCGAAGAATTTGTTTTCCGCAAGATTGTCACTTTTGCCGCCCAGAGCGTAGACCAAGGTGGCATCGATCTGCAGATTGGGGAAATCCCGGTGGGTCAAGCGGTTGTAGATAACTGCGGAAACGGTGTAGCTTTCCACAGCGTCAGCACTTTCTTTTTCGATCATGGAGGCCACGATCACCAGATCCCGGAAGGTGAGCTTGTGGGAATCAATATAGCTTTGATCATAGCCATTATTACGCATCATGGTGGCAAGACGCGTATTCAGCGTATCCAGCTGTGTCCGGGGATCGATGGTCAGCGCAGACATTTTTGAGCCGAAGGCATCCAGGAACTTGCCGATGACACGGGAAGGTGTGTCGTTTTTGTAGAACTGATAGGTATCGGGAGAGAGGAAGCCTTCCAGGCAGTATTTGTTGTCACGGGGCAAGCCCTCCAGGAACCAACGCTCCCGGATCTCACCATTGAGCGCAAATTCCTCCAGCTCGGCCACGGTGCAGACACCCTCTTGCTCCAAAAGGGCAAAGATCTGGGCGCAGGTGTAGCCTTCCGGAATGACGATTTTCACGCTTTGCCGGTAAGAAGAGGTGGCAGACATACCGCCCACAAGCGCGTGGTAGTCATAGGCGGTGTTCAGATCAAAAGTGCCTGCACTGATCTTCTTTTCGGCGTTGGCAATGCCGGCATAGAACTTAAACAGGGTGGGATATTTGATCAGGCCGGCATCGTAAAGCTTCTGGGTGATGGCATCGATATTGCCCACATCGCTGTCGGCAATGGTGATGGTGACCTTCTCTTCCACACGGCCAAACGCCAGAATTTCGGAAGCGCAGACCCAGACCAAATTGCCCAGAGAAATACCCACAGCAACGGTAATGGCGATCCAGATGGCTATAGACGCAAGGTGGGGAAGACCAAATAGGCCGTAGCTGTTTTTCCGCTTGGGACGGACCTTGCGGGGAACGTAATCGGGGTCGTCGTCTTCCTCTTCTTCGTATTCCGGTTCATCGTCTTCTTCTGGATCCTCCGCAGGGGGAGGGAGCTCGCCGTTGTCGGTATAATAGGCGGGGTCCAGCAGTTCGCCGGTGCCGAAAGTGTCCTCAAAATCGTCGCCCTGAAGGGTCTGCTCGATCTCGGGCAGAAGCATTTCGTCATCCATAGAGGTCCAGTCGTCTGCCATGGTCTCCTGAATGATTTTTTCCAGCTCCATATCGGCAATATTGGGAAGCCCCATCGTTTCGGCATGGGCGTCCAATTCCGGCTCGTTATCTCCCACAGGAGATTTCAAAAGCTCATCGAGCCATGCCTTTTCCTTCGGCGTTTCCGCAGCGGGATTCCGGTCGGGGCGGTTGTTGTTTTCGTTCATGGTGTAGCCTCCAGCTTAGCGGATTACAAATTTCTCCCTCACTTCGTCAGCGATCTGCTGACCTTTCAGGGCGGCAACCAGTGCCAGACCGAAAGGCACGGCGCAGCCGGCGGATGCGCCGGTGATCAGCTTGCCGTCGGTGACGCAGGGGACGGTATTATCCACAATGGCGGCGCCCATACCGCCGGCGCAGGTGGGGTAGCAGGTGGCATTTTTGCCGTCGGTAATGCCCAGATCGGCAAGAACGGTAGGACCGGCGCAGATGGCGGCAACATATTTGCCGTTTTCCCATGCAAAGCGCAGAGCATCCAGCGCTTCCTTGCTTGCCCGGGCAGCGGCGACGCCGCCCAGACCGCCGGGGAGAATGATCATTTCCAGAGCGGTCAGATCCATTTCGCCGATGGTGATGTCGGCTTCTATGGCGATATTGTGCGCACCGCAGACGGTCTTGCCGTCGACACCTACGGTGAGAACTTCAATTCCGGCCCGGCGCAGCAGATCCAGCGGCGCAACGGCTTCCACTTCTTCAAATCCGGTTCCCAGCAGCATGTAAACCATAGTTAGTCCTCCAAACAAGACCGCACGTGGCGGTAGATTTCTTCGTGAATGTCTTCGATAGCACGCATCTGGCCGTCCTTGATGCAGTCGATCACGGTCCAGCCATAGAATTTTGCGGCGGTGCGTCCTGTTTCCCGGCAGGTGGCGAGGTAAGCCATATCCTGCTCGTGGATGTCGGCGTGGGTGTTGGTGGAAGCTTCACGCTGGCGCATGAGCTTTTCCGTGAAAGCGGTGGGAACGTCCAGATAGATCACAAGATCGGGGGCGGGGAGTCCCAGCTTGTCATATTCAAAATCATACAGCCATTTTAAGAATGCCGACTGCTCCTCACCGCTGACCTTGGAAGCCTGATGCACCGCATTGGAGGTTGTATAGCGGTCAGACAGGATCAAGCCGCCCTGATCGTACCACTCGCCCCAGACCTTTTTGAAGGAGGCGTAGCGGTCAACGGCATAAAACGCGGAGGCGGCGTAGGCGTTCACATCGGAAGGCTTGTTGCCGAACTGACCGTCCAGATACATGCGGATCAGGGCGGAGCTGGGCTCAGCGTACTGGGGAAAGACCAGCTTTTGAAAAACCAAGCCGTCCTGCGCAATATGCTCGGTAAGCAGACGGAACTGGGTGGACTTGCCGCTGCCGTCGGTGCCTTCGATTACGATTAGCTTGCCCATTTTTTTGAAGCCTCCTGATGAAATGAGAAAATAGCCTAAGAATAGGGGAGCGCATACCAACTCGATGATATCATATCATACCATGTTTTTTGCAGTTTGTCCACCCTTTCGTGGATATTAAAAGCCGCTCTCCGACGGACAATGTCATTCAGATCGTGTCATTGCGAGCCCCGTAGGGGCGTGGGAATCTCCCGGTACAATCCTGCCTTCGTCGTCCGCAATCGGTCAACGCTACATTCTACCGGAAGATTCCCACGTCGCTTCGCTCCTCGGAATGACATACTTTTCGGTACACTTTTCCCATCAACGTAGGGCGACTGCCGAATCGCCCGCCGTGCCGCAAAGCAAAAAATGCCCACCCCGAAAACCGGGGTGGGCGGGAAATGTGGGGTTATTTGCTTAACTTCTTCGTGATTTCAGCAAAGGCGGCATTGGCCACTGATTCATCGACGGAGAGAAGGCGGCCAAGGCGTGTTTCAGATGCTTGGATGACTACTAATGGTTCGTTGTCTTTTAAATACTGGGACAAATTACCCTCCAATGAATAATTTACACTATCAGAATACCAAACTATTCGATCAAGGGTACCACGACTGTATTGATATTCATAAATATCCCGCTTTATGATAACAGAAGGATCATCCCATTTGGTTTCGTACATGTTTGTTAAACCACTAATGTCTGTGTATATTTTTGCCGACGATGTATTTTCGCGTTGAGGGCTATGATCGATGGCGACATTAAAATAATAGCCGGCCTCATCTTTTATACAGTAAATGTAATAATCCCCACGAAAAATGAAAAGAGCAAATTCACCTAGATGCGAAAGGTTATCCCATGTTACAAAATTTGCGGGCAATTTTTCGGATACGGAAGCAAGGTAGCTTTGGTACTCTTCAAGGGTACTAGGGTCGATTGGCCCACTACAGCTATCTATTCTTTCTTCCGTCGCCTGATTTATGTCGGGATTCTCACCAGCGGTGGGGGGTTGTGAACAAGCTGATAAGAATATACAGAGCAAAAGAATGCTAGCTATTACGTTCTTTTTCATCATACTACGCTCCTTTCGTTATGTGTGAATGTGACTTTCTTTCCAATATCATTATATGGGGAAAAATGGCAATCGTCAATTTGGCATTGTTACTAAATCTGTTTTCTGCTTTTTGTGCATAGTGCTTAATTGCCGCTCCCGGACAAACAAATGGTTGCAACTTTACAAAAAGAATGATAAAATAAAAGTTAGAGTGTATTACAAAAGGAAGATATATATGAACGAAAACATTACCTTTGCCGAGCTGGGCCTGAGCGAAGCTATGCTGAAAGCCCTGGAGAAGAAAGGCTACGGTTATCCCACAACCATTCAGGCTGCCGCCATTCCCTCGTTTTTGGAGTGGAAGGATGTTATTGCCAAGGCGCCTACCGGTACCGGCAAGACCTTTGCCTTCGGCATCCCCATGATCGAACATATCGACCCCGAAAACGAAGGTGTTCAGGGTCTTATTCTTGCGCCCACCCGTGAGTTGGCCATCCAGATCGGTGACGAACTCAGGGGCCTTTTGACCTATTTTGAGGGTATCCGTGTGGCGGTGCTCTATGGCGGCGCCGGTATCGGCGGCCAGATCAAGCAGCTGGAGAAAAAGCCCCAGATCGTTGTGGCTACCCCCGGCCGGCTGATGGATCACTATAACCGCAAGACTGTGCGTCTGGACAAAATCCAGACTGTGGTGCTGGACGAAGCCGACAGAATGCTGGATATGGGCTTTTTCAAGGATGTGACCCGCATCATCGAGAAGGTGAAAAACCGCCGCAATCTGGGCCTGTTTTCCGCTACCATTTCTCAGGAGGTCATGACCGTTTCCTGGATGTATCAGCGTGACGAGGTGGAGATCACCGTAGAGCCGAAAAAAGAAGACCGCCCGGACATCGACCAGTTCAGCCTGACGGTTTCCCCTCTGGAAAAGGCGGAAACCTCCCTGCGGCTGATCCGCACCCAGGGCTTTGAGCGGGTGATGATCTTTTGCAATACCAAGCATATGTGCCAACGGCTTTGTGACGATTTTCAGCGGGCCGGTCTTGACTGCGAGTGCATCCACGGCGACATCCGCCAGAGCCAGCGGGAAAAGACTATGCAGCGCTACCGCAGCGGCAAGCTGCCGGTGCTGATCGCAACGGATGTGGCAACCCGTGGCATTGATGTGGACGATGTGGATTGCGTCATCAACTACGACGTGCCGGAAGAGAATGAGTATTATATCCACCGCATCGGCCGTACCGGCAGAGCCAAGCGGAAGGGAAGCGCATATTCTATCATAGGTAACTTCCCCGAAAAGGCCAAGCTGGACGAAATTGCAAAATTCTCCAACTACACCATTCGCCCCATGCTTCTGAGCGCAGACGGTGCGCTGACCGATGAGCCGGTCAAAGCGCCGGTGATGCCGAAGAAGCGCTTCCGTTGAACGCCCGGGAGAGGGGATTCCTGCTGCTTTCCAGCCAGCTGGGAGATCCCGACCGGAAGCCGCTGACAACAGCGCAGCTGCGTGTGCTGGCGGATCGGGCATGGAATCTGGATATCTCCGACCTTGACCGTCAACTGGAGCAAAAGGATCTGACCATGCTGGGCTATGGACCGGATATGGCCCAGCGGATCCTGCGGCTTTTGGAGGATGCGGCGATTTTGGAGCGCTATGTCCGCCGTGGCGAAAAGTGCGGCTGTGTACCCATTACCCGTGTCAGCGAGGGATATCCTCTGGCAGTGCGCCGCAGCCTGGGGCTGGATAGTCCCGGCGTCCTTTGGGCGAAGGGTGACCTTTCCTTGCTGGGAAAGCCGGCAGTGTCTCTTGTGGGCAGCCGAGATCTGCGGAATGAAAACCGCACCTTTGCCGCAGAGGTTGGCCGTCAGGCTGCGCTGCAGGGCTTTGTGCTGATCTCCGGAAATGCCCGGGGCGCTGACCGTACTGCCCAGGATGCGTGTCTGGCTGCCGGCGGAAATGTCATCAGCGTTGTGGCGGATGAGCTGGCAAACCAGCGCTGCCGTGACCGTGTGCTTTATTTGAGTGAGGACAGCTTCGATCTGGAGTTTTCTTCCCAGCGGGCACTGAGCCGCAACCGTGTTATACACGCTATGGCAGATCGGGTTTTTGTTGCCCAAAGCAGCTTGAAGCTCGGCGGTACCTGGGACGGCAGCGTGAAAAATCTGCGATTCGGCTGGAGCAAGCTGTTTTGCTACGAGGACGGCAGCGAAGCATCGGCGCTTTTGCAGCAGATGGGCGCTACCGCAATTTCCCTGCTGCAACTGGAGAATCTGGCAGCGCTGGAAGTAAATGAGAAAACACTTTTTGACCAATGAAAATTCTTTGCCATTGGTCAAAAATTCTGCACTTTAGTGTTGAAAATGGTACAAAAATAGTGTAAAATAATAAAACAAGAAACGAGTTAGTTTAGGGGGATTTCTCTATGTGTGGCATAGTTGGATATGCTGGAAATAAACAGGCCGCACCCATTTTGCTGGACGGCCTGTCCAAGCTGGAATACAGAGGATATGATTCTGCGGGCATTTGCATTCACGGGGAAAGTCTGCAGGTGGCAAAGGCAAAGGGCAGATTGCAGGTTCTGTCTGATCAGACAGAGCAGGGCAGCAAGCTCCTGGGCGTGGTGGGTATCGGACATACCCGCTGGGCGACCCACGGAGCTCCCTCTGATGTGAACAGCCATCCCCATCTTTCCGATTCCGGAAAGATCGCAGTTGTCCACAACGGCATTATCGAAAATGAAGCAAAGCTTCGCCGCTGGCTGGAAGAGCGGAATGTGCATTTCCATTCGGAAACAGATACTGAGGTGGTCTCCAATCTGATCGGCTATTATTATGCCGAGACTGCTGATTTTCTGGATGCGGTGCGCAAGGCCATTACCCGGATCGAGGGCAGCTATGCGCTGGGCATTCTGTGCGATGATCTGCCCGATACCATCATTGCTGTGAAGAAGGATTCTCCGCTGATCTTCGGCTTCGGCGAGGGTGAAAACTACATAGCATCTGACGTGCCGGCGATTCTGAAATACACCCAGACCGTTGCTTATCTGGACGACGGCGAAATGGCTGTGTTCAACGCCGAAAATGTTCAGTTCTATGACAAGGTGGGCGAGCCCATCGCCAAAAAGCAAGAAAAGATCACCTGGGAGATCTCTGCGGCAGAGCGGGGCGGCTATGAGCATTTTATGCTGAAAGAGATCCATGAGCAGCCTAAGGCGCTGCGGGATACCATCAGCCCCCGTATCCGTGACGGAAAGGTGATCCTGGACGGCATTGAGCTGTCTGCGGAATACCTGAAAAACCTGCGTAAGATCTATCTGGTGGCCTGTGGCTCTGCTTACTATGTTTCCACATTGGCAAAATACGCTATCGAAAAGGCCTGCCGCATTCCAACCGAAGCGGTACTGGCGTCGGAGTTCCGTTACAGCGATCCCGTTGTGGGCGAAGACAATTTGGTGATCATTATCAGCCAGTCCGGTGAAACCGCCGATACGCTGGCGGCTATGCGTGAAGCAAAGCGCCGTGGCGCACGGACGCTGGCCATCGTCAACGTGGTAGGCTCCGCCATCGCCAAGGAAGCTGACCAGACCATCTACACCTGGGCCGGTCCTGAGATCGCCGTTGCCACCACCAAGGCATTTTCCACTCAGTTGGCAGTTGTGTATCTGATCACCCTTTATATGGCTCAAAAGCTGGGCACCATGTCTGCGGAGGATTACAGCCGCTGCGTAAATGCTTTGGAGCGGCTTCCCGAAGCGCTGCAGCAGACACTGTCCGCTGACAATATGGAAGCGCTGCAGTACTATGCCAGCCGTTACTACGGTCACCATGATGCGTTCTACATCGGCCGTAATATGGACAGCGTTGTCTGTCTGGAAGGCAGCCTGAAGCTCAAGGAGATCGCCTATCTGCACAGTGAGGCTTATGCCGCCGGTGAGCTGAAGCACGGCCCAATTTCCCTGATCGAGGAGGGGACATTGGTGGTTGCGGTGGCGACCGTGGAAGCCCTGCTGGATAAGATGATGTCCAATATCCGTGAGGTGCAGGCCCGTGGCGCAGATGTGCTGTGCATCACCACGGAAAAGCTGCGCGGTGATGTGCAGAAGCAGACCGAGTGTATCATCTGTGTGCCGGAGGTGGAGCCGTTGCTCCAGCCCAGTTTGTCCCTGATTCCGTTGCAGGTGTTTGCCTATTACATGGCGCTGAACCGTGGCTGCGATGTGGATAAACCCAGAAATCTGGCAAAGTCTGTTACTGTTGAATAATTCAAAAACAGCCGTCGTAAGACGGCTGTTTTTTCTTGCATACGGTGAAAGAATGTGATATATTGATAAAAAACCACGAAAGGTGCAGATGACAATGAGCAGAGCTGATGAAATCTACCGCGCAACATGTTTGGATATTCTGGAAAACGGCTTTTCCGATGAGGGCCTGGAGGTCCGTCCCCGTTGGGCAGACGGCACACCTGCCCATACCATCAAGAAATTCGGTGTGGTCAACCGCTATAATCTGGCGGAGGAATTTCCCATCATGACCCTGCGCCGCACCTACTGGAAATCCGCTGTGGATGAGCTGCTGTGGATCTGGCAGAAGAAATCTAACCGTGTCTGCGATCTGGGCAGCCATGTCTGGGACGAATGGGCAGGTGAGGACGGCACCATCGGCAAGGCTTACGGCTATCAGCTGGGTAAGAAATACCAGTTCCAGAAGGGCGCCGAGCCTATGGATCAGGTGGACCGTGTGATCTACGATCTGAAGCACAATCCAGCTTCCCGCCGTATTCTCACCAACATCTATAACTTTGAAGATCTGCACGAAATGAATCTGTATCCCTGCGCCTACTCCATGACCTTCAATGTCACCGGCAACAAGCTCAATGCCATTTTAAATCAGCGCAGTCAGGACATGCTCACCGCCAACAACTGGAACGTGGTGCAGTATGCGGTGCTGACCCATATGATGGCGCAGGTCACCGGTCTTGAGGTGGGCGAATTCGTCCATGTGATCGCAGACTGTCATATCTATGACCGCCATATTCCTGCGGTGAAGGCCATGCTGGAAAACGAAGGCTATGCAGCGCCGGAGTTTGTGCTGGACAAGTCTGTCACGGACTTCTATGACTTCACCAAAAACAGCGTGAAGATGGAAAATTACAAGTTCCACGAGTTCAATTTTGAAATTCCCATGGCCATCTGAGGTGCGTTATGGAACTGATCGTTGCAGTGTATGATGATTGGGGAATCGGCGCCGGCGGCACGCAGCCGGTGGCGCTTTCTGCCGACCGGAAATTCTTCCGGGAGACCACCCGTGGTGCAATGGTGATCGTGGGCAGACGGACGGTTGCGGATTTTCCCGGGCAGAAACCCCTTCCCGGACGGGTAAATGTGGTCTTGACCCGAAGCGGCGGCGAGATTCCCGGTTTTACGGTGTGTGCCAGTCCCGAAGAAGCGGTGGCCCTTGCCAAAAACGCAGAGCGTGCCATGGTCATCGGCGGCGGCAGCATTTACCGCCAGATGCTTCCTATGTGCGACAAGGCCTATGTGACCAAGGTGCATGCAAAACCGGTATCCGATACGTTTTTCCCCAATCTGGACGAAGACCCCCGGTGGGAACTGAAGCAGGTGCTTGCGTCCGGCGAGGAAGACGGCATCGCTTATGAAATGTGCTTATATGAAAGAAAACCTCCGGTCGTTTGACCGGAGGCTTTGTATTTAGCGGATACCGTAATGCTCAATGACATAGTCCATATCTTTATCGCCTCTGCCGGAGAGGTTGATGAGGATAGAGCCGTGGTCCATGGTCTTTGCCAGCTTCATGCCGTAGGCAACGGCGTGAGAGCTCTCAATGGCGGGGATAATGCCTTCCAGACGGGCAAGCTTAAAGAAAGCATCGATGGATTCTTCGTCGTCAATGACATCGTATTTGACTCTGCCGATCTCCTGCAGGAAGGCATGCTCCGGACCGGAGGAGGGATAGTCAAGACCGCTGGCCACGGAGTAGACGGGAGCAGGTTCGCTGTTTTCGTCCTTGTGCATAATGCTGTTAAAGCCGTGCATAATGCCCTCGGTGCCGTATTTCAGGCTGGCGGCATGGTCACCCAGCTTGGGGCCTCTGCCCAGGGGTTCGACGCCGTAAATGTCCACGGGATCATTGAGGAAGCCGGCAAACAGACCGGCTGCGTTGGAGCCGCCGCCCACGCAGGCAACGAGGGAGGTGGGCAGGTGACCGGTCATCTCGATGAACTGCTCTCTAGCTTCAATGCCCACTACGCTCTGGAAATCCCGGACCATCATGGGGAAGGGGTGGGGGCCCAGCACGGAACCGATGCAGTAAATGCAATCGTTATATTCCTTGCTGTAGGCGTCAAAAGCGGCGTCAACTGCTTCCTTCAATGTGGCAAGACCGTGGGTGACTTCGATGACATTCGCGCCCAGGATCTTCATTCTCGCCACATTGGGAGCCTGCTTTTTGATGTCTACGCTGCCCATGTAGATATCGCATTCCAGACCAAAATAAGCTGCAGCGGTGGCAAGTGCCACACCGTGCTGACCGGCACCGGTCTCGGCGATGACTTTCTTTTTGCCCATGTAGGAAGCAAGCAGCGCTTCGCCCATGCAGTGGTTAAGCTTGTGGGCGCCGGAGTGGTTCAGGTCTTCACGCTTGGCGTAAAGCTGCACCTTGCCGCCCAGCGCGTCGGAAAGCCGCTCCAGATGGGTGACAGGAGTGGGACGACCCTGAAATTCCTTGCGGATGCGGCGCAGCTCGGCGATGAACTTCCGGGACTGGCAGATGGAGTAGTAGGCCTCTGTGATCTCAGCCATGGCATTTTTCAGTTTTTCGTCGATGTAAACGCCACCGAATTTGCCGAAATAACCGTTCTTGTCGGGATAATTGCTGAAATATGTATCAAAATCCACATTGTTGAGTTTCATATTATTTTCCTCCTGAATTACAGATGATATGTGTTGTGAAGAATAACTGTTTTCGTTGGCTTTCGCCATCGCTTACCAGGCAGCATAAAGATACCTCCAAAAAACAAAACGTCCATGACAGAATGATGCCTCTGTCAAGGACGAATAAATCTTTATCCGCGGTGCCACCTTGCATTCACGGCTGAGCCGTGCCCTTTGCGGGATACTACCATATCCCCGGCAACTGACGTATGCCAACACGTTGCAGAATACTCGGCTTTCGCCTTTGACTGCACCCTCAGCGGCCCATTTGACAATGTGTTTCTTACCTGACTTCCAGCAGCGCAGGCTCTCTGTAAAGGCATCATTGCCGTTATTTCCGCGTCAACGGTTTGTTTTAAGTTATTTTGGATTATACCACCGAGGGAAGAGCATGTCAATAGCAAAGCGGTATCTTTTTCCTGAGAGGTCTTGAAAAAAAGCGCAGATTCGTTATAATAATGTATATTGCGAAGTGTCGCCCTGAAGAAAAGGCGGCGTTTTCAGAAGAAAGGAGCGTCAGGATTTAACATGGATCGGTTTCGCTTGTGGCTAAACAAACGCCAGACCCGGATATCACCTACCCGGATCATTGCCATCACTTTTGCGGCGATCATTTTGCTGGGCGCGATTTTGCTGATGCTTCCTGTGGCATCCAGAGACGGCGTTTCTTGCGGTTTCCGCCCGGCGCTGTTTACCGCCACCTCTGCCACCTGCGTCACGGGCTTGGTTTTGTATGACACATGGACCCAGTGGAGCGGCTTTGGACAGACAGTAATACTGTGCCTGATTGAGATCGGCGGCCTGGGCTTTATGTCTGCAGCATCTCTTGTGATCTTTCTACTGCGTAAGCGGATAGGACTGCGGCAGCGTATGGTCATGGCGCAGGCGCTGAGCACCAATGATATGGAAAGTGTTGTCCGCCTCCAAAAATGGGTGCTGTGCGGCAGCGCGTTGGTGCAGCTGACCGGCGCAGTGATTTTGATTTTGAGATTTTTGCCGGAATTCGGCTGGGACAGAGCATGGCGCTGGGGCGTATTTCATGCGGTTTCCGCATTCTGCAATGCCGGGTTCGATATTTTCGGCGTTTTGCAGCCCGGCAGCAGCTTGATGGTGTTTAACAGCGACCCGGTAGTGATTTTGACTTTGGGTTCGTTGGTGGCTGTCGGCGGACTTGGCTTCTTTGTCTGGGAGGAGGTTGTACGACTGCATAGCTGGAAAAAGTTCAGTGTATACACAAAGTTGGTTTTGCTGACATCGGCGGTGCTGATCGTATTTGGCGCTGTTTGCTTCTGCACATTAGAGTGGAACAACCCGGCTACCCTTGGTGAAATGTCGGTGGGCGATAAGCTGCTCAACGGGCTGTTTCAATCCGTTACTACCCGGACAGCCGGCTTTGCAGCCATTGATCAGGCTGCGCTGACCGAGAGCAGCAAAGCGATAACGGTGCTACTGATGCTTGTCGGCGGCTCGTCCGGTTCGACAGCCGGCGGCATCAAAACGGTGACGCTGGTGGTGATCGCACTGTTTTTGTGGTCCAGAGCCAGAGGGAAAAGTACTGTCTGCATTTTTAAGCGGACAATTCCGGTGCACCAGGTTATGGATGCCATGACCATTGCCGGTATTGTTGCCGGCTTGGCGGTCTTTGGTGGCGTTTTCATCTGTGCCACTTCGCCGGTCAGTTTTGTGGACGGATTGTATGAGGCAGCCTCCGCACTGGCAACTGTGGGATTGACTGCCGGAGTCACGCCCCAGCTAAGCATTCCGGCGCAGATATTGATGATCGTTTATATGTATTTCGGACGCGTGGGTATTCTGACTATCAGCCTTGGCTTCCTTATGAGCAAGCAGGCGGAGGAAAGATACCGCTATGCGCAGACAAATCTTCTCATTGGCTAGGAGGTTATTATGAAGTCTTATATTGTTGTAGGTTTGGGCAGATTCGGCAGAGAGGTGGCGCTGCAGCTGTGCGCGCAGGGCTGCGAGGTGCTGGCAATGGACACCGAAAACGATCTGGTGCAACAGCTGTCTTCCCAGGTGACCCATGCTGTTGTGGGTGACGGACAGGATAAGGGAGTCCTCAAGGCACTGGGTGTCCGCAATTTTGATTGCGCCGTTGTTGCCATCGGCGATGATCTTGCGGCCTCTGTCCTGGTGACTATGAATTTAAAGGAACTGGGAGTTCCTTACGTTGTGTGCAAAGCCCATGACGATACCCACCGCAGAGTGTTGGAGAAGTTGGGGGCAGACCGCGTGTTGATTCCGGAAAAAGAAATCGGTGCGCGCCTTGCCCGGAGCCTGGCTGCTCCCAATGTGTTGGATTATATCGAGCTTTCCGAGGAATACGGTATTGCCGAAGTTCCCGTGCCTCACAGCTGGATTGAAAAGTCGCTGAAGGATCTGAATGTTCGCGCCAAGCTGGGCGTTAACATTCTGGCTGTCCGCCGGGACAGCAAGATGAATGTTTCTCCGGCGGCGGAATATGCTTTCCGGGAAGGCGACGTGATCGTGGTGCTGGGCGACAGCAAGGCGCTGGAAGCGGTGCAGAAGCTATGACAGAGCGGATTACAGCCAGAAAGAATCCCTTACTGCAGCAGGTTCGCCGCCTTTTGACCTCCCGCAAGGAGCGGCAGGAGAGCGGTCTGTTTGTAGCAGACGGAACGAAGCTGCTTAAAGAAGCCATTGCCCATTGGAACGGTCTGGATACCGTTATTCTTTCCGACGGTGTGGAAGTGGAGATCCCCGAGGGCGTGCGTCTCGTCCGGGTACCGGAGGATGTGATGGCTTCCGTTTCACCTATGCAGACACCGCAGGGTGCGCTTTTCCTATGCCGCCTGCCGGAGGAAAAGGTGTTTGATCCCAAGCCCGGTATGCTGTTGCTGGACGGTATTCAGGATCCCGGCAATCTGGGCACGATCCTGCGAACGGCAAATGCCCTGGAGATCCCCGTGGCGCTGCTGGAAGGCTGCGCAGATCCTTATAACCATAAAACGGTGCGTGCGTCTATGGGCGCAGTGTTCCGCACACCTCCTGTGATGACCACTTGGGAAGAAGCAAAATCCGCCTGCCGGGAAGCAAACATTCCTGTGGCAGTCACAGCCCTTTCTCCCGTGGCCCAGGATATTCGCAAGGCTGCGCCGGAAAATATGATCGTGGTCATCGGCAGCGAGGGACAGGGCGTGCGGCAAGAGATCCTCACCAGCGCCGACAAGCAGCTGATCATTCCCATGAATGCGGATTGTGAGTCTCTCAATGCCGCCATAGCTGCAGCTATCGTTATGTGGCAGATGACGAAACTATAAAGACATCGGGAGGAACCGAGATGCTGGTACATTGGATATGGCTTGCGGCAAAAAGCGCCATAGACGAAAGAAATAAGATTAAACTCCTGGAGCATTTCGGCGATCCGGAGGACGTGTTTTATGCGCAGGCGGATGCGTATTACCAGGTAGAGGGCCTGCCTAAGGCCGCTCTGGAAGCCTTAAAGGACAAAGATTTGTCGGCTGCTGAGGATATCCTTGCTGATTGTATGGACAAGAATATCCATATCTGCGCCTACAATGATGCGTCCTATCCTGTTCGGCTCAAGAATATTTATGACCCGCCGCTGGTACTGTATTACAAGGGCATTATGCCCGATTTTGACAACAGCCCGGTGATCGCCGCTGTGGGCACAAGAAAAGCCTCCGCCTACGGCATGGGCGTTGCCAAACGTATGGGTTATCAAATGGCCCGCTGCGGTGCGGTTTTGGTATCCGGCATTGCTGAGGGTAACGATGCCATGTGCATGAAGGGCGCCCTGACCGCCGGCGGCTGTGTGGTGGGCGTTCTCGGCTGCGGCGCTGACGTGGTTTATCCTGCCTGCAACCGCTCGCTTTTTGCAGATACGGAAAGAAACGGCTGCCTTTTGACAGAATTTCCTCCCGGCACACCGCCTTATGGCTGGAATTTTCCCAAGCGGAACCGGATCATCAGCGGACTTGCCTGTGGCGTGCTGGTGGTGGAAGGCCCGGAGGGCAGCGGCAGCCTGATCACCGCAAGAAAAGCCGCTGAACAGGGAAGAGATGTATTTGTTGTTCCCGGCAATATCGATGTGCCAACCTTCGTTGGCAGCAACGCTTTGCTGCGGGAAGGCGCGATCGCTGTCAGCAGCGGTTGGGACGTGGTGAGTGAATACGCTGCGCTGTTCCCGGATAAGGTACATAAGGAAACTGCGCCGGCGCATATGCAAGGCTATGCGGACGAAGCGGGAAATGCGGATGCAAAAGATCTGAAAGTGGCGCAAAAAGCCACTTCTCCCGGGAAAAACAGAGATTCGGACAGGAAAAAGAAGAAAATAATCATTGACAACGGTGAAAACGCACCTTATATTGACGTAGTCGGAAGCTATGACGGTTTGACACCGGACGAGCAGCTTATCGTGGAGCAGTTAAAGAAAGGTGAGCGCCTTGTGGATGACGTCATTGCAGATACCGGCATGCCCGCCGGCAAAGTGCTGGCGACTCTGACGCTCCTTGAGGTCAAGGGCATCGTCAAGCGTCTTCCCGGCAGAAGGGCAGCGTTAAATCAGTAAACCGAATTCAGAAATGGAGTATATACATGGCAGCACCATCCAATCTTGTGATCGTTGAGTCGCCTTCCAAGGCCAAGACCATCGGAAAATATCTGGGACCGGAGTATACCGTTAAGGCCAGTATGGGCCATTTGCGGGATCTGCCCAAGAGCACCATGGGCGTGGACCTGGAAAACGGCTTTGCTCCCAAATATCTGCCGGTGGCAGGTAAAGAGGACCTCATTAAAGAACTGAAGAAGGAAGCAGCCAAGGCACAGAAAGTCTATCTGGCAACTGACCCGGACCGGGAGGGCGAAGCTATCTCCTGGCATTTGAAGGAGCTGCTGGATCTGCCTTCGGAGAAGGCTTTCCGTGTGACTTTCAACGAGATCACCCAGAAGGTGGTCACCGATGCCATCCGCAACCCCAGGGATATCGACTATTCTTTGGTGGATGCTCAGCAGGCACGGCGTATTCTGGACCGTATCGTGGGCTATCAGCTTTCTCCGCTGCTGTGGAAAAAGGTGCGCCGCGGCTTGTCTGCCGGACGTGTGCAGTCTGTTGCCACCCGTTTGGTCGTGGACAGAGAGAACGAGATTCGTGCATTCCAGCCCAAGGAATACTGGTCCCTGGACGTGAATCTCAATCGCCTGGAAAAGCCCGGCTCTTTTGTTGCCCGTTATTTTGGCGACACGAAGAAGCGGGAGCTGGAAAACGAGGCGCAGGTGGATGCGGTGATCCGGGACATTACCGGCAAGGAATTTACCGTCACCAATGTAAAGCGTGCAGACAAAAAGCGTTCTGCCGCACCTCCTTTTACCACCTCCACCTTGCAGCAGGAGGCATCCCGGAAGCTGAATATGACGCCCAAGCGCACCATGGCTATTGCCCAGCAGCTGTATGAAGGCGTTGACGTGGAAGGCGAGGGAACCCTCGGCCTGATCACCTATATGCGTACTGACTCCCTGCGCCTCAGCGATGAGGCAATGGCAGCGGCGGCTGATTTTATCAAGTCCCGCTACGGCAAGGAGTATTACTACGGCAAGTTCCATGTGTTTAAGACAAAATCCGGCGCACAGGATGCCCACGAAGCCATTCGTCCCACCCATGTGGAGCTGGATCCCGAGCGGATCCAAAGCAGTTTGACAAAAGAACAATATAAGCTCTATAAGCTGATCTGGAGCCGTTTTCTGGCATCCCAGATGGCAAATGCTGTGTATGACACTGTGTCTATCGATACGGAGTGTGCCGGTCACACCTTCCGCAGCACCCATCAGAGCATGCGTTTTGCCGGCTTTGTGGCGGTTTATGAAGAGGGAAGAGATGACGAGCAGGAAGCTGTCGGCTCTCCGCTGCCGGATCTGCAGCAGGGCGAGCGGGCCCGGGTCGCATCTATCGATAAAGAGCAGCACTTTACCCAGCCTCCTGCCAGATATACGGAAGCGACCCTGGTCAAGGCAATGGAAGAAAAGGGGGTTGGCAGACCCTCGACTTACGCCAATATCGTTTCCACTATTCAGGACCGGGAGTATGTTGCCAAGGCTGATAAGCGGTTGTTCCCCACGCCTCTGGGCGAGGTTGTCAACACGCTGATGATAGAGCACTTTGTTGACATTATCGACGTGGAATTCACCGCCAATATGGAAACTAAGCTGGACGACGTTGAAGAAGGAAAGCGGCAATGGAAAGAAGTCCTTGCTGATTTCTACGCCGGCTTCCATCAGGAAATGTTGGACGCAGAAGCGGCTCTGGAGGGCACTCGTCTGAAAGTGCCGGAGGAGGAGACCGAGGAGGTCTGCGAAGCTTGCGGCAGAAAAATGGTGATCAAGGTGGGCCGCTTCGGTAAATTTTTGGCATGTCCCGGCTGGCCCGAGTGCAAGACCACAAAGCCGCTAGTGGAAAGAATGCCCGGCCGCTGCCCCAACTGCGGAAGCGGTCTGCTGAAACGTAAATCCAAGCGTGGCTATGCTTATTATGCCTGTGAAAAGGGCGCAGAATGCGGCTTTATGAGCTGGGATGTGCCTACGGAGCATGATTGTCCGGAATGCGGACAAACCATGTTCAAAAAGTCCGGCAAGGGCAGAATGAAGCCTTTCTGCATCAATGAAAAATGCAGCAATTTCCTGCCGGAGGATAAGCGGGGTTACTATAAGAAAAAGACAGAAGAAGAGCCCAAAAAGGAAAAAAAGACCGCTAAGGGTAAGACCGGCAAGAAGCCGACAAAGAAAACGGAGGCCTGATTATGCCAACAGTAAAAGTTATTGGCGCAGGTCTGGCCGGCTGTGAAGCTGCGTGGCAGCTTGCCCAGCGAGGGATTCGTGTGGAGCTGACAGAAATGAAGCCCCACAAAATCACGCCTGCCCATCACAGCGAGGATTTTGCAGAGCTGGTATGCTCCAATTCTTTCCGTGGCGACCGGCTGGAAAATGCGGTGGGTCTTCTGAAAGAAGAGCTGCGCCGCTGCGGCAGCCTGATCATAGGCTGCGCTTTGAAAAGCAAGGTGGAGGCAGGCGGCTGTCTGGCGGTGGACCGTCAGGGTTTTGCCCGGCTGGTGACCGAGAAGATCCGCAGCCATCCCAATATTACCGTGGTTTCCGGGGAGGTTACCCAAGTGCCGGAAGGCCCGGTGATCATTGCTACCGGACCGCTGACCTCCGATGCCCTTTCTGCGGACATCGGCCGGTATTTCGGCACGGAGTATCTCCACTTTTTCGATGCGGCTGCGCCGCTGGTAACTGCGGAGTCCATCGATATGGACAAGGCGTGGTGGCAGAGCCGTTATGACCGTGGCACGCCGGACTATATCAACTGCGCCATGGATAAAGAGGAATACGAAGCCTTTATCCGGGAGTTGATTGCTGCGGAGGAAGCGGAGGTCCACGGATTTGAGGACAAGAACGTCTTCGAGGGCTGTATGCCTGTGGAGGTCATGGCCCGCCGCGGCTTTGATACCCTGCGCTACGGTCCGCTGAAGCCAGTGGGCCTGCGTGACCCCAAAATCGGCAAAGAGCCCTATGCTGTTGTCCAGCTGCGGCAGGACAACGCCGCAAAGAGCGTATTCAATCTGGTGGGCTTCCAGACCCATTTGAAATTCGGCGAGCAGAAGCGGGTGTTTTCCATGATCCCTGCCCTTCGCAATGCCGAGTTCGTCCGCTACGGCGTTATGCACCAGAACACCTTCCTGCAAAGCCCCAAGCTGCTGGACCGCTGGTACGCCGACAGACGCAATCCTTTGGTTGCCTTTGCCGGACAGATGACCGGCGTGGAAGGCTATGTGGAGTCCACCGCTTCCGGCTATTTGGCAGCGGTTGCCATGGCGGCGAAGGTCACAGACAAAGAGGCGCCGGAATTCCCCAAGACTACAGCCATCGGCGCATTGGGTCTGTACATAAGTGACGAGTCCATCGAAAATTTCCAACCTATGAATATCAATTTCAGCATTATTGCGCCGCTGGAGCAGCGCATTCGCAAGAAATCGGAGAAAAACCTTGCCATTTCCAACCGTGCCCTTGAGACTCTGGATGGAATACTGGCGACCCTGGTGTAGAGAAAAAGAGAGGAAAAGCGATGCAGATTATTTTGGACGCAATGGGCGGCGATCATGCGCCCGAAGCACCCGTGTTGGGCGCTATCGAAGCAGCGAAAACATTCGGAAGCCGTATCACGCTGGTCGGTCGTGGCGAAGCGATCCTGGAGGTCATGCGCAGCCACGGCATTGAAGATCTGCCGGAGGGCGTGGAGATCCGAAACGCTGAAGACGTGGTGGATATGCACGATGACCCGGCAAAGGTGATCCACAAGCGCAAGGATTCTTCCATGGTGGTGGGCCTGAAAATGCTTGCTGACGGCGAAGGCGATGCCTTCATTTCCGCCGGCAGCACCGGCGCATTGCTTACCGGCGCCACCTTGATTGTTAAGCGCGTCAAGGGTATCCGCCGTGCGGCCATGGGCCCTGCCATGCCCAACAAGGCAGGCAGCAAAACGGTCATCGTAGATTGCGGCGCCAACGCAGAATGCACCCCGGAATTCCTGCTGCAATTTGGCATCGTGGGCGCTTTGCACGCCAAAAAGACATACGGTCTGGCAAATCCCAGAGTTGGTCTTTTGAACATCGGTACTGAGGATTCCAAGGGCACGCCCCTGCAGAAGGAGGCTTACGCTCTTTTGAAAGAGGCCGGCGAGATGGGCATCATCAATTTCGTTGGCAACGTGGAGGCCAGAGATGTGCCTTTGGGCGCTGTGGATGTTGTGGTCTGCGATGGTTTTGCCGGCAATGTGCTGCTGAAATCCATCGAAGGTACGGCCATGTTTATGGGCAGCCTGGTGTCCAGAATGTTCAAAAAGAGCATTGTCAGCAAGCTGGCGGCTGCTCTGGTCATGAAAGATATCAAGGCGTTCAAGAAGCTGCTGGATTACCGTGAGATCGGCGGAACCCAGTTCCTGGGTATCAAAAAGCCGGTGATCAAGGCCCACGGCTCTTCTGATGCGCTGGCATTCCGCAATGCCGTGCGGCAGGCGGAGGAAGCGGCCAAGGCTGATATTTCCGCAGAACTGGAGCAGGAACTGCGCAAACTTACCGTGAAGGAGTCTGAAAATGATTAAGCAGCTGGAGGAAGCCATTGGCTACCGGTTTCGTAACATATCCCTGCTGCAAAATGCCCTCAGCCATTCTTCCTATGCCAACGAACGCTGGCATGACAGCCTGAAAAGCAACGAACGGCTGGAGTTTCTGGGAGATTCGGTGCTGGGTATGCTGGTTGCGGATCATCTTTACCGCAATTTTCCGGAACGTCCGGAGGGCGAGCTGACCCGTATGCGTGCGGACATGGTCTGCGAAAAAACGCTGGCCACCATTGCGCAGAAGCTGGAGCTGGGAAAGCACCTGCTGTTGGGCAAGGGCGAAGAGCAGGGCGGCGGAAGAGACCGTGAATCCATTCTGGCGGACGCTGTGGAATCAGTGATCGCTGCCTGTTATCTGGATGGCGGCATCGAAGCTGCCAGCAGCTTTGTGCAAAAATTCGTGCTGGTGAATGTGCCGGTGAAGCAGTTGCGCAATGCAGACTATAAAACAGCGCTGCAGGAGCTAATCCAGCAGAAAAAGACCAGCCATACCATCGTCTACCGCCTGGCAGGGGAGTCCGGACCGGACCACGATAAGCAGTTCCGGGTGGAGCTGCTGCTGGACGGCGAGATCGCCGGCTGTGGCACGGGAAGCAGCAAAAAGCGTGCAGAGCAGGATGCTGCAAAAGCGGCTCTGGAAAAATTATCTTAAAATATGCGACCGTATCCAAATCGGATGCGGTCGTTTTTTGTAATTCTTAACAATTCATTACGATCAGGTTGCAAGGGTTGAAAAAACACGTAATTGTGGGTATAATAAAAAAACCTGGGTATCCCGGGCAAAGAAAAATGCAAAGGAAACGTGATAAAATGCAAGCTGCTGAGCAACGGGCATTTGAAAATAGCGGCGATGCACCTCAGACGGAGGAAAAGGTATTCGTGCCGCCTGCGCCGAAGCCGGGATATGAGATCGGAAAGCGGATATTTGATGTGGTGATGTCGCTTTTTGCGCTGATCGTTTTATCGCCGTTGCTTTTGGTTGTCGCACTTATCATCTGGCTTCTCGATGGCGGCTGGCCGTTTTTTTCCCAAATACGTCTGACAAAGGACGGCAGAAAATTCAAAATGTACAAATTCCGTTCTATGTGTATGGATGCGGAGGACCAGCTGAATGACCTTCTGGATCAAAACGAGGTAAAAGGGCCGGCATTTAAGATGACCAACGACCCCAGAGTGACCAAATTCGGCAGATTTATTCGCAAGACCAGCATTGATGAGCTGCCGCAGCTGTGGAATATCATTAAGGGAGACATGTCCATTGTTGGTCCACGGCCACCGCTGGTGCGGGAGGTGGAGCAGTACACGCCATACCAGATGCACCGGCTGGATGTAAAGACCGGGCTTGCCTGCTACCGGGAGTGTATGGGCAGAAGCAATATCCACAGCTTTGATGAGTGGGTGGAATCTGACCTGCTGTATATCAAGGAGCGCAGCTTCAGAACGGATTTGAAGGTCATTTTTAAGACGATTCTGGCGGTCATCACCCTAAAAGGAGCAGTATAAAAGCAGTCGCAATGCGGCTGCTTTTGTATATTTTCCGCTGGTTTGTCTATGCTAATGCCGGAGGGATGAACATGACGGAACGGGAATATGGCAGATTGGTGCAGCAAATGAGTCCGAAGTCGCCCATGTGGAAGGACTGTCTGAATGCTTTTTGGATCGGCGGGCTGATCTGTACCTTGGGACAGTTGGCGCTGTTGGGATATACAAAGCTGGGGCTGAATGTGCAGGACGCTTCCACCGCAGCATCCATGAGCCTGGTGGCACTTTCTGCGCTTTTGACGGGGCTCAGCTTATACGATAACATTGCAAAGCACGCCGGCGCAGGCACCCTTGTGCCTATCACAGGCTTTGCCAATTCCATCGCCGCCCCGGCGGTGGAATTCAAAACGGAAGGCTTCATCTTAGGCGTTGGCGCCAAGATGTTTACAATTGCGGGACCTGTTATCGTCTATGGCATTAGCGCATCAATCATTTACGGCTTAATTTATTGGATAACCACCTTATTTTAACGCAAAAGGCTTGACCAGTTTGGTCAAGCCTTTTTGCTATAAAGCGACGTATTGTTGTGGCTAAGACGGTCAGTTCGCGAAAAGAATGCCCAACAGCAGGCAGGTCTGGCCAATGGCGTTGATAATCTGTGCCGTCCAGTTGGACTTTGCGTCGTCGCCCGAAAACTTATGCTTGCGATACCAACCCATAAAGCCCATTAAGCCAATCCAGGCAGCAAAGAACAAAATACTGGGAAGTCCGATGACCGCAGCACCTACATCAGCCCAATGGATCTTGGTGATGTTCAGTAAAACAGAAACCAGCAACAGCAAAAAACCGCTGACCATCATAGGAAGAAAAGGCTTATTCAGCCAACGCAGATCCTTCTTCGAAATGCCCAGCACCAGTTTCCAGGTCACCTTACAGCATCCGCCCAGCACGCTGAGAATCGCGCCAATCATAAATAAGGGCGATTGAAACCGGGACGCAAGGATCACCATAGAAAGGCCAAAGCTCAATACCGGAATGGCATCCACCAATGCCAAAGCAATCGTAAAACCTTCCATAACACACCTCCGAATATTGGATAGTTTGATTATAACACCAAATGCGCCAAAAATCTATGCAAAGAATTGACACAAAATTGAAACAATGATATGATTATACTGAACATGTTCACAAAGGAGCGGTGCATATGAACAGCAAAGAGTTAAAAGCATCCAGAGTGCAGCTTTTCCGTGACGCTGCCAGTTTTAAGAAGACAGAGCGGATCCCCCATTTTGCCAATGTGGTGACATGGAAGGTCTTTGACGCCGGATACACCCTGGATCAGGCCATGACCAATTTCGATGTTTTGGAAGATTCAGTGGTTAAGTTTCTTGAACGTTATCCAGTGGACGGACTGATGGATGTGGGCATCCGCAATCAATTTACGGTGACAGAAGCTTTTGGCAAGGGCGGTTATTATTACTATGATGAAAATGTGGTAGGCATTCATGACCATGCCCATTGCACGGTGGAGACACTCCAGCAGTATCTGGATGACCCCGCCAAATATGCCTGGGAAGTGATCCTGCCCAAAAAATATGGCGCAAGCTGGGACGAAAAAGGGCTTTCCGTTTGGAAAAAGACCTGGGCCGAGTACATGCGCTACACTAAGTACATCCTGCACATGGCTGGAATCACCGGCAAACAGTACGGTCTTCCCAGCCTGTCTCCCAATAATCCCATGAGCGGCGCTATCGTGTTGGGTGTTGAGGAACTGTTTTCCAATTTGTTGGGCATTCAGCAGCTGAGCGTTGCTATGCGCAGAAACCCTGACGAGATCGAAGCCTTTATCAACCGCTGGGACGAGGAACGGATCAAGCCAGCCATTGAGAAGATCAAAAACAGCAAAGGAGCCAATTACAAGTACTGTTTCGACTCTTCCATCCTGATGCTGGCACACAATGTGATGAACAAAAAGCAGTTCGAGCGGTTCTACTGGCCCCACTTAAAAGAACTGCTGGATGCGTATGCCGAAAAGGGCATGAACATCCGGATCTTCACAGAAGGCTCTATCCTGCGTTTTGCAGAGTACTTTAAGGATTATCCCAAGGGCGTTCTTACTTTCCATATCGAACAGGATGATCCCTTTGCGTTCCGGGAGGCGCTACCCAATGTTTGCATCATGGGTGGTCTGACCACGGAGCTGCTGGCAAATGGCACGCCGGAGGAATGTGTTGCCTACACCAAGCGGCTCTGCGACGAGCTGGGTAAGGATGGCGGATTTATCCTCAGTGAAGGCAAAATGCTTTCTTACCGCAACGACGCCAATCGGGAGAACTACAAGGCTGTCTGCGATTTTGTTGCAGGCTACAAACTGTGAGGTGGCACTATGGAAAAGAATGCTTATAAATCCTATCCGGAAGGCTATCAGAAGCTGATGAAAAAGCTGGTTCCCTGGTACTTCGGTCCTATGCGGCAGAAGATGATGCGCCTGCTGCTGACCATTTTGACCGACGGTTAAGGGGTGGCAGTATGATCATCATTGGTGAAAAAATAAACGGCGCGATCCCCTCTATCAAGCAGGCGATCGCCGAAAAGAATGAGGCGCTGATTATAGAGCGAACTTTGGCGCAGGCCAACGCAGGCGCAAACTTTCTGGACTGCGCGCCCAGCACAGCCACAGAAATTGAATACGAAACCATGGTCTGGCTGATTGGTTTGATGCAGGGATCGACCGATGTACCGCTGTGCATCGACTCTCCCAACGCAAAACTTTTGGCACGGGTAATCGAAGAAGGACACCTGAATAAACCCGGCATGGTCAATTCCGTCAATGAGGAAGGCGACAAATGTGAGACGATCTTTCCTCTCGTTGCCGGAACACCTTGGGAAGTGGTGGGACTTACTTGTGATCAGGAAGGCATTCCTGCCGACCCCGCCAAAAAGGTGGATATTGCCAAACGGATCATCGACAAGGCGGTCAAGTACGGCGTAGCACTCAACCAGTTACATATTGACCCCTGTGTCATGGCGCTGGCCACCATGCCCTCTGCTATGGAGGATTTCGCATACTGCATCCAACAGATCCACAACTATGCCCCGGAAGTTAAAGTCACAGGCGCCATCTCAAACATCAGCTTTGAAATGCCCGCAAGAAAATATGTGAATATGAATTGTATGGCTTATGCCATCGTAGCCGGTCTGGACAGCGCTATTATGGACCCCTGTTCCCAGGATATGATGGGTACC
>JAZQJO010000020.1:0-6590 GCA_045541695.1 Faecousia sp.
AAGCTCTTTCATTGCGCTAAACTCCTTCGGCTTATTACAGCACGCCGGCCTTCTTCAGCAGGCCACGGACAGTGTCAGTGGGCTGTGCGCCGTTCTTGATCCAGGTCTGGGCCTTTTCAGCATCGATGGTGATGTTGCCGGACTCCAGCAGAGGATTGTAGGTGCCGATCTCTTCGATGCAACGGCCATCACGGGGGGAGCGGGAGTCAGCAACGACGATACGGTAGAAAGGAGCCTTCTTTGCGCCCATTCTTCTCAGTCTGATCTTAACCATGGGTTTCACCTCCAAAAAATAATCAAATTTCTATATCGCAAAGCAAATTGCTTTTTACGAACAAAGTTTAGAAGCCGGGGAAGCCGCCGAAGCCGCCAAATCCACGCATACGCTTCATTTTCTTTCCGGCGCCTGGGCCGGAGAATTGCTTGATAAGACTACGCATCTGTTCGAAGGATTTGAGAAGCTTGTTCACGTCCTCTACCTTCACACCGGCGCCGGCAGCAATACGCTTGCGCCGGGAAGCGGCGATAATGCCGGGGTTTTCCCGCTCCTTGGGAGTCATGGAAAGGATAATGGCTTCGGTGCGGATCATTGCCTTTTCGTCCACCTTGATGCCTTTCAGACCTGCGCCGCCGGGTAGCTGCGCCAGAATGTCTTCCATAGAGCCCATGGAGCGAAGCTGCACCAGCTGATCGTAATAATCCTGCAGCGTGAAACGGTTGGAGCGCAGGCGCTCCTCCATTTCCTCAGCCTTTTTGGCATCGAATGCCTTTTCGGCCTTTTCAATCAGGCTGAGCACATCGCCCATGCCCAAAATGCGGGATGCCATACGGTCGGGGTGGAAGGGCTCAATATCTTCCAGCTTTTCGCCCATGCCAGCGAACTTGATAGGCTTGCCGGTGATGGCTCTGACAGAGAGAGCAGCGCCGCCTCTGGCGTCACCGTCCAGTTTGGAGAGCATGACCGAGTCGATATCCAGCCACTCATTAAAGCTTTGTGCGGCGTTGACAGCATCCTGGCCGGTCATTGCGTCAACCACCAGCATGATCTCGCTGGGCCTCACGGCAGCTTTGATGTTCTTCAGCTCGTCCATCAGCGCTTTGTCAACGTGAAGACGGCCGGCAGTATCCAGAAATACCATATCGTGGCCGTGCTGACGGGCGTAGGTGAGGGCTGCGGTGGCGATTTCCACAGGGGAGGTCTGACCCATTTCAAATACCGGAATGCTCAATTTCTCACCCCAAACCTCCAGCTGCGTAATAGCGGCAGGGCGGTAGATATCGCAGGCGACCAGCAGGGGATTTTTGCCCTGACGCTTCATAAGACCCGCCAGCTTGGAGCCGTTGGTGGTCTTACCTGCGCCCTGCAGGCCGACCAGCATCACAACGGTAGGACCGTTGGGGTTAATGGTGATATGTTTGATGTCGCTGCCCATCAAAGCGGTGAGCTCTTCATTGACGATCTTGACGATCATCTGTGCCGGGGTGAGGGATTCCAGCACGTCTGTACCTACGCAGCGCTCGGTCACGGACTTGGTGAAGTCCTTGACGACCTTGTAGCTGACGTCAGCCTCCAGCAGCGCCATGCGGATCTCACGCATAGCCTCCTTGACATCGGCTTCTTTGATGCGGCCCTTGCCGCGAAGCTTTTTGAAGGTTGCGGAGATCTTTTCAGTTAAGCCTTCAAATGCCATAGTTTACTCCTCTAAGCCTTGCGCGGCGGCGATAATCTGCTGCGCCAAGGCGGAAACGGACGGATCTTCATTGCGCCGCAAAGCATTTGCTGCATCCAGAATTGTCTTCGCAGCCTTTCGGCAGGCACGGTCACGGCCGACACAGCCGGTCTTTGCCTCCATATTTTGAAGCAGCGCTTCGGCACGGCTGAGGTTGTCGTGCACACCCTGACGGCTGATGCCCAGCTCCTCGCCGATCTCACCGAGAGAAAGGTCTTGGTAGTAGCGCATTTCAAAGCACTCTTTCTGCCGATCTGTCAGCAGATCGCCGTAATAATCATACAGCAGAACAAGTTCCAAAGTGTCCATTTGCGCCTCCTGTCAAGCTGATTTGCTTGATACCTGGGGCATTATAGCACAGCGCATACAGCTTGTCAAGTGTTTTTTCTTGACAGCAGCAATAATTTTGCGACTTTCAATATGCCGTAGACTATCCATCCTGCGGCGATGGCGCCGATGGGCATGGAAAGAAACAGCAGAAGGATCAAAAATGCCCAGTTAGTCCAACCGGAAAGAGCGTAGCTGATCAAGCAAAGGATCATCAAAAGCGCAACCGCAAATAGAGGGATCAGCTTGAAAATGACACGTTTTGCTTTCAGGCAAAGCACAAACTGCAGAGCCAATACCACGACCATAACGATCCAGAAGATATATCTATCCATTAGGTTACCTCCTTATCAACACGGTACCATGCCGATACCGTTGCGGTCTCTTGAAAGCCCAGCCGCTTATAAAGCTGCAGAGCCTTTTCATTGGTATTGGCAACGGTCAACTGAACGGTGTCTTCTGTCAGTATGGTTGCCAATGCTTTTGTGACAGCTTCTCCTGCGCCGGGGGTTACGGCGGCAAGGGTGTGGATGATGCCGTCCGACGCCTTTCCAATGCCCAGAAGACGGTCACCCCGGTAAATAAAGTATCCGTCGGCTTTAGCAAGCAATTCTTTTCCGTCACTTTCTGTCATGTAGCTGGCGTGGGGGACAGTTGCCATTTTTTCGTTATAGATCTTCCGCCATGCAGAAAGTGTGTCCGGCGTAACGGCGATGGCCAGCGCATCGGTTTGTCCAATGGCAGAGCGGGAACACGCCATTTGCAGGATCGCAGCATCGAAAGGAAAGCTTTCCAGATAAGCATGTCCCTTGGCAACGATCTTCTCTGCGCCGCAGGCCTTGCAAAAGCCAACGCACTCCTCCAGCAAGAGTCCCGGCTCCAATGTGTCGTGCAGCGTAATATAGGCGATCTGCCGGTGGGGGATCTCCCGCAGGATCAGGGAGGCGGCACCATGCTCGGTGGTGAATACGGGAATATCTTTCATAAATCATCACTCCGTAAAGATTTTACCATAATTTCCGGTAATAGACAAGAAAAAATCCAAATTCCGGTGATTTGCAAGATTCCTCTTGATTTTTCTTCCAGACGGTGTATAATAGGCCCGTTGTTTACGAAAGGAAGGTCATTTATGCAAAAAATTATCTGTAAAAGAGAGTACAACACCGAGACTGCTACACTGATCAAAAAATATACATACAGTTTCTTCGGTGACCCTGCCGGCTATGAGGAGAATCTGTACCAGACTCCCGAGGGCCTGTATTTTCTCTATGTCCGTGGCGGAGAGGCTTCTCCCTATCCGGGCGAGGACATCCTGCGCCTTGCAAAAGCAAAGGTAAGCCAGTGGATGGACGAACACTAACATTTTTGGAGGCTGCTTGCAGCCTCCATTTCTTTTTGCCCGGCAAATATATGATTGAAAATGCGCCGATTTTGGTGTATAATTCAGAAAACAGACAAATTCGCTAATTGGGATGAAGCCTATGAAACGCTTAATTACATTGCTGGCGGCATGTGCGCTGCTGATCTGCGCAGGCTGCACCGGCGCAGCTGCAGAGGTACAGGTTGCTGCAACCACGTTGCCGGTATATGAATTTACCGCCCGTCTGTGCCAGGGGACAGGGATCCGTGTGGCACGCCTTGTAAACGAAAATGTATCCTGCCTGCATGATTATTCTTTGAATGTCAATCAGGTCAGAACGGCTGAAAGCGCACAGATCATTGTAACCTCCGGCGCTGGGCTGGAAGAATTTATGGCAGACTTATTAACCGATGAGAGCAAGGTGATCGACAGTAGTGAGGGTGTGGAGCTCCTTTGCGGTGAGCATCATCATGAGGAAGGGGAGCATCATCACGAGAACGATCCTCACATCTGGCTTTCTCCGGAAAATGCAAAGGTCATGGCGCAAAATATTGCCCGGGAACTTGCCCTGCAATATCCTGAGCATGCGGGTCAGATTTCCGGGAATCTCAAGGCGCTGCTTGCCGATCTGGATGCGCTGCAGGCCTACGGTGAGGCTGCGCTTGGCAGCCTTTCTTGCAAGGAGCTGATCACCTTCCATGACGGCTTTGCTTATTTTGCCGCCAGCTTTGGCTTGACCATTCTGGAAGCTGTGGAAGAAGAATCCGGCAGCGAAGCATCCGCAGCGGAGCTGATCCATTTGACGCAGCTTGTCCGAGAGCATGACCTGCCTGCGGTTTTCACGGAACGCAATGGCAGCACCGCAGCGGCCCAGATCATCGCAGCGGAAAGCGGCGCAAAGGTATATTCTCTGGACATGGCTATGTCCGGCGACAGTTATTTGAATGCGATGTATCATAACATCGACACGATTAAGGAGGCGTTGGGGTGAGATATATGGCCCATGGCGGAAAATGCGGCGATTCCTGCTGCCTTCGTGTACAGAATCTTTCTGTCAGTATCGGAAACGACCAGGTTTTAAAGGATGTCAATTTGCACATCCATTGCGGCCAGCTGGTTGCGCTGATCGGCCCTAACGGCGCCGGTAAAAGTACCTTTTTGAAGGCAGTGCTGGGACAGCGGGATTATGAGGGCATTATTGCTTTTTCTGCGCCCGGTCAGCGGGGAAGAAAGGCCAAGATCGGTTACGTTCCCCAAAGCCCGGTGTTTGATCCCGGTGATCCGGTAAGCGTGGCGGATCTTTTTCAATGCTGTATGGGTAAGCGGGCGGCTTTTCTGGGACAGACAAAGGCTATGCGTGAGAAGATCCTCTACTGCCTGGACATGGTCCATGGCGCAGAACTGATAGATAAGCGGGTGGGCGCTCTTTCCGGCGGTGAGCTGCAGAGAGTGCTGCTGGCGCTGGCGCTTGAGCCGATCCCTAATATTCTGATTTTGGACGAGCCGTTGTCCGGCGTTGACGTGGAGGGCCAGACTGCCCTTATGGACATGCTGGACGAGCTGCGAAAGACATACGATCTTTCCATTTTGATGACTACCCATAATTTCGGCATGCTGCCCCGGTATGCCGACCAGGTGGCGTTGATCGACCGGCGGCTGATCCGTGTGGGAACGCCGGAGGAAGTGCTGAATTCTGATGATTTTCAAGCGGTTTTCCGTATGGCAGGAGGGCAGTGATATGCAGGTTTGGTATAGCATTTGCGAATGGATCCCTCTGGAGCTGCTGCAGTGGAATTTTATGCGGAATGCATTTCTGGCGATCCTCATTATGGCACCGCTGTTTGGCTTGATGTCCACAATGGTGGTTACCGGAAAGATGAGCTTTTTCTCAGATGCGCTGGGCCATTCTGCATTTACCGGCATCGCCATCGGCAGTATCTGCGGCATAGCAGCGCCGCTGTGGGCTGCGGTGTTGTTCAGCATAGCATTTGCACTGCTGTTTTCCTATGTGCGCAGCCGCAGCAATCAGGCGGCGGATACCTTGATCGGCGTATTTTCCAGCGCAGCGGTGGCTCTGGGTATTTTTGTAGCCACCCTGGGCGGCGGCAGCTTTACAAAATATAATAAGTACCTCATTGGCGACATTCTGTCTGTGACCCCGGCAGAGATCGGCTCTTTGGCGCTGGTGCTGCTGGCGGTGGTGGTGTTCTGGGTCGTCTATTCCAACCGCATGACCTTGACCGCAATTTATCCCCAGCTGGCTTCTTCCAGAGGAATTCCCGTGCATCTTTCACAAACGGTGTTTACTGTGTTTGTTGCGGTGACGGTGACGTTGTCTATTTCCAGCGTTGGTCTGCTGATCCTCAATTCTCTGCTGGTGCTGCCTGCAGCCTCGGCCAGAAATGTGGCAAAAAATCTGAAGCAGTATCATCTGTTTTCCGTGCTGTTCGCCCTTGTGGCCGGTGTGGCCGGTTTGGTGATCTCGTATTATCTGGGTAGCTCAGCCGGCGCAGCGATTTGCCTGGTGCTTGCAGCCATCTTCGCGGTCAGCTTCTGCTTGCGGAAGCTGCGTGCATGATTTTATGGGAGGAACGCTATGAGCAATTATGATTTTTTTCAGAATAAAGAATGCGAATATTTTCCCTGCCATAAGGTAAAAGACCCGGCATCCTTCAGCTGTATGTTCTGCTATTGCCCGTTGTATGCCCTGGGCGATAAGTGCGGAGGTAATTTTACGTATACTGAGCAGGGGATCAAGGATTGTTCAAATTGTCTGATCCCTCACAGACGGGAAAACTACACTAAGATCATGGAAAAGATTCCCGAAATTATGGAGCTGGCAAAAAGACCGGAAGACAAGTGACCCTTGATTTTTACGATTGCCGCTGATATAATGCATATGCTCTGGAGATGTACCCAAGTGGCTGAAGGGTGCGGATTCGAAATCCGCTAGGCGCCGCAAGGCGTGCGGGGGTTCAAATCCCTCCATCTCCGCCAAAAGACCACCCATCGGGGTGGTCTTTTTTGCGGAGAAAAGGAGGGAGGGATTTGAACCCATCTAAATGCAACAGTCCGGTGGACTGTTGCGCGCGACGGCTCGACGGAGCGCAACAATGATTAAATCAAATCCCTCCATCTCCGTTATTGAAAATGATGGCAGAGCATGGTATTGT
>JAZQJO010000021.1:0-6860 GCA_045541695.1 Faecousia sp.
GTTTGGACACGGGAACAGGCTCTGCCTTAAAGGTGGCAGCATAGGCCTTCAGCTCTTCCAGAAGTGCCACACCGGCTGCGATCTCATCCTCATGCTCCTGGCATACCAGGAACTTGACCCGTTTGGGATCATACTCGCCCAGAACGGTCTTAAACAGATCGATATTGTTATTCTCGCAGCCCAGACCCAGCACCAGCACGCCTGCGGCATTGGGATGGTTCACCAGACCCCGCAGCACCTTCTGGGTAATATCCTGATCGTCACCCAGCTGAGAGCAACCGAAGGGATGAGGAAATGCATAGGCACCGGTCAGCGCAGCAAGGCGCTCTGCGATCTTATTGACGCAGCCCACGGTGTTGATGATCCACACCTCGTTACGGATGCCCACCTCGCCGTTGGGACGGACATAGCCCATAAAGGTCTTGCCTTCGTCCTTGATCTCCACTTTCAGATCGCTGGGGACATAGGTATAGGTCAGTGTATCGGAAAGATTGGTCTTCAGATTGTGGGTATGGACATGCTCCCCTGCCTTGATGTCAGCGGTGGCATGGCCAATGGGGTTGCCGTACTTAATGACATTCTCACCCTTGCAGATATCACGAAGGGCATACTTGTGGCCATCCGCCAGATTGACTTCTACATTGTCCAGTTTGTTAATCAGCATGCCTTAATCTCCGCTGCCAGATCGGAAAGATCTGCGTCCCACAGGTCCTTGTTGGCAAGGATCTCTTCCACGGTGTGATTCTTCATAAATGCGGTGACCTCTGCGTCGTCATTGGTCATGTCGGTCTTATAGAAGTCCAGCAGACGGGCAAAGGCGAACACCAGTGTCTTGGGATAAGTGCCGAAGCGCTTCTTATACTCCAGAATGGAAGGCAGCACGCGGACCTTGAACTTACTGACAGAGTTCAGGGCGATGGAGGACAGATAGTGCTTGATGTAGGGGTTGGCAAAACGGGTCAGCACATTTTCTGCGTAGTCTTCCAGCTCAGCCTTGGGCAGGTCCAGAGTGGGAATGATCTCTTCAAAGACGCACTTGCGGACATAAGCACGCATAGCCTCGTCGTCCATGCAGGACTTAACCGTCTCAAAGCCCTCCAGCAGAGCATAGGGAACCATGGAGGTGTGGGCGCCGTTGAGGATGCGGACCTTTCTGGTGCGGTACTTTTCCAGAGCATCGGGAGTGACGATGACATTCAGGCCGGCCTTGGTGAAGGGCAGCTCGGCTTCCAGATCGTAGTTGGTCTCGATGACCCACAGGTGGAAGTACTCGGAGGTGTTGACCAGGTTATCCTCGTAACCCAGGCCCATATCCTCGCCCTTGGGATAGCCGGTGTTGATGCGGTCAACCAGAGTGGAGCAGAACACGTTCTCGGTTTCCACCCACTTTTCGAAAGCTTCGCCCAGATTCCACAGCTTAGCATACTGCAGAACGCACTTTTTCAGGTTGTCGCCGTTGCGGTCGATCAGCTCGCAGGGGATGAAGATAAAGCCAGGCAGACCCAGCTCGAAGCGGCGATTCAGCAGCAGGGTGACCTTTGCGGGGAAGGTTGCAGGAGGTGCATCGGTGATCTTGTCGGTATCCTTGTAGACGATGCCGGCCTCGGTGGTGTTGGAGATCACATAGCGCATGGTGGGGATCTCAGCCAGCTTCAGGTAGCCTTCGAAATCCTCGTAGGGCTTGACACAGCGGGAGATCACATCGATGATGTCCTTCTCCACACCCTCTTCACCACGGATCACATGGGTATACAGGCAGTTCTGAGCGGTCAGCATGTCGCACATGCCCTGCTCGATAGGCTGAACAACAACGACACTACCCTCAAAATCGGTCTTCTCGTTCATTTTCTGGATCATCCAGTCAGCAAAACCACGCAGAAAACCGCCTTCGCCAAACTGAATGAAGCGCTCGGTACGCATAACTTTTTCTTTCATGATAATTCTCCTTTCAAAATGTGCCATGGTGGCATTTTATTTATTTTCATATAAATGGGAAACAAAAGCTAGTAGAATATTGCCGTTGTTTCAAATGTTTGTAAAATATTGACCGAAAGTGAAAATAAATCCCCATATTGGCCATGGAAACAACGCAATATTTTACAATGTCCCGCTCCCCTGCCCTGTCATGTTGAGCCGGCTGGCTTTCGGTTTGCTCCCCGCAAAAAAATCTTGTCATTTATCGCTTTTTATGCTAAAATATAATGTCATGCAGAGGAACTTTCCTCGTAGCATAGATGGACAACGCAACCACCCTAGATCATGAGGTTTTAACATGTTTGAAGAGATTTTGCAAACCATACAGCAGTTTGACACCATCATTATCCACCGCCACAATCGCCCGGATGGTGATGCTCTGGGCAGCCAGATCGGTATGAAGCACCTTCTTCTGGAGAACTTTCCGGAAAAGGCCGTGTATACCGTAGGCGACGACCCCGGTTTTTTTAGTTTTATGGAAGATTCCGCCATGGACCGGATCCCGGACAGCGTGTATGACGGTGCGCTGGCGATCATTTTGGACACATCCGCCCATGCGCTGATCAGTGATGACCGGTACAAAAAAGCGGCAAAAACTTTGCGGATCGATCACCACATTTTCTGCGAACAGATCGCTGACATAGAAGTGGTGGATACCGGCTTTGAAAGCTGCTGTGGCATGGTGACCCAGTTCGCTGTGGAATGCGGTCTGCAGCTGAATCTTCTCGCCGCCAAGTCCCTGTACACCGGTATGGTCACCGACTCCGGCCGTTTCCGCTACGATGGTACCACCGCCCGGACCTTCCGTCTGGCATCGGTGCTGATGGAAGCCGGTTTCGATACCAACGAGCTTTTCCGGGATCTGTACGCCGACGACTTTGCCAGCAAGCAGCTGAAGGCAAAGTTCATTCTGAAGATCCGGTTTACGCCTGCCAACGTCGCCTATATCTACACCGATCTGGCCGAATTCCGGACGTTGGGCGTGGATACCTTCACGGTGTCCCGGGGAATGGTCAACACCATGGCAGACATCAAGGGCGTCAGCATTTGGGTCAACTTCACAGAAACGGAAAGCGGCATTTTGTGCGAGCTGCGTTCCAACCGTTATAACGTCAACCCCATCGCCGTGAAATACGGCGGCGGTGGACATCAAAAAGCCAGCGGCGCAACAGTAGCCGACCACAAGACCGCCATGGCTATGCTCCAAGATCTGGATGCGCTGATAAAAGGAGACAAGGTATGAACGAAAACATCAAGCAGCAGATCCTCGAAAAAATCAAGAGCTACAACAGAATTATGATCTTTCGCCACATCCGCAACGACGGCGACTGTGTCGGCGCAACCAAGGGCTTGAAGCGTATTTTGCAGCTGACCTGGCCGGAAAAGGAAGTCTATCTTATTGATGCGGAAACCGCAAAATATCTGGAATTCATGGGTCCCGAGGATGAGCCCGTTCCGGACGAAATGTACGAAAGCGCCCTGGGTATCGTCATCGACACCGCTTCGGAAGCCAGAATTTCCAACAAGAAATACACCCTCTGCAAGGAACTGATCAAGATCGATCACCACATTCCGCTGGAAAACTACGGCGATCTGATTTGGGTGGAAGAGCACCGCTCCTCCGCCTGCGAAATGATCGTGGATTTCTATGCGACCTTCCGGGATCAGCTGAAAATCGACAGCGAGGCCGCCACCCATCTGTACACCGGCATGGTCACCGACTCCGGCCGCTTTAAATACGATGGCGTCAACGGCGACACGCTGCGAAATGCTGCTATCTTGCTGGATGTGGGCGTGGATACCCAACTGCTGTACGCCCGGCTGTATCTGGAAGCCTTTGAGTATCTGAAATTCAAGGCATATATCTACGAGAAGATGCAGGTCACGGAAAATGGCGTGGCATATATCTTTGTGGACAAAGCCATGCAGGAGAAATTTGATCTGACCCTGGAGCAGGCCAGCGCCTGCATCGGCACATTGGACTCCATTCGTGGCTGCATCGCCTGGATGGTATTTGTGGAGCAGGGCGACAGTGAGGGCACCATCCGTGTCCGTCTGCGTTCCCGCTTTGTGCACATCAATACCATCGCCGAAAAATACCGTGGCGGCGGCCATGCCTGTGCCAGCGGTGCCACCATTTACAACCTGGATGAGATGCAGGCGCTGCTGCAGGATGCCGACGCACTCGTGAAAGAATACAAGCAAACCCATGAGGATTGGCTATGAGAATTTTAATTACCAACGATGACGGCATCCGGGCGTCCGGATTGCTGCCCCTGGTCCGCTGGTGTCAAAAGCTGGGCGATGTCACCGTGGTCGCTCCTTTGGTGGAGCAAAGTGGCAAAAGTCACGGCATTGAGCTGCATGTCCCCTTTAAGGTGCAGCGGATTTCCCTGGCACCGGATGTCACCGCCTGGGCCGTGGATTCCACCCCGGCAGACTGCGTACGCTTTGCTATTTTGGGCCAGCACATGGACTTTGATCTGGTGATCTCCGGCATCAACCGTGGTCTCAACATGGGCACCGACATGCTCTATTCCGGCACGGTGGCTGCAGCCTCTGAGGCCAGTATTCTGGGCGTGCAAGCCATTGCACTGTCCACCTCTCCGGACTACTATGACAGGGCTGTACAGCATTTGGATCATGTTTTCGATTATTTGCAGCAGCACAAGCTGTTGGACGTTCATCCGGCATACAATATCAACATTCCTCCCCAGCCTGCAGGCGTGCGGATCACCCGCCAGGGCGGCCCTTACTACTCCGATGATTTTATTCTGGATGAAAACGGGCTGTGCGCTCCCAAGGGCAAATGTGTGTACAAGGATTCCGGCGATGTGACATTGGACACCGATGCCATTCACCGCAGCTACATTTCCATTATGCCCCTGAGTATTTCCAAGACCCATTGGGATGCCTTCGGCAAACTAAAGCACCTCAACAATATATGATAATGAAAGGCTGAGCCGACGGCTCAGCCTTTTTGCATGAAAACACCCGGCAGGTATTGCTACCTGCCGGGTGAAATTATGTGTGATCAGAAAACCAAATCAGGAAATAACTTAGTCTTCCTTCTTGCGCTTCAGGCACAGAGCGCCCAGGCCGATGCCGGAAACGGGCAGCATCATAGCAGCCAGCGCAATGATGGAAGGATCAGCGGTCTCGGAGGGACCTTCCTCTTCGTGCACTTCGTCCTGAATCCAACCGTTGACCATCTGAGCAGCGCCCTTGTAGGTGCCCAGAACGCCGTAAACGGTAATGGTGTCGCCCACAACGGGCTTCTTAGCCATAGCGTCGAAACGGTCCTTGCCGTCAGCGCTGTAAGTGCCGTAGATGGTGAAAATCTTGCCGGAAGCGTCCTTGATCTTCATGTTGCCGTAGGTGGTCTGATAGATCTCGGTGATCTCGCCGGTCATGTAGTACTTGACGTCAGCAACGCCTGCCAGAGCCAGCTTCTCAGCCAGTTCAAAGGAAATGTCGCTGTCAGCAGCGGGCAGAGTCACGGTGCGATCACCGGCAGAGCACTTATTGCAGGTTGCGTCGTACTCATTGGTGTACTCGTGCTCGGAAGCTTCACGGGCAGCGTTGCAGAGGTTGCAGGCAGTATCGGTGCAGCCGTCGTATGCATGGGGGCACTCGCCGGTAGCATAGGCAACAACGATCTGGCTCAGTCTCCACTGGCCGCCGGTTGCGCTGATAGCGAAGGACTCAACGGGAGTAGTGAGGGTGATGGTGACCACATCGCCGTTAGCGGTGACAGATACGCCTTCTACGTCAGCCAGAGAATCCTGCAGAGCGGTGAGGTACTTGCCGCCGGTGGTGGTGATGGTGAGCTTGGACAGCTTCTCGCCGTTCAGAGCAGTAATGGTAGTCTTGCTGCCCTTATAGGCTCTGAAGTGGTCGGCATCAGAATTTCTGATGGCGCTGCTGGATGCGTCCTGCTCGTTGACCATCTTAAAGTTGGTGCCGTTCCAGCTGATGGACTTGTCGCCCATGGTGCCTTCGCTGGCGGCGATAGCCTTGGTCTCTTCTGCGGCAGCTGCGCTGACAGACAGAGCCAGACCCAGGATCAAGGAAAGTGCGAGGATGATAGTAACTATCTTTTTCATTTACGGGTTGCCTCCTAAAATTATATTTTAAAATTTACATTTTAAAATTACTTATTTGGGTGCGACCGCACCCAGGGCATTTTTGTCATCAGATGGCAGGTGTTACCCTGCCATCTGATGTTTGTGTATGTAGATCTAAGTCTTCGTCCGTTAGGGAGCAGCAGTGCCCAGCTGTGCGGGGAACTGGCTGACACCGATCTTGGAAACGTCTGCGATGTAAGAAACATCGGAAGCGGAGATGGTGTTGTAGGTGCTGTAAGTACCCAGATACCAAGTAGTTTCGCCAACGGTAGCGGTGTAGACCTTGCGCTCTGCATCCCAAGTGTAAACAGCAGTGGGAGCTTCCACCAGCTTAACATTGACCTTAGCGGGGTTATCGTCTCTGGGAACGATGTCGATGTAGGTCTTAACGCCTTCCTTCAGCACGTAGAAACGCATACCGCCCTCAACAGCCTCAGCGTAAACCTTGGCAGCGGCAGCAGCGTTGGTGGAGGTAGCCAGATAATAGCCGTTCATCTCGCCGGTGAAGTACAGGGTCTCGCCACGCTCAGCCTGCACCAGAGCGAAGACATAGGACTTGCCGTCCTCAGCCTCAGCTGCGTTGGGGGTGTAGGTGAACTCGATGGTAGCAAAGGTGGTGGGGAACTGGCTGACACCGATCTTGGAAACATCCTCAATGTAGGAAACGTCGGAAGCGGAGATGGTGTTGTAGGTGCTGTAAGTGCCCATGTACCAGGTGGTCTCGCCAACGGTAGCCTTCATGGTCTTGCGCTCTGCGTC
>JAZQJO010000022.1:0-3613 GCA_045541695.1 Faecousia sp.
TATTTAAAGTCTGATATAAAGAACTGTAATGATCGGAAAAAGTTTCCATAAAGACACTCCTTAACGGATTGAAACGTAGGGGCGGATTCCATATCCGCCCGCAAAAGGGTTATTGTTCTTTGGCAGCCATTAAGATCTGCATGGTTTTGCTGGTGTTAAGGTCTGCCTTCTGCTGGCAGGGCAGCAGCTCAATGGTCAGGTTTTTGTGAAGCCTTTGGATGCGGATCAGGTCCACATCGGCAAAAATGTCCAGGCAGACCAGGAGCTTGCCCAGGGTCATGGGCTTGCCGGACCAGCGGACGATCTTCCGCAGCAGGCACATGGGCATTTCGTTGATTCTCTTGCAGCCGGCAAGATAGCGCCAAACAAGACCCAAAGTGGCCCGGTCCGGCAGCAGCTGAGAAGCCAGCTCAGCAGAGAGATTACCCTTCTGCAGTTCCCGGTAGCCGGTGCAGCAGCAGTCAGCTTCCACACCGCAGGAAGGACGGATATCCGTCACGTTCATCTGAGGGGTTCGCTCTCCGCGGAACTCATTGACCTGGGGAACAAAGGCCACATCCACCAGATCGCCTTCGGCAATGGAGGCGGATTCCGGCGTTGCGGAGAAATAGATGGCGTTGAAGACGTGGCGGCCGTTGCGCAGCCGCAGACGCATATGCCGTCCGCCGCCCACCTGGCTGATCCGGTCCACGGTCAGATGCTCCATCACCAAAAGAGGCTTGGGGCAGCCGTTGCCGCAGGGCTCCAGACGGCTGAGGGAATCGATGTTGTGCAGGGTCAGCAGCTCGGGAGCGATGACGCAGTCGGCGTCCAGCACGGTTCTGGGGGAATCTTCGGTGTAATAAGCCTTTGCTTTCTCACAGATGGCCTGCCGGAAGGCGGCAATCTGAGAGGAATGGATGGTAAAACCTGCCGCCAACTCGTGACCGCCGTAGCTTTCCAAAAGATCGGACAGCTCGGACAGGGAGGAAAACAGGTTGAAGCCGCCGTAGCTGCGGGAGCTGGCCTTGCCATGCTCGCCGTCCAGGCACACTAAGAAGGTGGGGCAGCAGAATTCTTCGGCAATGCGGCTGGCCACGATGCCCACAACACCCTGGTGCCAGCTTTCCTCTGCCAGCACAATGGCGGGAGGCTGCTGACCTTCGGGCAGCATCTGCACAGCCTGGTTATAGATGTCAGATTCGATACTCTGACGCTGACGGTTCATTTCGCAAAGGGAGGCTGCCAGCTCGTCGGCCCGCTGGGGGTCTTCTGTCAGAAACAGCTCCACAGCACATTCGATCTTACCCATTCTGCCTGCGGCATTGATCCGGGGGCAGAGCATATAGCCTACGGAGGAGGCATTTACAGAGGCAGGCTCACAGCCGCTGTGCTGCATCAGCGCAGCCAGGCCGGGACGGGTGGTGCTGCGCAGCAGCTCCAGACCCTGGGTGACAAACACCCGGTTTTCCCCCTGAAGGGGCATCACGTCAGCAACAGTGCCAAGGCACACCATATCGGCGTAGTCCCGCAGCACCTGCTCCTGATCACCGGAAAGAGCGGCAGCCAGCTTGAAGGCCACACCGACGCCGGAGAGAGTCTTGTGGGGATAGCCGCCGTCGGGGCGGTGGGGATCCACAATGGCGCAGGCCTCGGGGAAGGTATCTTTGCATTCGTGGTGGTCGGTGATCACCAGGTCCATGCCCAGCTCCTTGCAAAGCTGTGCCTCCGCAATGGCGGTAATGCCGCAGTCCACGGTGACGATCAGCTTGACACCCTGCTGTGCCAGGGCATGAAGGGCAATGGGATTCAGACCGTAGCCCTCCTCCAAACGGCCGGGGATATAGGGCACGCAGTCGGCGCCGTTTTTCCGCAAAAAGTCCGTTAGCAGGCAGGTGGCGGTGACACCGTCCACATCATAGTCGCCGAAAACGGCGATCTTCTCGCCCCGTGTCATGGCAAGGCCCACCCGACCGGCGGCCAGAGCCATGTCCGTCAGAAGGAAGGGATCCAAAAGCTCACAGGAGCAATCCAGGTATGTAGCGGCCTTTTCCGGTGTGTTCAAACCCCGGGAGGCCAAAATCATTGCGGCAAGGGGAGCAAAGCCACCGCCTACCAAAGCATTCACAGCATCCATCCTCGGCTGTGACACATTCCAAACTTCGTATCTCAAAACATTCCACATCCATTATATCATTTTTCTGTATATTATAGCAAAAAACGGACAGATGCACAATAGGAAGATGGGAACTTTCGGAGAATTGACAATTGAAAATTGACAATGGACAATGATTGTGTCCCCTGCAGGGACATATTTCATTCGTTGCCGAAGGCAACACCCTAATTGGCAATTGTCCATTATCCATTGTCCATTTTTTCTGTTAATGCCTTGGTGGTGGCCGCCAGGAGCGGAGAGATAACGATGCCCAAAAAGCCCCAGAGCCGATAGCCGAAGTAAAGAAAGATAAGCATGACCAGGGGATCCAGTCCCAAATGGCTGCCGTAAAACCGGGGTTCCAGCACCGTCCGGGTCAGCATGGCGGCCAAATATAAAACGACCATCCCGGCGGCAATGAGAGGACTTCCCTGTAAAAGCTTTGTCAGCGCCCAGGGCAGCAGCACCGTGCCGGTGCCGAGGAGCGGAATGGCATCCACCGCGGCCACCAGGATCGCCCATGCGAAGGCATAGGGAATGCCCAAAAGCATCAGTCCCACAGAAACGATCCCGTAGGTGACAAGGATCAGTTTCCCTTGCGCCACCAGCCATTTTCCCAAAGAGGCTTTTAAGTGCTGCAGAGCGGGGAGGGTCTTCTCTTTCCATAGGGAAGGAAGCTTCTCCCGACACCAGTTTTTCAGCTTCGGAAGCCGGGCGCTGATAAAATAGCCGGACAGAATCCCCGTACCCAGGCTCATAGCCTTGCCGGGAACTTTTTCCAAAATCCCCGACACCATCCCCGGCATTTTTTGCACAGCCTGATCGGTAAGGGCAGAGGTATCCTGAAAGAACCTGTGGATGGAATTTGTCAGCACCGGACCAACAGGCTCAGGGGCTCTCTCGGAAAGGGAGACCAGGGCGTTTTCCAAAAGATCCGCCGACTGCTTTGCCATCTGAGGAAGACCCTTCAGAAAGCTTCCCAGCTCCCGCACGATCAGCGCACCCAAAAGCAGCACGATCCCCAAAAGCAGCACCAGGGTGAAGGTCACACCCAGCCCGCTGGCCAGGCCTCTGGGCAGCCGAAGGCGATTTGCGCCCAGGCGGACAGCAGGCTCCGCCGCCAGGGCAATGCCGGTACCCAGCAGGAAGGGAAACAGAAAGGGAAAGAGAAATTTTCCTGTGACCCATATGAAAAATAGCAAAAAAATCGATAAAATTGCCTTATGAACACCCACCACGGACACCTTTCTTTCATACAAAGACTTGATTTTCAAAAAATCTATGCTACAATGGGTTCTACACGGGTCTGACCACCCCGTACAACATAGGACTCAGGAGGCATATCATGGCAAATAACCCCAAATACTATATTGTGGAAGCATCCGCTCTGCCGGAAGTTTTTCTGAAAGTGGCAGAGGCTAAGCGGCTGCTGTCCACCGGCGAAGCGGCAACTGTGAACGAAGCGACCAAGCTGACCGG
>JAZQJO010000023.1:0-34111 GCA_045541695.1 Faecousia sp.
ATGACCATCGCGCAGTCAGATTTCGGTAAAACCTTCAAGAACAACCTCTGGTGGGTTTCTGCTCAGTTTATCTTGCAGGTCGCCGTTCTGATGGGCTGGCTGCCTATCTTCGGACTGTAAGGGAGGAATTATGATGAAAGAATTTTGCATGAAGCTTTCCAATATTCTAAAGACAATTTTCGGCTATGGCATTATGATCGCCCTTTTCGCCGGCGGTCTGACCTTCTTTGGCTACGTAGCCGCCCTGTGCATTGGCGGTAATGTGGCTGCGGTCATCTGCGCCTTCATTTATAAGAACATCATTCCGGTCATTATCTATATGTCCGTTATCATGGTGCTGCTTGGTTTGGTTTCCATGTATCTGTCCGGTGAAGTGGCGCTTACCCCCGAAAGAAAGCAAACCAAAAAGCACGAAGGCGAAGCTTAATCGCTTATACGAATCATTGTGGACCCTGCATGTCTTTCGGTTCTGTTGATTTTTGGTAACGGTTTTGTTATACTGGTCAAGGCTTTAAGAAATCGGGAAAACGACGGTACGTTTTATGAAGAAAAAAGTATTCTACACAGAAATAGTCTACGTCCTTGCTCTGATCATCATGGCCTTTGCCTCTGCCTTCAGCGCCAAAGCAGACTTCGGCATGTCCATGGTGGTGGCGCCGGCGTATATCATCCACCTAAAGCTGTCATCGGTTTTACCCTGGTTCAGCTTCGGCGTGGCGGAATATTGCTTCCAGGGTCTTTTGGTGCTGCTGACCATCCTCATTGTGCGCAAATTCAAGCTGTCGTATCTGTTTTCCTTCGTTACCGCCATTCTTTACGGCACGCTTTTAGACGGCGCTATCTGGCTCATTTCCGCTCTGCCTTCCCACATTTTTGCACTGCGCATTCTGTGGTACATACTGGGCACGGTGCTGTGTTCTTTTTCGGTCTCCCTGTTCTTCCACACCTACATTTCTCCGGAGGCTTACGAGCTGATTGTCAAGGAGCTTGCCGCCAGGTTTGGCAATATCAACCGGATCAAGCGGATATATGATTATTCCAGCGTTCTTTTGGCAATCGTGCTGTCCTTTGTCTTTTTCGGCTTTGGCGTTTTTAAGGGCGTCAGCTGGGGCACGGTGATCTGTGCTTTGATCAACAGTGTGCTGATCGGTCTGTTTTCCAAGCTTCTGGAGCAGCATTTTGATTTTCGCAACAAATTCTCCATTGAAAAATACTTTCAGTAGAATCAGCGCCGCCCAACCGGGCGGTGCTTTTCTTTCTCCTTTGCCGCAAAAGTTCTTGCTTTTGCGACAAGGCGGTGATATAATGTCTGCGGCAAAAAATAAATATATGGAGGTAAACCAATGAATCTTGTCTATGGCATCAACGACAAACCCAAGTTTCTCCAGCTTTTGATCTTTGCATTCCAGCAGGTTCTGGCCATTCTGGCTGCAACGATCGTCGTCCCCGTCATTGTTGGTAACGGCATGAGTCAGGCCGCCGCCCTTCTCGGCGCAGGTATCGGCACCATCGTTTATCAACTGTTTACCAAGTTCCGCAGTCCCGTGTTCCTGGGCTCTTCCTTCACTTTCATCGGCCCCATGTCCGCTGCTTTTGGCGGTGCAGTCTCCGCTTCTGCCGGTTTTGCCGGTCTGATCATGGGTGCTGCCTTCGCCGGTCTGGTTTATGTAATTATCGCCATTGTGGTCAAGCTGGTTGGTGTTAACTGGATCAACAAGCTGATGCCCGCCGCCGTTATTGGACCCACTGTGGCTTTGATCGGTCTGTCCCTGGCCGGCGCAGCCGTGAACGACGTGTTCTCCTACGGCGACAAGGTCACCTTCGGCATCTCTTCTTACTTTATTATGACCCCCGCCATCTGGGCTTCTCTGATCTGCGCTCTGGTCACCCTGCTGACTGTCGTGATCTCTTCCACCTACGGCAAGAAAACGTTCAAGCTGATCCCCTTCATTATCGGCATCCTGGCTGGTTATGTTGTAGCGTTGATCTTCACCGTCTGCGGCATTCCCGTTATCGACTTCTCCGTGTTCCAGAACATGCAGATTTTCTCCGTTCCTGCATTTACTTTCATGGAAGCTATGAAGGGTGTCAAGGACATCAATCTGAGCTACATCACCACTGTTATCGTGGCGTATGTTCCCGTGGCTTTCGTGGTCTTTGCAGAGCACCTGGCCGACCACAAGAACCTGTCCACCATTATTGACGAGGACCTGCTGGAAAACCCCGGCCTGCACCGCACTCTGCTGGGTGATGGCATCGGTTCCGTTGCCGGCGCTATTTTCGGCGGCTGCCCCAACACCACCTACGGCGAGTCCGTTGGCTGCGTTGCCATTACCCGCAACGCTTCCGTGATCACCATTACCACCGCTGCCGTTATGTGCATCGTCATCTCCTTCTTTGGACCCTTCGTGGCCTTCCTGGATTCCATCCCCGGTTGTGTCATGGGCGGTGTCTGCGTCACGCTGTACGGCTTCATCGCCTGCTCCGGTCTGAAGATGATTCAGAAGGTAGACCTGAACCAGAACAAGAACCTGTTCGTGGTCGCTTCCATTCTGATTCCCGGCATCGGCGGCATGGCTATGAACATCGGCCATGTTTACATTTCCAACATTGCCTGCGCTTTGATTCTGGGCATCATTGTCAATCTGATCCTCAGCAAGGCTAAGGAAGAGTAATCCTGCAACAAAAATCCCCCACCGATCGGTGGGGGATTTTTTTATTGTCTTATTTCAAGTGACGGTTGTCGTAGGCCGGAAACAGCTCGCGCCATGCGTCGATATGGGCCTGGCAGTCCATGTAATGGCCGAAGGCCAGATAGGGCCGCTCGCCGGGCTTGGCATCGCACATATTGCGCAGGGTGTTGATGTACTTATCCCGGTTTGCCTCACAGAAGGCTCTCCAGCCATCCTTCCACTTGCCGTTGTGCAGCTCCGCGCTTCTTTCCGCAAACTCAGCCAGGATGGCTTCCTTGGCTTCGCCTTTGGCGACGTGGATGCTGTCTTCGCCGCATTCTAAGGGAATGAACTCGATCGCACCGGTATCGGTGTCGTAGATAGTAGCAAGGGACGTCTTCCAGCCGATGGGACGGTCGGGCCAAATAAAGTGGAAATTGCCCTGGCCGTGGAGAATGTGACCGCCTTCATAATTCTCGTAAGAGCCGATGCAGTGGGTGTGCTGGCTGAGGACCACATCTGCGCCGTTATCGATCATCGCTCGATAGACCTTGCGGACTCTGGGAGAGGGATAGTAGCAGTTTTCCTTTGCGCCGTGGAACATAACGATGACTCTGTCGCACTGCGCCTTTGCCTTGCGGATGTCTGCCATGGTGTCGTAATCGTCGTATGCCCGGCAGCCCATACGGTCTTCCAGCGCGTAGGAGAAGTTGCGTTCCACCACGGTGATGATGGCGATTTTTTGGCCGTCTTTTTCAAAAATGTAATTCTTGCGGGCATCCTCGTAATTCTCACCCATGCCGGTGTGAGCAATGCCTGCTTCGTCCAGCGCCTTGTATGTATCCCGCACGCCCGCAGGCCCGAAGTCAAAGGCGTGGTTATTTGCCATGCCGCAGCAGGTAACGCCCAACTCCTTGAGCACTTTGGCGGTGTTGAGGGGAGCTTTCAGGTTAGGACCGAATTTCTGGATCTTGGTTTCCCGCTCGGTGAGAGTGCATTCCAGGTTAACGAAAACAAAATCTGCGGCATCAAACAAGGGGCGCACATCGGTAAACAGCTCGTCGGTTTTCACCTGGTCAAACAGGGGCGCGGTGTTGTCTGCGGTGGGACAAAGGTCGCCTAACAGCAAAAGTTTCATTATTTTCACCTCAAGAATTGATTTATTTGTTTGCAAATGCTATATTGATTATAGTAAATCAACTCTTTATTGAGAATGCAGTATATTATTTGGTTTATATCATATTTGCACTATTTTAATCTGGAGGAGAAAAATGTATTTGGTGAAGGAGCTTTTGCACTACTGCAACATATCCGTCCGGAAATGCGCGGAGATCCAGCCCCGGCGGATCGACTACTACGGCTTTACCTTTGTTACCGAGGGCAGCATGGTCTACATCCTCAACGGCAAGAAATATGTCGTGGGGCAAAACGATGCGGTGTTCCTGCCGCCGGGGACGGTGCGGGAGCGGCTGGAAGGCCAGACCCCGGTGAAATACGTCAGCTTCAATTTTACCGCAGCGGAAGGCGCGAAGCTTGATTTCCCTATCTATATGCGAAGCGTCATATCCAAGGATCTCATCAAGCTGGTTTCGGTTTTTCCCAAGATCCACAGCTCCGAGTATAACCATTCCAAGGAAAAGCTGGCGTCGATCCTTAACTATATCCTCTACGAGTTGAAGGATATCGACTTTTACGGCACAAACAACGATTACATGATCAAGGCGCTGCGCTTCATCGACGAGAACATCAGCAAAAGTATCAGCCTTTCCGATGTCAGCGCCCATTTGAACATCTCAAAAGAATATACCGCCACCCTTTTCAAAAGTAAGATAGGCAAGACCGTTACCGGCTACATCCACGAAAAGAAAATGCTCCTGGCAAAGGAAATGATCCGCTACGGCAACGAATCCCTAAGCGAGATCTCCATCAACCTAGGCTACGAAAACTACAACTACTTTTCCAGAAGCTTCAAGGACTACTTTGAAATATCCCCGGCAAAATACCGGGCAAAATTCCGGTCGGCACAGTAAGAATGACATACCAATCGTAGGGACCGGCGTCCTCGACGGTCCCTGCGGGCGCATCGTGATGCGCCCCTACGAGAGGATGATCCCTCACTTACCTCTCCTTTTGGGAGAGGTGCCCCGCAGGGGCGGAGAGGGTTTTGCCCCACATTCGTCAAAAATCTTCGATTTTTGCCACCTTCTCCCCAGGGAGAAGGCTTTTTGCGCCTACGGCACAGCGGGCGATCAATGATCGCCCCTACAATTAAAATCGTCGGCGAAGCCGATACCTTAATTCTCCATTCTCCATTTTCAATTCTCCACTATTTTTATCCCCCGGCGGGGGATTTTTTATTTGCAGGAAAATACTCCCTTTTTTCGTCAAGTTAATCGAAATAACCGATTGACTTTTTAGCGTTATAAGAGTACAATATGCTCGATACATTATGCGCCCGATACGCACTTTTCGTATCGGATGATTATCTATTTTAGGAGGACATAAGATTGAAGGATTGGGCATTTACAACTACCGTCGAGGAGATGGAAGCTGCTACCAATTCTCTGCTGGAAACCGCGGGCAAGGTCGGCGCCGACACTTGGCAGCAGAGAGTTAAGAACCAGACTCCTCATTGCGGCTTCGGCGAAGCAGGCACCTGCTGCCGTATCTGCTCCATGGGTCCCTGCCGTATCACTCCCAAGAGCCCCAGAGGCATCTGCGGCTGTGATGTTCACGGCATCGTCGCCCGTAACTACCTGCGTTTCACCGTTGGCGGCACCGCAGCACACTCCGACCACGGTCGTGAGATCATGCACACCCTGCACCAGACTAAGGAAGGCGGCAACTATCAGGTCAAGGATCCTGAAAAGCTGTTCCGCATTGCTAAGGAATGGGGCGTGGAGACCGAGGGTAAGGACATCTACGATCTGGCCCATGAGATGGCTGAGATCGGTCTGCTGGAATACGGCTTCCCCTTCGGCGAGCAGAAGTTCGCACAGCGCGCTCCCGAGCACACCAAGGAGCTGTGGAAGAAGGCTGAGATCATGCCCCGGGCCATTGACCGGGAGATCGCAACTGCCATGCACATGACCCACATGGGTTGCTCTTCCCTGCCCGAAGCGCTGATCCGCCAGTCCCTGCGCGCCGGCCTGTCCGACGGTTGGGGCGGCTCCATGATGGGCACCGAGTTCTCCGACGTTATGTTCGGCACTCCCAAGCCCATCGACACCGAGGCTAACATCGGCGTTATGGAAAAGGACAACGTTAACATCGTTGTTCACGGCCATGACCCCAGCCTCTCCGAAATGATCGTTTACTATGCATACGACCCCGAAATGATCGCCTACGCCAAGTTCATGGGTGCTAAGGGCATCACTGTTTCCGGCGTTTGCTGTACCTCCAACGAAGTCACCATGCGTCACGGTATTCCCATGGCCGGTAACTTCCTGAATCAGGAGAACGTTGTACTTACCGGTGCCTGCGAAGCCATTGTGGTGGACGTGCAGTGTATCTTCCCCGCACTGGGCCCCCTGTCTAAGTGCTTCCACACCAAGTTCATCACCACCTCTCCCATTGCCCGCATGCCCGACTCCGAGTTCATTCAGTTCCATGCCGAGACCGCCGGTGACAACGCCAAGGCGATCGTGAAGATGGCAATCGAGAACTTCCAGAACCGGAATCAGGAGCTGGTCAACATTCCCTCTCAGAAGCAAAAGGCAAGAGTCGGCTACTCCGTCGAGGCCATCAAGAAGGTCCTGGACACCGTCGCCAACTCCCAGCTGGATGAGTTCGGCACCACCAAGCCTCTGATCGAGTGTGTCCACTCCGGCGTCCTGCGCGGTGCTGTGGCTATGGTCGGCTGCAACAACCCCAAGGTCCGTCCCGACTCCGCCCACATTGGTCTGATGAAGAAGCTTCTGGAAAACGACATCATTCTGATCGTCACCGGCTGCTCCGCACAGGCTGCTGCCAAGGCAGGTCTGATGGATCCCGTACAGGCTCGCGAATACTGCGGTGCAGGTCTGAAGCGTGTCTGCGAGCTGGCAAACATTCCTCCCGTGTTGCACATGGGCTCCTGCGTGGATATCTCCCGTATGATGGTCCTGGCTTCCGATATTGCCAAGGATTGGGGCATCAACATTTCTCAGGTCCCCGTTGTTGGCTGCGCTCCCGAATGGATGTCTGAAAAGGCTGTGTCTATCGGCAACTACGTCGTCGCCACCGGTATCGAGACCTTCCTGGGCGTTGATCCTTACTCCAAGGGCTCTACCGAAGTCACCGAGCTGCTGCAGGGTGAACACGGCATCAATGAGTGGGTCGAGGCAAAGTTCGTTGTTGATACCGACATTGACGCTCTGGGCGACAAGATGATTGCCTGCATTGAGGCCAAGCGCGAAGCCCTGGGCATCTAATTATCAGCGGCTCTTTCGCCCCAGGCAGGCACGCTGCTCCCCTTGAAATACACAAAGTATGTCTTCGGGTCGCACCGCACCTTCTGTGACGAAATCCCACGCTGATATAAATGAGGTTGTTTTGATGAAATTAGCGATTACCGGCAAGGGCGGCGTCGGCAAGACCACCCTGGCCTCCACCCTGGCCCGGCTGTATGCCGATGAAGGCCGCACCGTTCTGGCAGCAGATGTGGATCCCGATGCCAACCTGGGTCTGGCCCTGGGCCTTAGCCAGGAAGAGGTAGATGAGATCATCCCCATTTCCAAGATGCGTGATCTGGCCAAGGAGCGCACCGGCGCCAGCGATGACAACCGGTTTTACAAGTTGAATCCTTATGTGGCGGATATTCCCGAGAAATTCGCCAAAAGCATCAACGGCGTAAAGCTTCTGGTCATGGGCACTGTGGATCTGGGCGGAAGCGGCTGTGTCTGTCCCGAGCATGTGATGCTCAAGAGCATCCTCGCCGCAATGACCTACCGCAAAGACGATGTGGTCATTATGGACATGGAAGCAGGCCTTGAACACTTGGGCAGAGGAACTGCCGCCAATATGGATCAGTTCATCGTGGTGATCGAGCCCGGCGCACGGAGCGTACAGACCTACCGTAATGTCAAGCGGCTGGCTGCCGATCTGGGTGTCAAGCAGGTTCGGGTGGTTGCCAACAAGGTCAGAGATAACCAGGACGAAGCTTTCGTCCGCAGCCAGATCCCTGTAGAGGATCTGCTGGGCTGCATCCACTACAACACCGAGGTGATCGATGCCGACCGGCAGGGAAAATCCCCTTACGACTTCAGTCCCACGGCAATCGAAGAAATTCGAAAAATCAAGGCTATCCTTGATCAAGACCAATAAAGAATTTTAACAGGAGGAAATACCGTGACACTTTTTGATAGAGTTTTTAACGGCAACGACTACAATTACGAGCGTACCGTAGCCGCTATCGACGCAGCCATTGCCCAGTACGGCGAGGCTGAACCCGTCGCATTCCCCAATACCGCATATAACCTGCCCTGCTACTACTCCATCACCGGCAAGAAGGTTAATAACCTGGGTGAGCTGAAGGCCGCTCTGGAAAACGACATTAAGCCCATGATGACCCGCAACAAGCGCCTGCAGGACGCTTTCGACAGCGGTGTCGCTTCCGCTCTGTGCGCAGAGTTTTTGGAAGTTCTGAAATATCTGCACGGCGCTGAGCCCTACGCAGAACCTGAAATGGGCTTCCTGACCGACGCATTCGTCCGTAACCTGGGTCTGCCTCTGGTTACCGGCGACATTCCCGGTGTTGCCGTTATCATCGGCGGCGCTGAAGATCCCGCTGAGACTGTGGCTCTGGCCAAGTCCTACCAGGCTCTGGGTCTGCTGGTCACCCTGACCGGCGCTTCTGTCAAGCACTGCGCTGATTCCGGCATGAATCTGGGCGAAGGCGTCCGTATGGTACCTCTGGGCTATGAGGATCAGTCCGTTATCCACGTGGTTTCCGTTGCGCTGCGTGCTGCGCTGATCTTCGGCGCTATCCAGCCCGGCGACACCAAGGCCCTGTACAAGTACACCATGGACCGTATCCGTGCTTTCGTTAACGCATATAAGTCCCTGACCGACGAGATCGTTTCCTACGGCGCCGGTGCCATTCAGCTGGGCTTCCCCGTTATCTCCAACGAAACCGAGAATATGTTCCGTGTTCCCAAGAGCCTGATCCAGCAGCTGGACACCTCCAAGTGGAACGCCACCTCTCTGGAGGCTCGTGACATTAAGCTGAAGATCACCAAGATCGACATTCCCGTTTCCTTCGCTACCGCTTTTGAAGGCGAGATCATCCGCCGTGGCGATATGCAGGTGGAAGTGGACGGCTCCCGTGTGGACTGCTTCGAGCTGGTTCAGACCAAGGACATGCACGAGATCGAAGATCACAAGATCACCGTTATCGGACCCGAGATTGATCAGATCGAGGTCGGCTCCAAGATCTCCCTTTCCTACACTGTCGAGGTTGCCGGCAAGGCTATGCAGGCTGACTTTGAATCCGTTATGGAACGTAAGTTCCACTCCTGGATCAACTGCATCGAAGGCGTTATGCACACCGGTCAGCGTGACATGATCCGTATCCGTATCAGCAAGGCTGACTACGAAGCAGGCTTCAAGTTCGCACATCTGGGCGAAGTGCTGTACGCCAAGCTCAAGAGCGAGTTCGAAGCTGTTGTGGACAAGTGCCAGGTCACCATCGTTGTAGACGCCGAGAAGAACAAGGAGCTGCGCGCTGCCGCAAACGAGATCTTCAACAAGCGCGACGCCAGACTCGCCTCCATGACCGTCGAATCTGTCGACACCTTCTACGCCTGCATTATGTGCCAGGCCTTCTCCCCCAGCCACGTTTGTATCGTTACTCCCGAGCGTCTGGGTCTTTGCGGCGCTGTTTCCTGGCTGGATGCCAAGGCGACTCAGGAGCTGGATCCCAACGGTCCTTGCCAGCCCATCCTCAAGGAAGGCTGCCAGGACGAACGTCTGGGCCGTTACGATTCCATGGATGCCGCTGTCAACAAGTACTCTCAAGGTGCTGTTGAAAAGATCACTCTGTACTCTCTGTTCCAGGATCCCATGACTTCCTGCGGCTGCTTCGAGTGTATCTGCGGCGTTGAGCCCTGCTCCATGGGCGTTGTCATCACCTGCCGTGAGCATGCAGGCATGACTCCTCTGGGCATGAGCTTCTCCGAAATGGCTTCCATGACCGGCGGCGGCGTTCAGACCCCCGGCTTTATGGGTCACGGCAAGCACTTCATCTCCTCCAAGAAGTTCATCGCAGCCGAAGGCGGCCCCGGCCGTATCGTCTGGATGCCCCAGATGCTGAAGGAGCAGATGCGTGAGCGTCTGGATGCCACCGCTCTGGAGATGTACGGTGTTGAAAACTTCACCGACATGATCGCTGACGAAACCGTCTGCACCGAGGATCCCGAGCAGCTGCTGGAGTACCTGGGCAACGTGGGCCACCCCGTCCTGTCCATGGAACCCTTCGATATGTAATTAACCATTTAAAAAGGGAGCGGCAATGCCGCTCCCTTGCTTTTTATGGAATAAAACATGCTATTTCTGTAATGCGGTTGCTTTGCTCCGCGCAAAGACCTATATATTCCGTGATGACCTGCTTCTGTTCATCTGGCAAGCTATTTATTAAGGTAAGAAACTGCCTGCTTTGCTCCTTGCGCTTTTCCTCCAGCCATAAATATTCCTCATCTGTTTCCAATGCTTTTTGCACGGCGCAATAGCGAGAATAAGCTTCTTCAATCATAATAACACCCCCTGGTTTGCATATTTTAGGACATATTGTCCAAAATGTCAATAGGACGATATGTCCTGCGTTATTCTTATACAGGGTGATAGAAATGCTGTTGAGAATACGTGATCTACGGGAAGATAAGGATTTAACACAAAAGGAAATCGCTGCATTCTTGTTGTGTGATCAATCTCTCTATTCCAAATACGAGCGCGGGGAACGCCCGTTGCCACTGGATCTTGCTGATAAGCTCGCCGACTTTTACGGTGTCAGCGTAGACTATCTGTTGGGCCGGACAAACGAGAAAAAGCCATATCCTAAGAAATAAGGGAGCGGAAATATGCTTCCTTATTTTTTACTGGCAGTGCAATAGCGAGAATAGGCTTTTTCTATCATAGTGATCCCCTCCTGCAAGCATTATATAACGTTTTGTTATATAATGCAATATAACATTTTGTTTTGCATATAATCAAAGAAAAGCAAAACAAATGGGGTGAGGGCATGTATGAGCGCATTCGCAATCTTCGTGAGGATCGTGACTTGAAGCAAGAGGATATTGCAAAATTGCTCAGCTGTACCCAGGCCTGCTACTCCAATTATGAAAACGGTAAGCGGGAAATTCCACCAGCAGTACTGGAAAAGCTCGCCGACTTTTACGGTGTCAGCGTAGACTATCTGTTGGGCCGGACAAACGAGAAAAAGCCATATCCTAAGAAATAAGGGAGCGGTTAAGCCGCTCCCTTTTTTATGGCGTAAAGCAGGCGATCTCCACGATGCGGTCATTTACCTCCGTGCAAATGCCAATGTACTCTGTAACTGTTTCCCTTTGCTCCTCCGGCAAGCTGTCCAGCAGAGCAAGAAACTGCCTGCTTTGCTCCTTGCGCTTTTCCTCCAGCCATAAATATTCCTCATCTGTTTCCAATGTTTTTTGCACGGCGCAATAGCGTTTATATGCTGATTCGGTCATCTTTTTATCGCCTCCTATAGACATTATAAGGGAAATGCCCTTAAAATGCAATAAGGGTATTTCCCTTATTGCATAATAATTGCGGGTGATGAAAAATGTATCAAAATCGGCTGCGTGACCTGAGAGAAGACCGGGATCTCAAGCAAAAAGATCTTGCGGAGCTTCTGAGCGTCCACCAAACCACATATTCTGACTATGAATTGGGACATCTGAACATCCCGGTATCCGCACTGCATACCTTAGCGGATTACTACAGCATTAGTATAGACTATTTGCTGGGTCGAACAAACTCGAAAATTGTATATCCCCAAAAGTAAAGGAGTGGAAAACCACTCCTTTTCTTTGTCCATTTTGCTCACAATATGTATTTTTTCAGTTTCTTTTTTGTTTCTATTGACAGACGCGTCTTGAATATGATATATTGATATTGTAAGAAGCTGGTAATCTATCCGTCACAGAAAGGAGCTGACGAACTATGCGAAAGAAGTTACTTGTATGGATGACCGTTGCCGTTTTGCTGATCTTGCTTCTGCCGCTGTCCGCCAGCGCCAAGGAATGCGAGCACCAATATCAAATCTCGAATAATTGCACAGAAAAAGTCTGTACACTTTGTGGCTACACCTTGCGTTTTGTTTCTCCTCAACACGAATATGAGGTTTTGGAATGCGGTTCCTCAAAATGCGTGCGCTGCGATCACGTTATATTCAAAGCGAGCTCCCACCTTCGGAAATGCATCACCTACACATGCAAAACATGTTGGGTAGACGTTGAGCAATCTACCTACCCAGGCCACATTTACACCTCCACTTTTAGCGGCTGTCTACGTACACGCGTCTGCGATAATTGCGGCAAATCATACACATCAAGAGAACACGTATATGAGGTTGCCTCCCGTGATGGCTGCGTATATACATACAACTGCAAACACTGCAGCGAGTCATACACAGAAACAAAGCATAAGTCTGTAACCCACAGGACGCCTTGTGGGTCCACCGAGGTCTGCTTCGTCTGCGATCTGGTGTTGTATCAAAGTCCCTATCAGCATGTTTATGCCCAAGATCGGCCTTGTGAAGCTTATCCCACCTGTATCCGTTGTGGCGAGATTTCCGATCAGCGCACCGAGCATAACTTTTATCCAGACTCGTCGGCACCTCTTGGGGGAATTCTTCGCTGCCGGCGCTGCGATCAGACCAAGTTCTCCTTTACCCACATTAACTGGTCTTTGGTATTCTCCTTTGTATTTTTGGCCGCCATCGTTGCCTTGCTGATCGTGTTGGTCATTCAGTTTATCCGCAAGCCTCAGCTGAAAAGGATACTGCGTTGGGCCGTTTTCATGCTCATTTGGATACCGCTTCTATTGCTCGCTGCCTTCCCCGACCTGGGAAGGGAAATCGCTGCGCTCCCCACGCCGGATCTGGGCATACTCCAATGGCACTCCAACTGCAGCCAAACTATGTGCGACAAACTGAATCTGGTCATCCCCATCGGAAACGGTGTGTCACATTCTTTTACATCTGAAAAAGTTGGCTGCACACGGTACCGCACATGCACCTACTGCGGCAAAGTGGAAACATCCACTGCGCATGAGCTGGATTATTCGTATAACAAAAACAACTGCACCTCCTTTGTCCAATGTAACACTTGTAGTTACTCTCACGCCAGCACATGGCATTCCTATTCCGCCGATGGCATATGTAAAAATTGCGGAAAAACCAAATGTGAGTTAAACGGCGGTGAGCACAGATTCCGGGCTGCCGGCATCTTTTCCGCAACATGCCAAATCTGCGGTTACTCGGACGCTCTGGTTTTGCCTAACTCCCGCATCATTTTGATTGTGTGCATTGTTGTTGTGTCGCTGATCATAGCGCTGGTGCTGCTGTGCGTTTATCCCATAGAAAAACAGCAGCGTCTTGCTGCGGATCCGGGTTTTCTGGCCGGAGCGCTGCTGGACAATCACCTTGGCCTGCACACAGATTGTTGGCAGATTTCGCAAAACAACTGTCTCATCTGCACTTACTACCGCATAACAAAGGATTAGCGTTTTTCGAAACAAAACCCCGGGAGGTTTTTCCTCCCGGGGTTTGTGTTTATGCCATTTGGATAGTCAGCTCTTTGCCGCCGAGAATGTGGAAGTGCAGGTGGGGCACGGTCTGTCCGGCATCCGGGCCGCAGTTGCTGACCACACGGTAGCCGTTTGTCAAACCTTCCTTTGCGGCAATGGCGGGGATCACCTCAAAAATATGGGCGACAACGCCGCTGTTTTCCGCAGTAACACCGTCCACAGAGGGAATGTGGGTCTTGGGGATCACCAGAATGTGGGTAGGCGCCATGGGATTGATGTCCCGGAACGCCAGAATGGTTTCATCTTCATAGACCTTTGTGGAAGGGATCTCCCCTGCCACGATTTTGCAAAACAGGCACATATTTTTCTCTCCTTATAATCCAATAATACTGAATACGCCGGTAGAAGCCAGACCCATGATGGCGCCGGCGATGATCACGCCCAAAGATACGGCCAAAGTGGTGCTTTTAATACCCATGTCCAAAAAGCTGGCAGCAAGCGCTCCGGTCCATGCGCCGGTGCCGGGAACAGGAATGCCCACAAACAGCATCAGCGCCACGAACAGGCCGCCTCTGCCGGTCTTGGCTCTTAGCTTTTGACCCGCTCTTTCGCCTTTTTCCAGGCAGAACGTAAAGAATTTTCCGATATACTTCTTATCCTTGCCCCAAAGAAGCACCTTCCGGGCAAAAAAGTAAATAAAAGGCACCGGAAGCATATTCCCAAGAACGCAGACGATCAATGCTGTGAAATAATTCAGATCCATGCCCACCGCAATGGGGATCGCTCCCCGAAGCTCGATCAGCGGCACCATGGAAACAAGAAAGATCAGTAAATATTTCATCATGCCGCCACCCCGTTACAGCGAAAAGCTATGGGGCAAAAGCTGTGCCAGGGTCAAGGTCTCATAGCCGTCCTTGCCGATCATATAAATAACAAAATCATCCCCGCAAAACTCCCGCATCACCTGGCGGCAAACACCGCAGGGCGGAAATGTACCGGTGATCACGCCGTCCTTGCCGCCGCAGACCGCAATGGCGGAAAAGTCCCGGTGTCCGTCATAAACTGCTTTAAAAAATGCGGTGCGCTCAGCGCAGCAGGTGGGTGTGTGGGCGCTGTTTTCAATATTGCAGCCTTGATACACCGTTCCGTCAGCGCAAAGCAGGGCTGCGCCCACCTTATAGCCGGAGTGGGGCGCATAGGCGTGCAGCATGGCCTCTTTCGCCAGTTCGATCAGTTTTTCAGGTTTCATGCTTCCTCCTTATCTTCCTGCAGTACCAGCTCGGGACCCAGATCGTCCGCCATCAGCTTATGCACAGTTTCTCCCAGCTGAACGGTGGTCATTCCCTCATAATCCTCAGGCTGCAGCACTTTGATCAGGTGCAGATGCACATCGGTGGTCTTGAAATGCATGGCATTGCGGAAGATCTTGTTGGTATTTTGCAGTGTGCAGACCACAATGGGAACTTTGGCTCTCAGGGGAATCTTAAAGAGGCCGTGGCGGAAATTGTGCAGCAGACCGTCCATGCTGGTATAACCCTCAGGGAAAGCAGCAATGGACACCTCGTCCTCCTGGATCAAATGGATGCAGTTGATGATGGTCTTCAGCGCTTCCTTGTCATTTTCCCGATTGATCAGCTGACACATGATCTTGTGCATCAGCTTACCAACCAGGAACATACTGGCATTCTCCCGCTTGGAGATAAACGCCAGCTGCCGGCGGTTGAAATACATAAGGAGCGTCACCGGATCCATATCGTTAATGTGGTTGCTCACCAAAAAGAACCGGCCATCTTTGGGCATTTGCTCCAGGCCACGGGTGTGCATCCGCATCTGCAATATCACAGGCACGGCGCCCAGAATCAGCTGAAGCACCCAGCGGTAGAATTTGCTGTCGTGCTTCTGGGGTTTGGAAAGATCCACGATGGCACACAAAATATAAAGTATAAGAAATGTCAGCAAGGCAAACGCCAAAAATGCGCCCACAAAGCTGAGGGGCAATATCCAGATCCAGCCCAGACCGCAAAATCCGCCCACACCGTAGCAAAGTGCGGCAGCCGCAGCAGCAGACAGCAGGGCAATTCCTCCAAGCAGCATACGTTTTCCTCCGAAATGTATTCTTTGGGAACATTATACAGCCTTTTTGCCCCGGAAACAAGTATAATTTGTGAACACATAGTTTTTTCCAAATAGGGCTAGAAATTGGAACTATTTTTTGATATAATGGTAAAAGATATATATTCTTATCCGAAAGGACCAATCATTATGGGAATCTCCGCTTCTGCACCCTGGCTTGCCTTTTATGGCAACACCCCTGCAACTCTGGACTATCCCCGCAAAACCATGTATCAAGTCGTTGCCGAGACTGCGCGGCGGTATCCGGGCAACACCGCATATATCTTCATGGGCAAGGAAACCTCTTTCGAAACCTTTGCACGCCGGATCGATGCCGCCGCCAAGGGCCTTGTGAAAATGGGTATTCAAAAAGGTGACCGTGTCACCATCTGCATGGCAAACACGCCCCAGGCTGTGGATTGCTTCTACGCTTTGAACCGGATCGGCGCTATCCCCAATATGATCCACCCGCTGTCTGCTGCTGCAGAGATCGCATTTTACTTACGGGTATCCAAGAGCAAGGCTATTTTGACTCTGGATCAGTTTTATAACAAGGTGACTTCCGTCCTGCCGGAGCTGGAGCAGGAAGTGACCGTGCTCATCGCCAAGATCGCAGACGAGCTGCCTGTACCCCTGAATCTCATCTATCCCATGACCAAGGGCGGCAGACACCCTCTGCCCAAAAAGGGTTACACCCTGTGGACCGATATGGTCAAGGCGGGAAAGAACACCGCTCTGCCTGCCGATGACGGCAAGTTCGACGATTGCGGCGCGATCCTCTATTCCGGCGGCACCACCGGCACCAACAAGGGCATTATGCTCTCCAACCTCAACTTTAATGCGCTGGGTATGCAGACCATCGCTGCATCCGGCTATGGCAGCGTTGCCGGCATGAAAATGCTGTCCATTATGCCCGTATTCCACGGCTTCGGCCTGGGCATCGGCATCCACACCGCACTGATGGGCGGCGCCACCTGCATTCTGGTGCCCCAGTTCAGCGTAAAGGTCTATGCCGACATTCTGAAAAAGCAGAAGCCCAATTTGATCCCCGGCGTTCCCACCCTGTTTGAAGCGCTGCTGCGCTCCGAGGATCTGGAGGGCGTGGATCTGAGCTTCCTGAAGGGCATTTTCTCCGGCGGCGACAGTCTGTCCCCCGAGCTGAAGAAAAAGGTAGACGCCTTTTTGAAGGATCACAACTGCGACCAGCAGATCCGGGAAGGCTATGGCACAACAGAATGTGTCACTGCCTCCTGCCTGACCCCCAAGGATTACGCCCGCAGCGGCTCGATTGGCGTTCCCTTCCCCGATACCTTCTATAAGATCGTCAAACCCGGCACCACAGAAGAGCAGCCTGCAAATACCGAAGGCGAGATCTGCCTTTCCGGTCCTACGGTCATGCTGGGTTATATGGACAATCCCGAAGAAACCGCCCAGACTCTGCGTAACCATGGCGACGGCCGTATCTGGCTGCACACCGGTGACCTGGGTCACATGGACGAGGACGGTTTCATTTACTTCCGTCAGCGGCTTAAGAGAATGATCATCTCCTCCGGCTACAATGTCTACCCCTCTCAGCTGGAGAATATTATCGACGGTCACGAAAAGGTGCTGCTTTCCTGTGTAGTGGGCATCAAAGACGAATACCGTGGCCAGACCATCAAGGCCTTTATCGTCCCCATGCCCGGCATCGAGCCCACCGAGGAGCTGAAGCAGGAGATCATCGACTACTGCGCCGGCCAGATCGCCAAGTACGCCATGCCCCGTGAGTGGGAATTCCGCAGTGAGCTTCCCAAAACTCTGGTAGGCAAGGTTGCGTACCGTGTTCTGGAAGAGGAAGCCAACCGGCAGGCAGGCCAGAGCTGATGAAAGATCGGGTCTGGGAGCTGGATGCTCTTCGGGGACTGTGTGTTCTGGGTATGGTGATCGTTCATTTTGTCTATGATCTTGTACATCTGTACGGCATTATATCCTGGGAGTATCCCGATTGGTTTTCCTTTATTGTAAATTGGGGCGGCGTGCTGTTTTTGCTGATCTCCGGCATTTGCGCCACCTTGGGCAGCCGCAGCGTGCGCAGAGGCTTGATCGTTTTCGCCTGCGGCATGATCTGCACGGCAGTAACCTACGGCATGTACCGCTTCGGCTTTGCCGGCAAGAGTTTGATCATCTACTTTGGCGTTTTGCATTGTCTTGGTGTGTGCATGATCCTTTGGTGGGCCCTGAAGCGGCTGCCCACGGCAGTGATCGCTGTGCTGGGCATTGCGCTGACTGTGGCAGGTCTTTACCTGCGGAAAATGAGCTTTGACAGCTCTATGTGGCTGATGCCTTTGGGTATTATCCCCACAACGTTTGCCTCCTCCGACTATTTCCCCCTGATGCCGAATCTGGGCTTTTTCCTGCTGGGCGCCATGCTGGGCCGCACCGTTTACCAAAAGAAAGAAAGTCTGCTTCCCGGCAAGGGCAAGTTTCCCGTGCTGCGGTTTTTGCAGCTTTGCGGACGGCATTCTCTGTGGATATATCTCCTCCACCAACCCGTTCTCAGTGCCATCACCTACGGCATCAGCCTGCTGATGAAATAAACTATCCGTTGGGAGTAATTTTTATGAAACGCTTTTTGCAACCTTCCTTTTTGCCCTGCGTGATCCTGGGTGCCGGCGGAATCGGTATTCTGCTGCGGACCTGGCTGCTGCTCGGCGGAACGGATGACAAAGGCCTGCTCAGATCCGGGCACCCTGCCCAGATCCTGCTGATCATCTTAACCGTTCTTGTATTGGCGGTTGTGGTCTTTTTTGCCAAGGATCTGGTGAAAGCCCCCAAGTACAGCTTTAACTACCCCGCCTCTGTGATCGGTGCCATCGGTGCAGGTGTTGCTGCGCTGGGTATTTTGATCACCTCTCTGGCAGAGCTCTCCGCCGGCGGCGATACGCTCTTCACCGTCTGCGCCGTGATGGGCCTTGTCTGCACACCCATTCTTGCGCTGATCGCCCTTTCTCGCTGGAAGGGCTACCGGTTGAATGTGCTGCTCCACGGCTTTGTATGCTTTTATATGATGCTGCATTTGGTATGCCAGTACCGCCAGTGGAGCTCCGATCCCCAGCTGATGGCATACTGCTTCCAGCTATTCTGCCAGGCCAGCCTTGTGCTGTCCGTCTTCTACCGGGCCTGCTTCGATGCGGATATGGGCAACCGCCGGCTTTTGGTAATCTCCCATCTGGCTGCTGTCTTTTTCGGTCTGCTGTCCATTCCCGGCAGCAGCGACTGGCTGTATTATTTCAGCGCCTGTGTTTGGATGCTGACCGACCTTTGCAGCCTGCAGCCTGTGATGTCCCAGCGCAAGGAGTAAGTATGTATCTTCCGGAACATGTGTTGGAATGTTTGAATGCGCTGGAAACGGCAGGCTTTTCTGCCTACGCCGTAGGCGGCTGCGTCCGGGATTCCCTGCTGGGAATTTCTCCCCAGGACTATGACCTTTGCACTGATGCCCTTCCGGAGCAGATCAAAACGGTTTTCTCCGGCCGCAGCCTGGTGCTTGCGGGAGAAAAACACGGCACGGTGGGTGTGGTCGCAGGCAAAAGCGTAATTGAGATCACCACCTTCCGCACCGAAGGGGATTACAGCGACAACCGTCACCCGGGCTGGGTGCGTTTTGTTCCCCGGCTGGAGGAGGACCTGGCACGGCGGGATTTCACCGTTAACGCCATGGCCTATTCCCTCTCCCGCGGTCTTGCTGATCCCTTTGGCGGCCAGACAGATCTGGAAAACCGCATTTTGCGTGCAGTTGGCGATCCCGACGCCCGGTTTCGGGAAGATTCCCTGCGGATCCTGCGGGGCGCACGGTTTGCCGTACGTTACCGCTTAACACCGGAGCCGGAAACCGAAAAAGCTATGAACGAACTCTCGCCCCTGATGGACAATCTGTCCAAGGAGCGGGTGCTTGAAGAGTTATGTAAACTTATTCTATTAGCCAACGACGCAGATCTGCAGCGTTACAGCAGAATACTTACCCAGGTGCTGCCGGAGCTGCAACCTATGCTGGGTTTTGATCAGCACAGCTGCCACCACGCCTACGATCTGTACACCCACACCGCCAAGGCAACGGCCCTTGTGCCCGGCGATCTTGCCACTCGATGGGCTGCGCTGCTGCACGACATCGGCAAACCCGCCACCTTTACTTTGGACGAAGCGGGCAACGGACATTTTTACGGCCACGCCGCCGTCAGCGCCCAACTGGCAAGCGAAGCTCTGGGACGTTTGAAAGCGCCCAACCAGCTTCGGGATCGGGTGGTTTTCCTGATTGAAAAGCACATGGCTCTGCCGGAGCCGGAGCCCAAATTCCTTCGCCGCTGGCTGAGCCGTTTCGGCAAGGAGCCGCTGCTGCAGCTTCTCGATTTGCAGCGAGCCGACACTCTGGCCACCGGCGTCCATACAGACGTTTCCCTTTTTGATCGCTGCGAGGCGATCATCCCCCGGCTTCTTGAGGAAGATGCATGCCTGCAGATCCGGGATCTGGCTGTGGGCGGACAGGATTTGATGGCGCTGGGCATTCCCGCCGGACCTCAGATCGGCAAAAGTCTTGCCCGGCTTCTGGACATGGTGCTGGACGAGCAGCTTCCCAACGAAAAAGATGCGTTACTTGCCTATCTGCAAAAAGCGGAATGACCCTTGCAAAACCAAAAATTTCATGATATGCTTACAATAATAATGAGAAAGGAGTGGATCAAATGGTGCTGCAGGAATCCGGAGAGATGTATTTGGAGTCTATTCTGATCCTCTCTCAGCAAAAAGGCTATGTCCGGGCTGTGGACATCAGCGAATACATGGGCTATTCCAAGCCCAGCGTTTCCCGGGCATTGGGCCTGCTGAAAAAGAATGAATACGTCGCCATCGACGGCGACAGTCATATCATTCTCACCTCCGCCGGCCGTGAGATCGCAGAAAAGATCCTGGGTCGCCACACTATGCTGACCCAATTTCTCATCCGTCTGGGTGTCGACCCGGACACCGCATCTGCCGACGCCTGCAAGATCGAGCATGTGATCAGCGATGCATCCTTTGAGGCCATAAAAAACCATATTCATTATGGTGAAAAATAAACTACTAATACTCGAGGAGGCAAAGGAATGACTCTCAGCGAAAAGAAGCAGCTGCAGCTTACCGCCTGCAAGGTGCGCATGGGCATTATCGAATCTACATATAGTGCCAAGTGCGGCCACCCCGGCGGCAGTTTGTCTGCAGCAGAGATGTTCACCTATCTGTATTTCAAAGAAATGAACATTGACCCCGCAAACCCCAAAATGGAGGATCGGGATCGTTTTGTTCTGTCCAAGGGCCACACCGCTCCCGGTCTGTACTCCGTACTGGCTCTCCGGGGCTATTTCCCCGTGGAGGACCTGAAGACTCTGCGTCACATCGACAGCTATCTGCAGGGCCACCCTAACATGAATCTGGTCCCCGGCGTGGATATGTCCACCGGCAGTTTGGGTCAGGGCGTTTCCGTAGCCGCCGGCATGGCGCTGGCAGCCAAGCATCTGGGCAAAACAAACCGCGTTTACGCTCTGCTGGGTGACGGCGAGATCCAGGAAGGCCAGTGCTGGGAAGCATTTATGTTTGCTGCCCATTATAAGCTGGACAACTTTGTTGCCATTATCGACAATAACGGCCTGCAGATCGACGGCAACATCGCCGACGTTATGAGCCCCTATCCCATCGTGGAGAAGCTGGAAGCCTTCGGCTTCAAGGTCATTGCCATCGACGGTCATGATTTCGACCAGATCGAGGATGCGCTGAATACCGCCAAGACCGTGAAGGGTCAGCCCACCTGCATTGTCATGAAGACCACCAAGGGCAAGGACGTTTCCTACATGGAAAACGAAGCCGGCTGGCACGGCAAGGCTCCCAATACCGAAGAATACGAAAAGGCTATGGCCGAGCTGAATGCAAAATATGCAGAACTGGAGGCGAAATAATATGGCAGACGTAATTAAGATCGCAACCCGTGACGCTTACGGCAAAGCTCTGGCCGAGCTGGGCCACGAAAAAGAGAATCTGATCGTTCTGGACGCCGACCTTGCCGGCGCAACCAAGACCGTCACCTTCAAGAAGGAGTTCCCCGACCGCTTCTTTGACTGCGGCATCGCCGGAGGCAACATGTTCGACGTGGCAGCCGGCGCTTCCACCATGGGTCTTGTCCCCTTCGCCTCCTCCTTTGCCATGTTTGCTGCCGGCCGTGCTTACGAGCAGGTCCGCAACTCCATCGGCTATCCCCACCTGAATGTGAAGATCGGCGCAACCCACGGCGGTATCTCCGTTGGCGAAGACGGTGCTTCCCACCAGTGCTGCGAGGATTTCGCTCTCATGCGCACCATTCCCGGCATGACCATCATCTGCCCCGCCGACGGTGAGGAAGCAAGAATGGCTGTCCGTGCCGCTTACGAGTTTGAAGGCCCTGTTTATCTGCGTTTCGGCAGACTTGCCATTCCGCAGTTCCACGAGAAGGACTTCAATTTCCAGATCGGCAAGGGCGAAGTGCTGCGTGAAGGCACCGATGTTGCCATTATCGCCAACGGTCTGCTGGTTTATGAAGCCATCAAGGCAGGCGAAGCTCTGGCAGAAGCCGGTATCAACGCCATGGTCATCAACATGGCCACCATCAAGCCTCTGGACGAAGAGCTGGTTCTGGAAGCTGCCCGTAAATGTGGCAAGGTCATCACCTGTGAAGAGCACTCCGTCATCGGCGGTCTGGGCGAAGCTGTTGCCAGCCTGCTGGCTGAGAAGCAGCCCACCGTGGTGCGCCGCATCGGTGTTCAGGATCAGTTCGGCCACTCCGGCCCCGCTGTGGATCTGCTGAAGGCCTTCGGTCTGAGCGCAGAGCACATTGTTGAGGTTGCGCAGGAACTGTGCAAGTAATCTCGCCTTACAGCAGGCATATCCGTATGGATATGCCTGCTTCTTTTTTTCCCAAAAAGTTGTCCTAAGCAGGTACAAAGGCAATTCCAGATTGACATTAGGGGCAAATTATGATATACTAACGTGCACCTATACGCAACTTTCAGTTGCAGCGGGTCTTTGTGAAGAGGCTGTGCTTTCACCGGATGCATAAATCCGAAGGTTTACGGAAACATACACACATACGCCTTTTCGACCTTTATTTTGATACTATTTGTACGCTTCGTACTTTAGTATATATTATTTTTATGGAGGAAAGAAAAATGAACATGACCAAACTGCTTGCTCTCGTTCTGTCCCTGGTTATGGTTCTCGGTCTGCTCGCCGGCTGTCAGCCCAGCGATCAGGGCACTACTCAGCCCGTTGCAAAGACCGAGAAGCCCATCGACCTGGCAGACGTGGTTGAGCACAAGGACTACACCACTCTGTACGAAATGATCGGCTCCAAGGTTACCATCGACATGGTTACCGAGGATGAGGAGACCGGTCTGGCCACCGTCACTTACGAAGGCAAGACCTACGATCTGGGCATGGACTTCCTGTCCTACGCCATGGTTTACAACACTGCCGTTCCCGAGGGCAGCAAGTACACCACCTCTCAGGAGATCTATGACCAGTGGTGGAAGCTGTACATCCAGCGTTGGAACTACCTGGTTCCCGAAGTACCCCTGTACTCCAACCGGATTTTCAACCTGTACAACTCCAAGATCGAGGATCTGGAACTGTACCCCCTGTGGGCACCTGCTGATGCTATCATCAGTGCTAAGGTCAACACTCCCGACAACTCCGCTATCCTGGGCGCTACCACCGAACTGTCCGGTGCATTCCGTAACCCCAGCTGGGGCAAGTCTTCTCCCGGCGCTTCCGATAACGACATCTACAGCATGACCACCGGCTATGCCACCATGATGACCGACAAGAACGGTAACTATCAGTGGAACATGGACGCTCTGGCAGAGGTTCCCACCCGTGTCATCAACGAAGACGGCTCCCTGACCTTCACCATCAAGATCAAGAGCGGCCTGGTCTTCTCCGACGGCTCCGCTATCAACGCTAAGAACTACATCGCTGGCGTTCTGGCTAACTCCAACGAAGTTCTGACCGCTATCAAGGGCAAGGGCACTTCCGGCCAGATGCTGGTTGGTTTTGACACCTTCTCCGCTTACAACGGCACCAACGAAAGTGAAACCGCTACCAAGTACTTCTCCGGCGTTAAGCTGCTGGATGACTACACCTTCTCCATCACCTACCTGCCCGAGTATGCTACCTATCACTATGTTGATACCTACGCAGCATTCTCTCCCGATCCTCTGGCTCTGTACCTGGGCGAAAACGACATCATCGTCGCTGAGGATAAGTCCTGCGGTCTGAGCGAAGGCTTCTACGCTAAGACCACCAAGGACGGCGCTGAAGTTTACGCTATGGGCGATATCGTCCTGGCTAACCTGAAGTGGAACTCCAAGCTGCCTTACTCCGGTCCTTACACCGTTAAGAACTTCGACGAGGCAACTCTGACCGCTACTCTGGAACTGAACCCCAAGTACCCCGGTGATACCATCCGTGGCAAGGCTTCCATCAAGACCATCACCTACGTCAAGACTGTTACCGAGACCGTTCTCGACCAGTTCAAGACCGGCCAGGTCGACATCGTCACCGATCTGATGGACGCTTCCGAGATCAAGGGCGCTCTGGCTCTTCTGGAAGAAGGCAAGGGTGCTTACAAGAAGATCGACTACGACCGCGCTGCATACGGCAAGCTGGGCTTCCGTGCTGACGTCGGCCCCGCTTCCTTCCTGGAAGTCCGTCAGGCTATCATGTACACCATCAACCGTAACGAGTTCGCACAGACCTTCACCGGCGGCTATGGCTCTGTTGTTCACGGTGCATACTACGAAGGCTTCACTTCCTTCCAGAATGTGAAGAACGACATTAACCTGAACCCCTACACCTACTCTGTGGACGACGCTATCGCTGTCCTGGAGGAAGGCGGCTGGATCTACAACTCCAAGGGCGAAGCATTCGACGCTTCCAAGGATGACGTCCGCTACAAGAAGCTGTCCGGCTACGAACTGAGCAAGTTTAACCTGCAGTACGCTTCCACCGACAACAAGTACAAGACCATCAATCTGGATGGCGAGTACTACATGCCTCTGGCATTCAACTGGTACGGCACTCAGCCCAACCCCGTTACCGACCTGCTGATCACTTCCTGGCAGGAGACTGAGAACGCTACCAAGAAGATCGGCATGTACATCACCTACACCAGCTGTGACTTCACCACTGGTCTGTACGGCGAGTACCTGCACCTGGAAGCTTACGGTTGGGACGGCGTTGCTAAGCTGACCGGTATCAACTTCGCTTCCTCCTTCACCTCCGCTCTGTATGACTACTCCTGGAACTGGAGCATCGAGCCCACTCTGTTCGAGAACTACAGCGCATACTACCTGCGTGACGAGGCTGACTTCTGGGAGAACTATCAGTAATCTGACATCAGTTTGCTGATACTGCCCGGCATTTTTGCCTGGCTTAATTGAACCTGCGAATAGGAACGGCATTTTATGCCGTTCCTATTCATGGTAATTTGAACATGGTCGTCGGCTTTGTTAAGTTTGCCTTTATGGCTAAAGAACGTGCCACGGCATGCTTAAGAAAGCCGATAACCCCGCCCGATTCGGGGAATAATTACAAAAAGGAGGAAGACAGATGGGCAAATATATTATCAAACGTATCGCATATATTCTTCTCGTCTTTTTGATCCTTTCGTTCATGATCTTTATGATCTACAACATGCTTCCTGTGGACAAGGCTGCGGAATCCGCCCGTGCTGAGTTGCAGGCCAACAAGCACTTGAATTACGATGAACGTTATCAGTACTGGCAAGAGCAATACGGAACGAACGGAACGAAATTTGAACGCTATCTGCGCTGGCTGGGTGTTTATCCTTATGCCAACGGCAGTTTCAACGGTCTTCTGCAGGGCAACCTGGGTGACTCCACCAGACAGGCAAAGCCAGTTTCCGAGGTTTTGGCCGTGCCCATGCAAAACACCATATTTATCAACATTTTTGCCACTATACTGGGTCTGGGCATCACCCTGCCCCTTGGTATCTTCTGCGCCGTTAAGCGGGGCAGTAAGCGAGATGTGGCAGTGCAGGTTGGTACCATCATCGGTTACAGCTTGCCCACATTTATTATCGCAATCGTCTTTATCTGGCTGTTCGCTGCAGAGCTGCAATGGTTCCCGGTTTCCGGCATGAACACCGCCGGCAGCCTGGAATGGAGCAAGTGGGATCAGTTCTGGGACAGAATGTATCACCTTTCTCTGCCCCTGATCGTTATGACCTTCTGCTCCCTGGGCGGCATGACCCGTTATGTCCGCGCTTCCATGATCGAGGCGCTGAGCATGGACTGCATCCGTACCGCCCGCGCCAAGGGTCTGCGTGAAAAGGTGGTCATCTACTCCCACGCATGGCGCAACGCTCTGATTCCCATCGTTACGCTGGTCATCGGCTGGTTCCTGGGCATCTTCGGCGGCTCTTTGATGATCGAAAACATTTTCGCCCTGAACGGTTTGGGCAAGACCTACTACGATGCTCTGTCCGCCAACGACAACGAAGTTGTTCTGGCGCTGCAGATGTTCTATATCTTCATTGGCCTGGCAGGCAACCTGCTGATCGACATTGCATACGGCTTTGTGGATCCCCGTGTCCGGGTCAACAAGTAAGGAGGCGGTATTTAAATGGATAAGAAAAACAGTACCGCCAAGCGTAACGGCGTATTTTCCACTCTGGGCAGATGGCTCAGAAGAATGTTCCTGGGTGCCAGCAAGGATCTGGTAGATGACCGTTTTGTTATTGAAAAGCTGGAAAGCCCCTCCAAGCTGGCTGTCAAAGCCTTTTTCCGCCGCAAGCTTGCTGTTGTGGCGTTGGTCGTGTTGGTTGCGCTGTTCATCTTCGTGCTGATCGGACCCTACTTTGTGCCCATCAACATGAACTACACCGACAGCCTGCAGGCTGACCTCTCCCCTGACTACACCATGCTCAGTGTCCCCAAGGATCTGGCAAAGGACGTAAGAGTCATCAATGGCTTCTCCTCCTTTACCGTTGGTGTTGACAATCAGAACAACTTCTACATCTGGGGTAATACTCAGGACGTAGTCATGAAAATTGACGTTGCCGAGCTTCCCGCTGAGATCCAGCCCGGCAAAGTGCTGACCGCAGCTGCCGGCTCCAACCATGTTATTGCCATCACCACCGACGGCAAGATCGTGGGCTGGGGCAATAAGAGCACCGGACAGTACGGCTATGTTACCGAAGAAAATGTTCCCTATATTCAGATGCCGGAAGAGTTCATCACCGGCACCGTCGACCCCAACAAGGTCGATCAGCTGATCTGCGGTTACCAGTCCACCGTTCTGGTGCTGGACGGCCGGATCTACGCATGGGGCAACAACACCGCCACCAAGAGTCTGGAGGAGCTGTCTACTGACGAGCTCTACCACTCCGGCGTGAAAAAGGTGGCCCTTTCCAACTATTATGCGCTGGTCCTGTTTGAGGACGGCACCGTCACCGGCGGCACTCAGCTTATTTTGAACCGCCAGTCCGCGCAGTCCTCCAAGGACGGCCGTATCACCAATCTGAAATCCTACCTGGACAAGAATAAGGTCGTTGATATTGCCGCCACTAACAACTGCTACGCTTTCGTTCTGGAAGATGGCAGTGTGGTCAGCTTCGGCGCAGCGGAATACGGCGAGACCGATCTGTCTTCCCTGCCCGCCAATGAGAAGTTTGTGTCCATTTCCGGCGGTACCCGTCACTTCGTGGCTGTTACCGAATCCGGAAAGACCTACGCCTGGGGTCATAACGACGCCGGTCAGTGTGATGTCAACGGCAAGGACGCCGCCATCGCTTACGCAGGCGCAAAGCAGACTTATCTGGTGGACGAAAACGATGATGTCACCTGTAAGGTGGGTCTGAAGGGCTACCTGATGGGCACCGACAAGATGGGCCGTGACATTTTCGCACGTATCATCCACGGCGGTAAAATGACCATGACCATCGGCGCTGTGGCCGTTGTGGTGTCTTCCATCATTGCAATTATCATCGGCTGTCTGTCCGGCTACTTCGGCGGTTGGGTGGATATGCTGCTGATGCGTATCACGGAGATCTGCTCCGCCATTCCTTTCCTGCCCTTTGCAATGATGCTGTCTTACGTTATCCGGACAAAGCCTATTGACGAAACCACCCGTATTTTCATCATTATGATCATGCTGGGTCTGCTCAGCTGGACCGGCCTTGCCCGTATGATCCGTGGCCAGGTGCTGGCAGAGCGTGAAAAGGAATTCGTCATTGCCGCGCAGTCCATGGGCGTTAAGGAAAGCCGTATTGCCTTTAAGCACATCCTGCCCAACGTCATCTCCGTCATTTTGGTGAGCATGACTCTGGACTTCGCAGGCTGCCTGCTGACCGAATCCTCCCTGTCCTATCTGGGCTTCGGTGTTCAGCAGCCTCAGCCCACCTGGGGCAACATGCTCAACGGTGCCAACAACTCCATTGTCATCCAGAACTACTGGTGGCAGTGGGCCTTCCCCGCATTGTTCCTTTCCATCGCAACCATCTGCATCAACATTATCGGCGACACCCTGCGTGATGTTCTTGATCCCAAGAGCAGCCAGGAAAAGTAAGGAGTGGAGGTAGCATTATGGCTTTGTTAGAAGTAAAAAACCTTCATACCTACTTTAAAACGAGAAAAGGTATTGTTAAGGCAGTTAACGACGTTTCTTACTCCCTGGAGCCCGGCAAGACCATCGGTATCGTGGGTGAATCCGGCTCCGGTAAATCCGTTTCCGCTATGAGCATCCTGCAGCTGCTGGATGGCAACGGCTATATCGCAGAAGGCGAAGTCATCTTCGAAGGCCGTGACCTGACCAAGCTGAGCCAGCAGGATATGTATGAGATCCGCGGCAACAAGATCTCCGTCATCTTCCAGGAGCCCATGACCAGCTTGAACCCTGTGTTTACGGTGAAGCGCCAGCTCAGCGAGCCCTTCATGATCCACCAGGGTCTTAGCAAGAAGCAGGCTGAAGAGAAAGCTCTGGAGATGCTCCGGGCCGTGCAGATCCCCAACCCCGAAGCCGTTCTGCGGCAGTATCCTCACCAGTTGTCCGGCGGTATGCGTCAGCGTGTTATGATCGCCATGGCTCTGGCCTGCCGTCCCAAGATCCTGATCGCTGATGAGCCCACCACGGCTCTGGACGTTACCATCCAGGCGCAGATCCTGCGACTGATGAACGACCTGCAGAAAGAAAACGGCACCGCAATCATCTTCATCACCCACGACCTGGGTGTTATCAACGAAATGGCTGACGACGTGGTAGTTATGTACTGCGGTCAGGTAGTTGAGCAGACCTCCGCAAAGATGATCTTCACCAACTGCCCCACCAGCCATCCCTACACGGAAGGTCTGATGCATTCCATCCCCCGGATCGAGAACGTAGGCAACAAGCTGGAGCCCATCCCCGGCGTTGTTCCCCATCCTCTGGCTCTGCCCAAGGGCTGCAAGTTCGCTCCCCGTTGCAAGTACGCAACTCAGAAATGTGTGGACGAAGAGCCTGCCCTGCTTGAGGTAACGCCCGGCCAGAAGATCCGCTGCCACTACCCGGAAAAGGAGGTGCGTAACAGTGAACAGCACAAACAAGCTCTTATCGATCACGAATCTTAAGAAATATTTCCCCGTAGCCAAGGCCAAGCTCCTGCAGCGAGAACAGTTCTATGTACGCGCCAACGAAGAGATCACCATTGACATTCACAGCGGTGAGACCTTCGGCCTCGTAGGTGAATCCGGCTGCGGAAAGTCCACTTTGGGACGTACCGTTCTCCAGCTGTACGATCAGACCGCCGGCAGCACATTGTACTACGGCAGAACGCTGGAAGATTTCTCTCCTTCCTATGTTGCCGCTACACTGCGCAATGCCCCCAAGATGATCGCCAAATACCAGAAGCTGCGCGCTAAAGCCGATGCCTGTGTGAAAGAGTGCGAGCAGGCCGGCGAAAACGCCACCTTCTTCCAGCATCAGAACAAGAATCTGGCTGTTGCGGAAGCGAACACCGCTTTCCAGAACGTGGTCAAGATTCTGGGCGGCTTTGCTGCCCTGCCCGATTGCAGAGAAGGCGCGCAGCTCCTGCTGAAAAAGTACGCCACCAATGTCAAGCTGAACAAGCTCAACGAGCAGGTGCGTGACCTCAGCAGCTCCGCCGCTTTTCACCAGGCCATTGCCAAGGAGCTGGCAGCTGACGAAACCGTCAGCAATGCCGCTGCCAAGATCGCCCGGGAAGAAAAGAAGGCCGCCGCTTTCGAAGCAAAGAAGGTCCGTCTGAATCCCGAGATCGAAAAGCTGGAGGCCCAGCTGAGGGCAGACATCGCACAGATCAATACGCTGAAAGCAAAATACACTTCCGATCCCAAGTTTGCCGAGTATGAGGCCATGCTGGACAACGGCATCGACCTGAGCCGGCTGAAATACACCGAAATGCGTATCCTGCGTAAGGATATCCAGATCATCTTCCAGGATCCTTACTCCTCTCTGAACCCCAGAATGACCGTCGGTCAGATCATCGGCGAAGGCCTTACCACCCACAAGTTCTTCAAGCCCGGCGATCCCAAGATGAAAGAGTATATTCTGGACATTATGGAGCAATGCGGTCTGCAGGGCTATATGCTGCACCGCTACCCCCACCAGTTCTCCGGTGGCCAGCGGCAGCGTATCTGCATCGCCCGTGCGCTGGCTGTGAAGCCTAAGTTCATCGTCTGTGACGAATGCGTTTCCGCTCTGGACGTTTCCATCCAGTCCCAGATCATCAATCTGCTGGAAGAGCTGAAGGAAAAGGAAAACCTGACCTACCTGTTCATCTCTCACGATTTGTCCGTCGTCCGTTATATTTCCGACCGTATTGGCGTTATGTATCTGGGCAACATGGTTGAGCTGGGCACGGCAGAAGAGGTCTTCTCCGACCCCCGCCACCCCTATACTGTAGCGCTGCTTTCCTCCATCCCCACCACGGATATGGACTCTCTGAAGAAAGAGCGTATCCTGCTGGAAGGCAACATTCCCAGCCCCATCCGTCCTCCCGAAGGCTGCAAGTTCCACACCCGGTGCTACATGGCCTGCGACAAGTGCAAGCGTGTACCGCCTCCCTATGTCGAGGTCAGCCCCGGTCACTTTGTGGCCTGCCACTTCCAGGACAGAAAGATCGACGAGAACGGCAATTATCTGTTTGATCACGCCCCTAAGGCCGCCGAGGAAAACTAATGCTTTGGGATAAGATCAAAAAACTGAACAAGCCCAACCCGGAAGCCGAAGAAAAGCTGCGCAACGACATTGAGGAAATGGGCGGTCTGGAAAAAAAGGACCTGCCCGCCATGCTGATCGCTGCATTTCTGGTGATCCTTCCGGTGGCGCTCATCGCCATTGGTGTGATCTGCCTTCTGGCTTGGCTGTTTCTGATGTAACAAAAAGCACCTGCGGAGCATTCCGCAGGTGCTTTTTACAATTATTTGACTTTTCCGGTCCTATACAGTAAGATGTATATATCGTATACCGAAAAGGAGTGTAGCCTATGGTCCAAAAGCCGTCTCTGGGTGTCCGTTTTCTGCTGGCCACCATTTCCTTTGTGCTGAGCTTTTGTCTGTTCTTTACCGCAATGGGAGCCATGTTCATCCTGAATGTTCGCACCTTTACAAGCAAAAACACTCTGCAAAACACCATAAACCATGTCGTGGAAGAAAACACCGAGGCCATCGTTGATCTTGCCTACAATTTTCTGAACGAGCAATTGGGCGAAGAAAACCCTGTTTCCAGAGAGCAAGTGGCTGCCTTTCTGGTCGAATCTTCCGTCATGGATTTTCTGGCCGAGAAGGTCGCCGCTGCTGTGGACGCAGTTTATAACGGCAGCAGCGCCCCCATCATCACCTCAGAGGAAGTCACCGAGCTGGTGCAGGAAAACGCTGCGCTGATCGAAAAGCATTTCGAAGTTTCTGTTTCTGAGGATAACCTTCAGGATATGACTGACTGGGTGGAAGAGAGCGGCATTTTGGATATGCTCACTCCGGAGTATCTCCAGTCTTTGTTGTCCGGTGAGGCTTCCCGGCTCCCCGGCAATCCGGACGATGACATCGTCGGCGACTTTGGCCAGGGCGGCAGCAGTAGCAGCAATGCCCCAGCTTCCGCAGGGATCGACAGCATAAACGCTATTCTTGACACCGTGCAAGGTGGCCAGCTCCCCAGCCTTCCCCAGCTGTTGGAAGGCGCCCGTTTCCTGACCTCTGACACCATTTTGTATACCGTGATCGGCATTGCGGTTTTCCTTGTGGCTCTGCTGATCGTGGTCAACATGAAGCAGATCCACCTTGGTCTGATCAAGAGCGGCATTCCGGTATTGATCGCCGGCGGTCTTATGCTGCTTCCGGTGGCGCTGTCCTCTGTGATCTCCCAGGCTGTTGACAAAACCGTGGGAAATCTGTTGCTGAGCTTCATCTCCGCCACCATTCCCATTGGCGCCACCGCTGCCGGCATCGGTCTGGCATTGATCATCGGCGGCATCGTGGTTTACAGCGTCAGAAGATCCATGGCACGCAATACTATGCTCGCTGCCGCAAACGAAACACCCGTTATTATCCTCTCTGACAACGATAATACATAAAACCAAGAGCCGCCCTGTCGGGCGGCTCTTAAAATTTTTCTCGAATCTTTTTTGTTCCCCGGTGAAGGATCGTTTCCGCATCTTCACCCAAAATATCTGTAAGCAGTTCATACTCTGTCATACTGCCGTGGGGCACGGCCCATGCGCCGGCATCTGTTCCCGGCGCCAGAAGGCCGTCCATGGCGGCAAAGCTTTTCACATTTTCCGCTGCGCTTTCATAGATTGCTTGCACGGCGCTTTCTGAAAATCTGCCTTTTCCCCGGAGATTGCCCACGGTAGAGACAGTGGGCACCCAAACCGCACCGGCTTCTTTCATGGCATGGAGTGCATCGCCGTCCAAATATGCGCCGTGCTCCACGGAGTCTACACCGGCAGCCGCCGCAGCTTCCACCGTCCGAGCGCCGTTGGCATGGGCCATGACGGAAAAGCCTTCCTCGTGGGCAATGTGGATCAATTCCTTGATCTCCTGGGCAGGTAATCCGTCCTCCGTCAGCACCCCAAACCGGTCAAAATCCATCAGTCCGGAGATCATGATCTTCACAAAATCACCGCCACGGCTGCGAAGAGAGGATACCAGCGCAGCGTATTCCTTGAAATCTGCGTAGGTCTCGCCGATAAAGCTGCCGTAATGTCCCAGCTTGCACAGCGGCGCCAGCGGCGTGCGGTAAGTGATGCCGTATTCCGGCGCCAGCTCCCGGGCCTTTGCGCCTACGCCCCAGCGGTCGCCACCGTCCCGGAGGTAGTCAAAACCCAGCGACCGGTATCTTTCCAGCGCCTGACGGATAAACTCCGCATCGGGGCGCCGGGCGTGCCTTGCGATGGCGCTTTTCCAGTATTCGCCGTCCAGCACCATGTGCATGTGACAATCCTGCCGCATTTGATCTCCTCCTTTCTTTCTCCATTATACCCCGCCGGCCCCGCGGAAGCAAGAGGGATTCTTTTTTGAAAAATTGTGTGTTGAAAATGACAAGGATTTTTTCAAAGCCTGTAAAAATAACGGAAAACATTGGCTAAAAACCCCCTGTTTTCTGCAAATATGATACTTTACAAGCAGATTCGATTATAGTATAATGCATTTGTATGGGCAGTTGTCCATGCGCTGAGATTTTAATATGCTGCGTCGCAGTAATTTTTGAAACGGAGGAATTTCCCATGTCTGTTAAAGTTGCTATTAATGGTTTTGGCCGTATCGGCCGTCTGGCTTTCCGTCAGATGTTCGGCGCTGAGGGTTACGAAGTCGTCGCTATCAACGACCTGACCAACCCCAAGATGCTGGCTCATCTGCTGAAGTACGACTCCACTCAGGGCAATTACGCTGCTCAGGGCCACGTCGTTACCGCCGGTGAGGATCACATCGTTGTCGACGGCAAGAAGATCACCATTTACGCTAAGGCAAACGCTGCCGAGCTGCCCTGGGGCGAGCTGGACGTAGACGTTGTCCTGGAGTGCACCGGTTTCTACACCTCCAAGGCTAAGGCTCAGGCACACATCGATGCCGGCGCCAAGAAGGTCGTCATTTCCGCTCCTGCCGGCAATGACCTGCCCACCATCGTTTACAACGTCAACCACGAGACCCTGACCAAGGAAGACAACATCATTTCCGCTGCTTCCTGCACCACTAACTGCCTGGCTCCCATGGCTAAGGCTCTGAACGACCTGGCTACCATCGAGTCCGGCATCATGTGCACCATCCACGCTTACACCGGCGACCAGATGATCCTGGACGGCCCCCAGAGAAAGGGCGACCTGCGCCGCTCCCGCGCTGGCGCTGTGAACATCGTTCCCAACTCCACCGGCGCTGCCAAGGCCATCGGCCTGGTCATCCCCGAGCTGAACGGCAAGCTGATCGGCGCTGCTCAGCGTATCCCCACCCCCACCGGCTCCACCACCATCCTGAACGCTGTCTGCGCCAAGGCTGTGACCAAGGACGAGATCAACGCCGCCA
>JAZQJO010000024.1:0-13675 GCA_045541695.1 Faecousia sp.
CATCCTTTTCGGCGGGAGAAACGGCATCCTCCAGGTCGAAGATCACGGCATCGCTGCCAAGGCAGTTGCCGTTGATAAGCATATTGGGGTTATTGCCCGGCAAAAACAGCATACTTCTGCGCATCAGGCTTCCTCCCTTCCACGGCGTGCGGCGGTCTCCACGCGGGCACGGATCACACAATCCAGCGCACCTCTATCCACCACACGGACATTGGCATTTTCCACGCCGCAATCCCGCAGGACCTCAGCAACCACCTGGCGGATAGCATCGCCGAACTGACCCTGCACCACGCTCTCCAGCTGAATGCTGATGCCGGTGCCGGGCTCGATCTCCACATAGGCATCGCTGGACTCCATAGTGCCGGCAGACGCACTCTTGATAATATCCACTATGTAACAGCTCCCTTCATGTAAATGGGTATTACAATCGGCTCTATTATATAAAACTATTCCTGAAATTGCAATTCTTTTTCAGTTTTTCTTTGCATATCCGGAAGAATGATGTATAATAGGATCAGAAAACGATTTTCAGAAAGGAAACGCCATGGATATTGAGGTCATTTCCGCCCTGAAAGGCACTAAAAAAACCCTTTGGCAAAGCTTTCTCACCCAGGCCGGGTTGGATGCCCAGCTGGATGCAGAGCAGACCGTTCTTGTTTGGGACGAGGGCGAGCTGATCGCCACCGGTTCCAGGACCGGGAATCTGCTGAAATATATTGCCGTAAGCGAAAACCATCAGGGTGAGGGGCTCACCGCAACACTGCTGACCCAACTGCGGCAAGAGGCTTTCCGGGCAGGTCATAAGCACCTGTTTCTCTATACCAAGCCCCAAAACAGCGCCATGTTCACTTCCCTTTTCTTCTACCCCATTGCCATGACCGATAAGGTGCTGCTGATGGAAGACAGGCAAAACGGCATCCGTGATTTCCTTGCCGGACTTCCGGCAGAAAAATGCAGCGGCGTCATCGGCGCAGCGGTCATGAACTGTAACCCTTTCACCAAGGGTCACCGCTACCTCATCGAAACTGCCGCAAAGGAATGTGACAGGCTATATGTCTTCGTGCTTTCCGAGGATCGCAGTCTGTTTTCCGCTGCCGACCGGATGGAAATGGTGAAGCTGGGCACGGCTGATCTTCCCAATGTGACGGTACTGCCCAGCGGACCGTACCTGATCTCCGCTGCCACCTTCCCCACTTACTTTCTCAAGGATCGGGAGTCTGCTGCCGAGGTGCAGTGCCGGCTGGATATTGAGATCTTCTCCAAGTATTTTGCCCCGAAATTCGGCATCAACCGCCGCTATGTGGGTACAGAGCCTCTGTCACCCATGACGAAGCAGTATAACGAAGCGCTGAAAAAGTATTTACCGGAAGCTATCCAGTTGCGTGAGCTTCCCCGGCTGGAAACCGGCGGCGCACCCATCAGCGCCAGCACTGTCCGCAGCGCACTGGAAAAGGGCGATGAAGCGGCGCTCAAACAGCTTTTGCCCGAAAGCACCCTGCAATATCTGCGTAAATAAGGAGGCCACCCCATGTCAAGACCCACCCATATTCTTAGTAGCTACTATGCCCCCCGTGGACATCAGCGTATGTATGAGACCGGCAGCCACATCGCCCAAATGTATCTCAATGCCAATGATAAGCTCATCGGCATTATCGGCGACTCCGGCTCCGGAAAAAGCGCCCTGATCCGCGGCATGTTCCCCGGTCTGGAACTGACCAATGACGACAACGGTGTTTATGTCCGCCCCCTGCCTCTGATGGAGCAGAACCGCGGCTTTTCCTTCGTTTCTCCCCACACCTATCATGTGGACATCCGCTTTGAAAACGGCTTCACCCAGATGACCGATCTGGCAGATGCCATCACGCAGGCGCTGGACAACGGCCGCCGGGTCATCGTAGAGCATTTCGAGCTGATCTATCCCATTTTAGGCTACAACGCCAACCTGCTGATCGGCATTGGTGAGCAAATTTTAATTGCCCGTCCCAACCTGTTCGGTCCTGAACCGGGGGAGATACGGGATGTGGTATATCAAACCCTTCCTTACCGCCTCATGGCCCACTCCGCAGAAGATATCTGTGAAATGTACATTGATGAATTCGATGTCACCCGCTGTGGACACGATGATGTCAAACACGGTTTTGCCCTATATTTTCCCGATACCAAACCTACCTTCAACATTGCTGAACTGGAGGCCAAAGTCAATGACATTATTGCGCAAAATGTCCCCATTACTTATGTAGATCATCAACATATCAGCATTGGCGATCGGGTCGTCATGTGTAACGGCCCCCGGATCCATGTGCCCCGCACAGGCGACATTAAAGGCTTCAAACTGATGAACCATTTTATCTATGACCAGTTTAAACGCCGGTATTATCTCATCGGCTGCGTGGGCGAAAACTCTGCGGAGCTTCTCAAGAAGCTGGATAACGACCATCTGCACCCCGGTTGGTAAGTATGAATGAAGTAACTCTGATGCAAATTTTAGAGGCAAGAGAGCATCGTGTCGCGGTGCAGCAAGAACTGCTGCACCGCTATCAAAAGCCGCTCATTTGCTTCACCATGAACATTCCCGGCCCTCTGAAGCTGACACCCCTGATTGCAAGGGGTTTTGCTGACGGCTGCCGGGCGCTTTTGCGTTGTCTTCAGGAGAAAAACATCGCCGTTTTGCATTGGAGCGCAACAGAAAACGAAACCGGCTGCGAAGCATTTTGCGTTGCGGATGCGTCGGCAAAATCTTTAAAAACTATCACAGTTTCCATCGAGGACGGCAGCCCTGTGGGACGGCTATTCGACATGGATGTTTTGGACACAGACGGCAAAAAGTTAAGCCGTGATACGGTAGCTGGCAAAAGCCGGGACTGTATCGTCTGCGGTGCGCCCGGACAGGGCTGCGCCTCCCGACGGCTCCACACCGTGACGCAGCTGCAAGCTGCCACAACCGCCCTTTTAACTGAGCATTTTGCGGAAAAAGATGCCCTGCGCTATGCAACACTTGCCACCCGGAGTCTGCTGGACGAGGTGCACACCACTCCCAAACCCGGTCTTGTGGACGAGCGCAATACCGGCAGCCACAAGGATATGGATGTTGCCACCTTTGAGGCCAGCGCCCATGCCCTGACCTCCTATTTTGCCCAGTGCGTCCGCATCGGTCGGCGCACCGCCGACCTCCCCTCTGAAATCACCTTTCCTGCGCTGCGCGAGGCAGGCCTGGAAGCGGAAAAGGCCATGTATACCGCCACTTCTGGTGTCAACACCCACAAGGGTCTTATCTACTCCATGGGCGTGCTTTGCGGGGCTTTGGGTAGGCTCTGGAAGCCGGATATCGAAACTGTTTCCGTAAACGCTCTGCTGAAAGAAAGTACCGACATCACGAAGCGTTCCGTTGAGGCGGATCTGGCAAAAGGCGGCGCCACCGCCGGCCTGAACCTCTACCGGACAAAAGGTCTTTCCGGTATCCGTGGAGAGGTGGCCGCAGGCTTTCCCTCTGTTTGGAATATTTCCCTGCCTGCTTTCCGGGCGGCGCTTTCCCAAGGGCTTGACCGGGAGCGTGCAGGCGCAGTGGCGCTGCTTCATTTGATAGCCAAAGTGGAGGACACAAACCTCTACCACCGGGGTGGCGAAGAAGGCGCTGAATTTGCAAAAAAAAGCGCCGCCCTGCTCCTTCCCTGCCCCACAAAAGCGCAGCTGGAAGCGCTGGACGACGCCTTTATAAAGCGCAATCTCTCCCCCGGCGGCTGCGCTGATCTGCTTGCCATTACTTACTTTTTAGATCTTTTGGAACATGAAAAAAGTCCCCTCTGACGAGGGGGCTTTTTCGGCTTAATCGCCTTCCATTTGACCCAGGATCCGGCTCAGTTCACGGGCCCGTTTCGGGTCGATCCGCTTCCACGTCTGTCCTTCTTCTTTCATGAAGCGGTCGCCTTTTTGCAGGTAGGTCTTTTTGCAGCCGTCGGAATAGTTCAGCTCAATGCGAAAGCTGCTTCCTTCCGCTGTTTCCGGGTCTTCCGCCGGAGGGCCATAGGGATCGATCACACGAAGATAATTCAGTATTTTCTGCATTTTTTCTGAAGCGGTATAGTTCCTCTCAAACCGGATCGGCCCGCTTTCAAACTGCACACAGATGCCTGTGACTACGCGGCACTCCGGCGCAGACGACAAAACCGTATTTCCCCGGCTGCAGCCACTCAGCAAAAGCGCAAACGCAAAAACCGCCGCCGACAATCGGCGTAATTTTTGTTTTTCTTTCCCCATTTGAATCCCTCCCTGAGATTTAGGATGCTCAGCTTACGATTCATTATAGGTGAGAAAAACAGTAAAAATGAACGCAAAAACATGGAAAAAAACCCTGCGAAAATGAATTTTCGCAGGGTTTTTACAATTCTTACAGTTCACAGTTGCCAACGGTTCTGGGGAACGGGATGGAGTCACGGATGTTGCCGATGCCGGTCATATACATAACGATCCGCTCGAAGCCAAGGCCGAAGCCTGCATGGCGGGCAGAGCCGTACTTACGCAGGTCCATATAGAATCCGTAATCCTCGGGATTCATGCCCAGTTCCTTGATCCGGTTTTCCAGAATCTCGTAGTTATCCTCACGCTGGCTGCCGCCGATGATCTCGCCGATGCCGGGAACCAGGCAGTCCATAGCTGCCACGGTCTTGCCGTCGGGATTCAGCTTCATATAGAAAGCCTTGATGTCCTTGGGATAATCGGTGACGAAAACAGGGCGCTTGAAGACCTGCTTGGTGAGGTAGCGTTCGTGCTCGGTCTGCAGATCGCAGCCCCAATGGACGGGATAATCGAAGTTTTCGTTGTTCTTTTCCAGGATCTCGACAGCCTCGGTGTAGGTCACACGGCCAAAGTCGGAATTTACCACATGGTTCAGCCGCTCCAGCAGGCCCTTGTCCACAAAGGAATTGAAGAATTCCATTTCCTCGGGCGCATGCTCCAGCACATAGGAGATGATATACTTGATCATATCCTCAGCAAGGCGCATATCGTCGGAAAGATCGGCAAATGCGATCTCCGGCTCGATCATCCAGAACTCTGCTGCGTGACGGGTGGTGTTGGAATTCTCCGCACGGAAGGTAGGACCGAAGGTATAGATGTTGCGGAAAGCCATGGCGAAGGTCTCGCCGTTGAGCTGACCGGAAACCGTCAGGTTGGTTGGCTTGCCAAAGAAATCCTTGGAGAAATCCACCTTGCCGTCCTCGGTCAGAGGAATGTTCTGCAGATCCAGCGTGGTGACCTGGAACATTTCGCCTGCGCCCTCGCAGTCAGAGCCGGTGATCAAGGGTGTATGGACATAGACAAAGTCACGGTCCTGGAAGAACTGGTGGATAGCCATAGCCGCCAGAGAGCGCACACGGAAAACAGCCTGGAAGGTATTGGTCCGGGGACGCAGATGGGGAATGGAGCGCAAAAACTCCATAGAATGGCGCTTGGGCTGCAGCGGATAGTCACCGGTGGACGGGCCTTCCACAGTAACGGAAGATGCCTGGATCTCAAAGGGCTGCTTGCTTTCGGGGGTCAGCTCGACCGTACCCTTAACGATCAGCGCAGCGCCGATATTGATCTTGGAGATCTCCTGAAAATTCTCGATGGAATCGTTATACACTACCTGAACGGGATTGAAGTAAGTACCGTCAGAGAGCATAATAAAGCCAAACTGCTTGCTGGGACGACGATTGCGCACCCAGCCGCCGATCTCGATCTCCCGGCCGGCGTATTTTTCCGTGTTTTTAAACAGCTCGCGCATGGAAATCAGTTCCATAATAGCATTCCTTCCTTACATTTTTCGAAAATATAGCTAAAGTATACGCCAAAGTCAAAGAATTTACAAGGGGGGAACCGCTTTTTTCTGAAAAATTTCTCGTATATTATTTTAATTAAGGAGTTGCTTCTTCGCCACTATTTTGTTATAATACCCTTTATAGTAGGGGTATCATGGCATTGTATCCGTTAAAGGAGGGAAACCCATGAACAAAAAGCTGGGCAGATTGCTTCGTCCCACCATGGCGCTGTACTTTACCGTCATGTTTTTATTTGTCGTTGCCGCACTGGCAACGGAAAACTACATCCTTGCAGGTGTGGAAGCTGCCGTCACCGCCGGCCTTATGACCTGGTTCGTGCTCCGCAGCAACACCCGCCGCAGGGAGATCCAGAAATACGTCAAGGCTTCTATGAATGCGCCGGAGCAGGCCAGCGGCGATGTTCCCTTCCCCATGGTGCTCATCAGCATGGGTGACGGCGCCGTTGTTTGGATGAACGATCGCTTTGCCGAAATCACCGGCGCTCAGGGCCATATGGTAGAGCGGCAGCTGTCCGACATTTTGCCGGATCTGTCTGTGGATTGGCTGACCGCAGGCAAAAATGAATATCCGTACGACATTACCTTGTCCGGCAGACGCTTCCGTGTTTACGGCTCCACCATCCGGACAGAAGATCCCCAAAACACTGTGCTGGGCGTTCTGTATCTGAGCGATCTGACGGAGCTGTATCAAGTGCGTGACGAGTATGTCCGTTCCCGTCCCGTGGTATCCATCATCCTTGTGGATAACTACGAAGAGCTGACCAAGAACATGACCGAAGGCGATATTTCCAGCCTGAACGCCCGGATCAACAACACCATCTCCAAATGGACAGAAGATTTCCACGGCCTGCTGCGCCGTTTGGAAAAGAACCGTTTCCTGCTGGTGATGGAAAAGAAGGATCTGAGCCGTGCTGTGGAGGAAAAATTCACTCTGCTGGAAAAGATCCATGAAATTGAAAACCCCACCGGTCTTGCCGCATCCATTTCCATGGGTATCGGCGTAGACGGTATGAACTTTGAAGAAAGCTATAGCTTCGCTGCGCTGTCGATTGAAATGTCCCTCAGCCGGGGCGGCGACCAGGCAGTTATCAAAGACCGTTTCCATTTCAGTTTCTACGGCGGCCGTTCCAAGGAAGCCGACCACCGCAGCAAGGTGCGCTCCCGTATCACCGCCAACTCCCTTATGGAGCTGATAGGTCAAAGCAGCCAGGTGTTCATCATGGGTCACAAAAATGCGGATCTTGACGCCGTTGGCGCAGCCGTAGGCATTGCCTGCATGTGCCGCAAGAAGGGCAAGGACGCCTATATCGTGCTGGATCTGGAGCATAATGTTGCGGATAAGCTGATTGAAGAGATCCGCCAGGTTCCGGAATACAGGGACGTATTCATTTCCGGCCAGGAAGCATTGCTGCAATGCGATAACCACAGTGTCCTTGTGGTGGTGGATACCAACCACCCCGGACAGGTGGAAAGCAAGCCTTTGCTGGAAGCCATCTCCAAGGTATGCGTGGTGGACCACCACCGCCGTGCCGCAGAATATATCAATCCCGTGGTGGTCAATCTCCACGAGCCTTATGCCTCCTCCGCTTCGGAGCTGGTAACAGAGCTTCTGCAATATGCTGTAGAAAAGTCCGACGTGCTTCCCATCGAGGCCAAGAGCCTGCTTGCCGGTATCTTCCTGGATACCAAGAGCTTCAACGTCCGCACCGGCGAGCGCACCTTTGAGGCTGCTGCCGTTCTGAAGCAATGGGGCGCTGAGCCTGTGGAAGTCAAAAAGCTTCTGCAGAACAATTTCCAGGATACCATGGCAAAATACCAGATTATCAAGGCATCTCGGCTTTACCGGCAGGAGATCGCCATTGCGGCACTGAACACCACCACATCCCGGGCTTTGGCTGCCCAGGCTGCGGACGAGTTGCTGAACATTTCCGGCATTTCCGCATCCTTCGTGCTGTACCCCGACGGTGAGCAGGTCTTTATCTCTGCCCGCTCCATCGGACAGACCAATGTGCAGATGATCCTGGAGCCTTTGGGCGGCGGCGGCAACACGGCCACCGCAGGCGCTCAGCTGTATAACACCACCGTAAAGGAAGCGCTGGACCGTTTGGTTGCTTCCATTGACCGATTCTATGAAGAGTGATCAGATCAAGGAGAGATCGTTATGAAAGTTATTCTGTTGCAAGACGTAAAGGGTAAGGGCAAGAAAGGACAAATGCTGGAGGTTTCCGACGGCTACGCCCGCAATTTTATGCTGCCCAGAAAGCTGGCTGTGGAAGCCACGCCCGACGCCATCAATACCATGCGCATGAACGACAAGGCCACCCAGGAGCGCATCGCCCGGGAAAAGGCCGAGGCTCTGGCAATTGCCAAGCAGCTGCGTGAGCTGACCCTTACCGTTACCGCCAAAGGCGGCGGCGCAGGCCGTCTGTTCGGCTCTGTCACCAACCAGGAAATTGCTGACGCATTGGAGAAAACAAGCAAGATCAAGCTGGATAAGCGCAAGATCGTTATTGCCGATCCCATCAAGAGCGTTGGTACCTACACCGTTCAGTGCAAGCTGGGCTACGAGATCACCGCACCTTTGACCGTAAAGATCGAAGAAGGCTGATTATCGTCTTATTCCATCACAGAGAGGAGAGAGAAACATGGATGAAGAATTGTTGAGCCGCCAAATGCCCCATTCTCTGGAAGCGGAGCAGGCTGTGCTGGGCTCCATTCTCATCGACAGCCGCTGTGTTGCCGATATTATCGGCGTTTTGAGGCCTGAGGATTTTTATCTGCAGCAAAACCGGGAGATCTATGAAGCCATATATTCCATGTTTAATTTCTCCCAAACCATTGACCCCGTCACCGTGCTGAACAAAATGCGGGAGGCGGGTGTCTACCACGACAATTCCAAAGACTACATCATGCAGCTTATGGAGATCACCCCCACCGCTGCCAATGTGGTGCGTTACGCCGGCATCGTCCGGGACAAAGCAATGCTCCGTGGCCTGGCTACCGCCGCCGGTGAGATCAGCGAAGCGGTCTTCTCTCAGGTAGGCACGCCTTCTGAAATGCTGGAATCTGCAGAAAAGAAGATCTACGCTCTGCGCAAGGGCGAACGGGGCGATACGCTGGAGCATATCGGCACCGTTTTGCACAAGGTCTTTGACCATCTGACCGAGCTGAGCCAGTCCGATTCTGCCATTCCCGGTCTGTCCAGCGGTCTGCGGGACGTGGACAAAAAAATCAACGGCCTGAACAAAGGCAATCTTTTGCTGATTGCAGCCCGTCCTGCCATGGGTAAGACATCCTTTGCGCTGAACATCGGCCTGAATGTGGCGAAAAAGTACAAAAAAACCGTGGCCTTCTTCTCTTTGGAAATGTCCCGTGAAGAGCTTGCCATGCGGTTGCTGGCCAGCGAAAGCTTTGTGGACAGCCAAAAAATGGCCACCGGCAAGCTCACCGACGAGGAATGGAGCAAGCTGTGCGTCGCCTCCGCTGCCCTCAGCCAAACAGATATCCGCATTGATGATAACGGTGCCATTACCGTGGCGGAAATGCTGGCAAAATGCCGTCGGCTGGATAATTTGGGCCTTGTGATCATCGACTATCTGCAGTTGATGCAAGGCTCCGGAAACGGCAAGGGCGGCGACAACCGTGTTACGGTAGTCAGCGACATTTCCCGTACACTGAAGGTCATGGCAAAGGAACTGAACGTTCCTGTCATTTGCCTGAGCCAGCTGAACCGTGCCGCAGAATCCCGCAACGACAACCGGCCTAAGCTGTCCGACCTTCGTGAATCCGGCTCTATCGAGCAGGATGCCGACAGTGTTATGCTGCTTTACCGTGAGGATTACTATAACGCCGACACGGAAAATAAGAACATCGCCGAATGTATCGTGGCAAAGAACCGTCATGGCGAGATCGGCACCGTAAAGCTGCAATGGATCCCCCAATATACTACCTTTACCGACCTGGAGTGGAAACATGCTGAATGAGCTTTTGAAGCAGCTGCGGCGTTATGATATGGTCGCTGCCGGCGAAAGCATTACCTGTGCCGTTTCCGGCGGTGCCGATTCCGTGGCGCTGCTGTGGGCTATGTATCTTCTGCGGGACAAACTGGGCCTGCAGCTGAAAGCCGCTCATTTCAACCACCACCTGCGTGGGGAAGAGTCCGACCGGGACGAGGCCTTTGTCCGCCAGTTCTGCGAACGATTCGACATTCCCCTGACCGTTGGAAGCGCCCATGTTACCGCCGGTGAAAAGGGTCTGGAGGCCGCTGCACGGGAAGCAAGGTATGCCTTTTTTGCCACGCTCCCCGGCAAGATCGCCACAGCCCACACCGCTGATGACAACGCCGAAACGGTGCTGATGCACCTGATCCGTGGTACAGGGCTGAAGGGGCTCGGCGCCATCGCGCCGGTAAACGGACGTCTGATCCGCCCTATGCTGACCGTCACCCGGCAGCAGGTGGAAGCATTTCTGACTGAGTACCATCTCAGCTATGTATCTGACAGCTCCAATGCCGGCGATGCTTTTCTGCGCAACCGTATCCGGCATCATGTGATGCCCCTTTTGAAAACTGAAAATCCCAGATTCGCTGAAAATGTTTCGGAAATGGCATTGCGGCTGCGGCAGGATGAGCAGGCTTTGGAATCTCTTGCAACCTTTGCCCAGCTGCCTGCTGTTTCGGAGCTGAAAGCCATGCCGGTATCCTTAAGACGCCGGGTTTTGGCACGTTTTTTGACCCAGTGCGGTGTAAAAGAGCCAGAAAGTGCCCATATTCTTCAAGCGGAGGCTCTGATCCTTTCCGATCATCCGTCTGCAAAGGCCGACCTGCCCGGCGGCATTACATTGCAGCGAAACTACGACCGTCTGGAACCGGGCACGTTAGGCGCTTCCCTGCCCCGGGTCATCCTTGCCGGTGAGGGCTCCATGACTCTGCCTGGTCTGCAGGTGGAATGGGGCATCGCTGATGCCATCGTAAACACGCCCGACACCTTCACCTTCGTCCCGCAAGGGGAGCTGTGTTTGCGATGCCGTACTGCCGGAGATGAGATCCGTTTGAACGCCGGCACAAGGACACTCAAAAAACTGTTTATTGACCGGAAGATCCCTGCCGCTTTGCGCCAGCAGATCCCGGTGCTCGCTGACGATCTTGGGGTCATCGGCGTATATGGGATCGGCATCCATCTGGACCGTATCCCCACCCAACTTCCGGCCATGCAGATCCGGATCAAAGCTGTAACAAAGGTATAAAAAGCTGGAGGCTTCATTATGGATAAAGACATACAGACAATTTTGCTGACGGAAGAGCAGATCCAAAACCGCATCCGTCAGCTGGGCGAAGAGTTGACCCGGGAATACGAAGGCAAGGACCCGCTGATCGTTGGTGTGCTGAAGGGCGTGGTGGTTTTCTACGCAGATATGGTGCGCCAGATCAAAACCCCTTGCGAGATGGACTTTATGTGGATCTCCTCTTATGCAGGCACCAACACCACAGGCAACATGGTGGTCAAGCGGGATGTTTCCGCTGACATCAAGGGTCGCCACGTGCTGATCCTGGAGGATATCTTCGATACCGGCCATTCTCTCAGCTTCGCTTATCAGCATTTGATGAGCAAAGAGCCCGCCTCCCTCAAGATCTGCACCCTGCTGGATAAGCCCTCCCGCAGGAATCCGGACGTGACGCTGAAAGCTGACTTTGTGGGCTTTGAAGTCCCCAACGCTTTCGTTGTAGGCTACGGTCTGGACTATAATGAGCATTACCGGAATCTGCCCTATGTCGGCGTTTTGAAGCCGGAAGTTTATCTGTAATTTTTAAGGAGTACCCGTTTTGAAAAAAAGAAGAAGTTTCCTTTCCGTTATCTTCTATATTGGCCTGCTTGTGCTGGTCTTTTCCCTGATCTTCGGACTTTTCAGCGGTCCATCCGATGATTTGTCCACTTCCCAGATCCGGCAGCTGTTTGTTGACGGACAGGTAAAAAGCTTTACTGTGGACGGCCAGGCCATTTATCTGCAGCTGCACAATCCCTACGCAGGCAAAACCGAGCTGGCCTGTGAGCTTGCCGATCCCGAGATTTTCCGCCAGGAGATGCAGCAGATCTTGGAGCAGCAGCAGGCAAGCGGCGCTTTGGAATACTACCACTTCGTGCCGCAGGACGGTTTTTCCGTTTACGACCTCATTCTTCCCCTGCTGATCGTAGGTGCTGTGCTGCTCATCGTTTGGTTTATCCTTGCCAGTCGTGTCAGCGCCGGAGCCGGCGGTAACGGTATGAGCAATTTCGGTAAAGCCAGAACTGTTCTGGGTGTACCGGACGGCAAAAAGGTCACCTTTGACGATGTGGCCGGCGCCGATGAAGAAAAACAGGAGTTGCAAGAGGTTGTGGATTTTCTCCGCAATCCCGACAAATTCACCCAGATCGGCGCCCGGATCCCCCACGGTCTGCTGCTGGTCGGCCCTCCCGGTACCGGTAAGACCTTGCTGGCCAGAGCCGTGGCCGGCGAAGCGGATGTGCAGTTTCTGTCCATTTCCGGCTCTGACTTTGTAGAGCTGTATGTGGGCGTGGGCGCAAGCCGTGTCCGTGACCTGTTTGAGCAGGCAAAGAAGATCGCTCCCGCCATCATCTTTATCGATGAGATTGATGCGGTGGGCCGCAAGCGTGGCTCCGGTCTTGGCGGCGGTCATGATGAAAAAGAGCAAACGCTGAATCAGCTGCTGGTGGAAATGGACGGCTTTGGCCGTACCGAAGGCGTCATCGTTCTGGCAGCCACCAACCGTCCCGACATCCTCGATCCCGCATTGCTCCGACCTGGTCGGTTTGACCGGCAGGTCTATGTGGGCGCTCCCGATACCAAGGGTCGTGAGGAGATCCTGAAGGTGCATGCCCGTGGCAAGAAGCTGGATGATTCCGTGGATCTGAAGGCCGTTGCCCGGTCCACCGTTGGCTTTACCGGCGCAGATCTGAGCAATTTGATGAACGAGGCCGCCATTATGGCAGCCCGGGATAACCGGCCTGTGCTGAGCATGAACGACCTGAACAACGCCATGATGAAGATCCTGGCAGGTCCGGAGAAAAAGAGCCGTGTCCGGCAGCGCAAGGATCTGAAAGAGACCGCTATCCACGAAGCCGGTCATGCCATCGCCATGTACCATCTGCCCACTCAAGACCCCGTGCTGCAGATCACCATTGTCCCCCGGGGCCGTTCTCTGGGCGCCACCTGGCACATTCCCAAGGATGATTCTTCCAGCCTAACCCGTAACCAGATGTACGAAGAGATCGTAAGCCTTCTGGGCGGTCGTGTGGCGGAAGCCCTGTTTATCGGCGACATTTCCGTTGGCGCCTCCAACGACATTGACCGTGCCTCCAAGCTGGCCCGTGATATGGTAGCCCGCTACGGCATGTCTGATGCTTTGGGTACTGTTTCCTATCTGGGCGGCGGCGAAGTGTTTATCGGCAGAGATTACCAGACCACCAAGAGCTATTCCGAAAAGGTAGCAGGCACTATCGATGACGAAGTCAAGCTGCTCATCGACAAGGCTTATCAGCATTGCGCAGAGATTTTAAAGCGCAACGAAGATAAGGTCAATCAGATCACCGAATTCCTGCTGGAAAATGAAACCATGACCGGTCAGCAGTTTATTGATTGCATGGAAGGCAGACCCATCGGCGAAGCCACACCGGTATCCCTGTTTGACGGCCACAAAGACGAAGAATAAATTCAAAAGCCGCTCGTTGGGCGTCGCGCCGTAGTGATAAATCGCCTATAAAAGGCGTTTATTCCCACCATTCGTCGTTAAAAATGCTCGAAATACACAAAGTATTTCTGCGCTTTTTGCCTTGCCTGGTGAAAATCTCCGCCCTTTATAGGTGC
>JAZQJO010000025.1:0-6250 GCA_045541695.1 Faecousia sp.
AAGAAGGTCGTTATCTCCGCTCCCGCCGGCAATGACCTGCCCACCATCGTTTACAATGTCAACCATGACACCCTGACCAAGGATGATCACATCATCTCCGCTGCTTCCTGCACCACCAACTGCCTGGCTCCCATGGCTAAGGCTCTGAATGATCTGGCTCCCATCAAGTCCGGCATCATGTGCACCATCCACGCTTACACCGGCGACCAGATGATCCTGGACGGCCCCCAGCGTAAGGGCGACCTGCGCCGCTCCCGCGCTGGTGCTATCAACATCGTTCCCAACTCCACCGGTGCTGCTAAGGCTATCGGCCTGGTTATCCCCGAGCTGAACGGCAAGCTGATCGGCGCTGCACAGCGTGTTCCCACTCCCACCGGTTCTACCACCATCCTGAACGCTGTCTGCGCTAAGGCTGTTACCGTGGAAGAGATCAACGCCGCTATGAAGGCTGCTGCTACCGAGTCCTACGGCTACAACGAAGACGAGATCGTTTCCTCCGACATCATCGGCATGCGTTTCGGTTCTCTGTTCGATGCCACCCAGACCATGGTCAACAAGCTGCCCGACGGCAAGGTTCAGGTTCAGGTCGTTTCCTGGTACGACAACGAGAACTCCTACGTTTCTCAGATGGTCCGCACCATTAAGTACTTCGCTGAGATCTAATCTGTATCAGCAAAGCTGCCTCGCAATTGCGAGGCAGCTTTTTTATGTTTTGGGAATGGTGATGGTGAAGACGATCTGGCTGTCTGTTTCTCTGCGCTCAGAAATTGCGGGAATGCCGGACATTTGGATTCGCTGCAACGATTGGCTCAAGTTGTTGAGAAAGGCCCGGACGTTGATCTTTCCGGTCTTGTCCACTTCGCCGGAAAGCAGCTCGTCGATATACTTTTCCGTTCTGGCAACGCTCATGCCCATCCGGGAAATGATGCTGATAGCCATCATTTTTTCCTGCTCCGTGGGCAGCTTCAGCAGCGCCCGGGCATGGCGCTCTGTGAGATTATGCTCCCGCAGCGCCCAGAGGACACTTTCCGAATGGCGCAAGATCCGCAGCTTGTTGGCGACTGCGCTCTGACTCTTCCCAAGAATCCGCGCCGCCTGCTCCTGGCTCATGGACCACTGCTCCATGATCCGGGCGATGGCCATAGCCTCCTCAATAAAATCCAGATCCTGCCGCTGAAGATTTTCCACCATGGCTGCAAGTCCCGATTCTTTTTCATCCATGTTCATAATAATGCAGGGGATCTCCGTCAGCCCCACCATCTGCGCTGCACGAAGCCGTCGCTCTCCTGCCACCAATTCGTATGTAACCCCGGCTCTGCGCACCGACAGCGGCTGCAGGATCCCATGCTGACGTATAGATTCGGCAAGCTCCGTCAGCGCCTCCTCCCGGAACACCTTTCGTGGCTGGGCAGGATTGGGTTTGATGGCTTTTGCCGGCAGAAATACCACTCTCCCGGTTTCCATATATGTTTTCAGCTTTTGGCATTGCATAGCGTATCCTCCTTTGTTTTCGGTAGCTACCATTGTACTTTCCGGGAAATGGGAAACTCCACGAAAACCGCCACTCCGCGCAAAAACAGAACAATATAATTTTTATCCGATAAATTTGTGGCGATATTTGCAAAAAACTATTTACTTTTTCCGCCCTTTCGTGTATGATAAGCAACGAACAGAGTAGGAGACCTCGCGTTAAGTGCCATCGGGACGGGGAGTTGCCCGAAGGACGAAGGAATGTTCCACGATGAGGTCACCGCACCCGCTGTTGCATACAGGAGCTCTCCTTTATGTAGCAACGATACTCGGTCGGGCGAATGGTCGGCTGCGTTTTGCTGCCCTTCCCTGCCGGTGAGCCGTACATAAAACTCCCCAACGCTTTGCGTCGGGGTATTTTTTATGTCCGCTTGCATTTGCAGGTCGTTTGCCCCATCAAAGGAGGTCTTTTTTATGTCCAAATCTTCCCGAAAGCCCTGGATCACCACCCGCAACCTGGCCTATTGTGCCCTGCTTGCCGCCATCAGCATCGTACTTGCCCGCTGGCTGTCCTATTCTCCCTTCGGCAGTGTGCGCTGGTCGCTGGATAAGTTTCCGCTGTTTCTGGCGGGCATGCTGTTTGGCCCGCTGGCCGGCGGCATGACCGGCTTTGTGGCAGATGCCACCGGCAGTATGATGCAGTATGGCTTCAACCCCATTTTGTGCCCTCCCGCCATTTTGTACGGCGTTTTCGGCGGACTTTTCCGCGTATGGATCGCCAAGAAGCCCCTGCTGCCCAAGCTGGCCGCCGTTTATCTGCTGCCTGTGGTGCTTGGCTCCTGGCTTTATCAAAGTGCTGCGCTGGCCTACTGCTTCAATGCTGACAATTTTGTCGCCTCCTTCGTTGCAAATCTTGGCACAAGAGGTGTGCAGTTTGCCATTGTGGCAGTCTTGGAGATCGCTATTGTTTCCTTGCTGCTGAGCACAAAAATGTTTAACCGGCTGGGTATCTGGCCGCCCCAGAAAAAAGCATAGAAAGGGCGTTATCTATGAACGTCAACGAAGCCATTGCCTATATCCACAGCGTGTTCTGGAAGGGCAGCGTGCCGGGTCTCGGCCGCACCCAGGAGCTGCTGCGCCGGATCGGTAATCCGGAGAAAAAGCTGAAATTCATCCACATTGCCGGCACCAACGGCAAGGGCAGCACCGCTGCCATGACCGCATCCATCCTGCGGCAGGCAGGCTACCGCACCGGTCTTTACACCTCGCCCTACATCTACCGCTTCCATGAGCGGATGCAGATCGATGGCGAGCAGATCTCTGACGAAGATCTGGTGGAGATCACCGAGTTTGTGAAGCCCCACGCCGATGCTATGGCGGAATGCCCTACAGAATTCGAACTGGTCAGCTGTATCGCATTCGAATACTTTGCCCGAAAGAACTGCGACATCGTGGTGCTGGAAGTGGGTATGGGCGGTGCGCTGGACTCCACCAACGTCATCCCCGTTCCCGAAGTGGCCGTCATCACCAACATCGGTCTTGACCATACCGACTACCTGGGCGATACCGTGGAAAAGATCGCCGAGACCAAGGCCGGCATTTTCAAAGAAGGCGGCAGTGCTGTCGTCTACCCCGGTACGCCGGGCGTAGAAGCCGTTTACAAGAGAATTTGCGCTGAGCGGAATGTGTCCCTGAAAATTGCGGATTTCGGCAAGCTGAAGCTGCTTTCCCACGATCTGTTCGGCCAGGTCTTTGACCATGGCCACCGGAAAGCGCTGGAGCTGCCCCTGCTGGGCGACCACCAGCTGCATAACGCTGCGGTGGTGCTGTCCATCGCCGATACGCTGATGGAAAAGGGCTGGAACATCTCTGAGGAGAATATCCGGAAGGGTCTTCGCACCGTTTCCTGGCCCGGCCGGTTTGACATCGTCAGCCGTGACCCGCTGTTTATCATCGACGGCGGTCACAATCCCCAGTGCATTGAAGCGCTGGTGAAGAACATCGAAGACTACCTCACTGGCCGAAAGGTCATTGCCCTCACCGGCGTGCTGGCAGATAAGGACTACGGCGATATGTATAAGCCTGTGATGCCCCTTGTGGAGCAGTTTGTGTGCATCACGCCTCCCAACCCCAGAAAGCTGGAGGCTGCGGAGCTGGCGAAGCATTTGACCAGAGTTGGCGCAACGGCCACACCCTGCGAAAGCATTGAAGAGGGTGTGCGCACCGCACTGAAGCTGGCCGGCAAGGACGGCGTGGTGCTGTGCTTCGGCTCGCTTTACACCATCGGCGATATTCGCAACGCCTTGAACGACATATAAAAACAAGCCCCGTATGGGGCTTGTTTTTTATTCCAATTCGAAGGCGCCGGTATAGAGCTGATAGTAGGTGCCCTTCTGGGCGATCAGGTCGTCGTGGGTACCACGCTCAATGATCTTGCCGTGATCCAGCACCATAATGCAGTCGGAGTTCATGACCGTAGACAGCCGGTGGGCAATGACGAATGTGGTTCTTCCCTTCATCAGGGCATCCATGCCCTTTTGCACCAGCGCCTCGGTACGGGTGTCGATGGAGGAGGTGGCCTCATCAAGGATCATTACCGGAGGATCCGCCACCGCCGCACGGGCAATGGCGATCAGCTGCCGCTGACCCTGGGAAAGACTTGCGCCGTTGCCGGTCAGCTCCGTTTCATAGCCATTGGGCAGACGGGTGATAAAATCATGGGCATTGGCCAGCTTCGCCGCACGGATGCATTCTTCATCGGTTGCGTCCAGCTTGCCGTAGCGGATGTTTTCCATCACCGTACCGGTGAACAGATTGGTATCCTGCAAAACGATGCCAAGACTCTGCCGCAGGTCTGCTTTGCGAATCTTATTGATATTGATACCGTCATAACGGATCTTGCCGTCGGCAATGTCATAGAACCGGTTGATCAGGTTGGTGATGGTGGTCTTGCCTGCGCCGGTAGCGCCCACGAAGGCGATCTTCTGACCGGGATGGGCATAAAGCGTCACGTCCGTCAGCACCTGCTTTTCCGGCACATAGGAGAAATCCACCATGTCCATGACGATGTCGCCCTTCAGCTCGGTGTAGGTCACCGTGCCTTCAGCCTTATGGGGATGCTTCCATGCCCAGTGGCCGGTGCGCTTTTCAGATTCTGTAATCGTGCCGTCTTCTGCGATCTCGGCATTCACTAACGTCACATAGCCCTCGTCGGTCTCCGGCTCTTGGTCCATCAGGTCGAAGATTCGCTCCGCACCTGCCAGCGCCATGATAATGGCATTCATCTGCTGGGAGATGTGGTTGATAGGCATATTGAAATTTCGGGACAGGGTCATAAATGCCATCAGGCTGCCCAAGCTCAGCAAGGGGCTGCCGTTGACCACCGTAATGCACAAAATGCCGCCCACGATCGCCAAAATGGCATACTGGACATAACCCAAGTTATTGTTGATGGGGCCCATCATATTGGAATACTTGCCGGCGGAGAAGGCATTTTGCCGCAGCTGCTCGTTGAGCTTGTCGAATTCTTCCTTGGCGGCCTCCTCGTGGTTAAAGACCTTGACCACCTTCTGGCCGGAGATCATTTCCTCGATATAGCCGTTGACAGTACCCAGAGATTTTTGCTGTCCGATAAAATACTTGGCGGATTTTCCTGCCAGCAGTTTGGTGACAAACACCACGGCCATCACCGTGATCATAGTCACGATGGTCAGAATCCAGGACTCGGTGAGCATGGTGATGAACACCACCACCAGCGTCACAATCGAAGAAGCTGCCTGGGGAATGGACTGGGAGATCATCTGCCGGAGGGTATCGATGTCGCTGGTGTAGCGGGACATGATGTTGCCGGCGGTATTGGTGTCGAAATAGCGCAGAGGCAGGGTCTGCATCTTTTTGAACATGTCGTCACGGACTTTTTTCTGGATGCCCTGGGTGACGCCCACCATCAAATAGCTTTGCAGGAAGCTGGCCACCATACCAAGGAGGAAAACGCCTGCCAGCTTGAGCAAAAAGCTCATAATGGGCGCAAAATCCGTAGAGCCGGCAGCCACCATGGGCAGAATATAGTTATCCACCAGCTTTCCCAGCGCCGTAGAGCTTCGGGATTGGGCAAATGCGGTTGTAAAGATACAAAGCAGGACCACAAAGATCGTCAGCTTATACTGCATCAAATATTTCAGCAGCCGCCCCAGCGTCTTTTTGGGGTCTTTTGCCATGCGGCCGTCGCCGCTCATTCTTACAGGAGGCATTATTCATTTCCTCCCTTCTGCTGAGAATGGAAAACTTCCTGATAGATGGAAGAAGTCTGCATCAGCTCATCGTGGGTACCCACAGCGCTGATCTGACCGTTATCCAATATAACGATCATATCCGCATTTTGAACAGAGGAAACACGCTGGGCAATGATCAGCTTGGTGGTTCCGGGGATCTCCTCGGCAAAGGCCTTCCGGATCTGTGCGTCCGTATGGGTATCCACAGCGGAGGTGGAGTCATCCAGAATCAGGATCTTGGGCTTTTTCAGCAACGCTCTGGCGATGCAAAGCCGCTGCTTCTGTCCGCCGGACACGTTGGTGCCGCCCTGCTCGATATAGGTATCGTATTTGTCCGGGAAGGACCCGATAAACTCATGTGCACAGGCCAGACGGCAGGCGTGGATCATTTCTTCGTCCGTGGCATCCGGATTGCCCCAGCGGAGGTTATCCTTAATGGTGCCGCTAAACAGCACGTTTTTTTGCAGCACCATGGCTACATTGTCGCGCAGAACATCCAGATCATAATC
>JAZQJO010000026.1:0-4192 GCA_045541695.1 Faecousia sp.
GTGGCGCAACCTGCTAATTTCATAGGAAACCAATCATCCCCCTGATTGGAAACTGCCGGACCGCGTAAGACGGTGAAAGGGCTTTGAAAGTTTCCCCTCAGGAGCCATTGCCTGAGGGGAAATTATGCCTTTTTGCCGCAGCGGTCCTTCCTTTTTTGCCTGTGTTATGATAAATTGTTATTAATTTGAATATTCACCATGGGGTTTATATATGAAACAAATGATAGTACTGTTGTTGAGCCTGCTTCTGCTGACCGGTTGTGGCGCAGCCGGACGGGCAGAGGCCGGAGGCGTGACCTTTACCGATGACCTGGGAAGGCAAATCACCGTGGATAATCCTCAGCGGGTAGCAGCACTGTTAGGTAGCTTTGCTCAGATTTGGAAGCTGGCCGGTGGTGAGGTGATCGCCACCGCAGACGATGCCTGGGATGATCTGCAGCTGGAATTGCCTGCAGATACAGTCAATCTGGGCAACACCAAATCTTTGAGCATGGAACTTCTGCTGTCCGCTGAGCCGGACTTTATTTTAGCCAGTACGAATACCCGACAGAATGTGGAATGGAAGGAAACCTTGGAAGCCACAAAGATTCCAGTTGCCTATTTTGATGTGGGCGATTTTGATGACTATCTGCGGCTGCTGAAGATATGTACCGATATCACCGGAAGAAAGGATTTGTATGAGGTCAACGGTCTGACCGTACAAAAGCAGATCGAGGCTGTTTTGGCGCAAAGCCGTCGGCGCTTGTCGGAAGAGGAAGCGCCTACGGTTCTGTGCATGGTGGCATCTGCTTCCAATATCAGCGCCAAGAACAGTAAAAATAATGTGCTGGGCGAGATGCTGGCATCTCTGGGTTGTGTCAATATTGCGGATTCTGAGAAATCCCTGCTGGAAAATCTGAGTCTGGAATATATCCTGACAGCAGATCCTGACTATATTTTCATTGTTCAGCGGGGAGACGATACTGACGGCATGATGGAGAAAATTGCTCTGGAGCTGGAAAGCAATCCTCTGTGGAGCCAGCTGTCAGCGGTGAAGGACGGCAGGGTCTACATCATGGAAAAAAACCTGTATAATTTAAAACCCAACCACCGTTGGGGAGAAGCCTACGAAAGATTAGAGGCGATTTTAAGCAATGAAAAGTAAGAAAACCGTCATTGGGGGAGCACTGCTGCTTTGCGTGGCTGCAGCGCTGCTGAGTATTTGCCTTGGCTCCGTGAAACTGACCTTGAACCAACTGTACAGCGCACTGCTTGCCGGTCCCCAGGGAACTGCCGGATTTATCTTCTGGTATTCCCGCCTGCCCAGAACGGCTGCCTGCCTGCTGTCCGGCGCGGCTCTTGCGGTGTCCGGTGCGGTGATCCAGATTGTGCTGCATAACCGGTTGGCTTCTCCCAGTATTATCGGTGTCAACGCAGGCGCAGGCTTGGCGGTAACGGTTTGCTGCGCTCTGGGTGCGTTATCCGGCTGGGCCATTGCCGGTGCGGCTTTTGCAGGTGCCATGGGTGCCATGCTTCTGGTTGTTTATGTAGGGCAAAAGACAGGTGCTTCCCGTACGACTGTGATTTTGGCAGGCGTTGCGGTCAATGCGATCTTAAACGCCCTTTCCGAAGCAGTGACCACCTTGATTCCAGAGGTTGCCATGATGAGTGTGGATTTTCGGGCAGGCGGCTTTGCATCCGTCTCCCATACCCGTCTTCTGCCGGCAGGGGTACTGATTCTTGCTGCAATGACTGCCTTGCTGCTTATGCACAATGAACTGGATGTTCTTGCACTGGGAGAGGACACAGCAAAAAGCCTGGGCCTGCCGGTGAAGCGAATGCGCACCGTATTTTTGGTGCTGGCGGCACTGCTGGCGGGAGCGGCGGTGAGTTTTGCGGGACTTCTGGGTTTTGTTGGCCTGATCGTGCCTCATGCTATGCGCAAGCTGACCGGCAGTGACAGCCGATGTTTACTTCCTGTGTGTGCTTTGGGTGGCGCAGGGTTTGTGGCATTGTGTGATACGGTTTCACGAGTGGTGTTTGCACCATATGAACTGCCTGTGGGTATTTTGATGTCTGTTATCGGTGGCCCCATGTTCCTAATGATGCTGCTGAAACGCAAAGGAGGGCACGCTCATGCTTGAAGTGAAAAGCTTAAGTGCCGGTTATTTGGACAAACATGTGTTGGAACATGTAGATTTTCGGATCCCATCCGAAAAAGTAACCGTGATCCTTGGCCCTAATGGCTGCGGAAAATCCACACTGTTGAAAGCCCTGTGCGGAATCATTCCAGCAGACAGCGGGCAAGTGGTACTGGATGGCGAGAATATCCTGACGCTGCCACAGCGACAGCTAGCTCAGAGGGTGGCATACCTTGCCCAAAGCCGCCAGGTTCCGGATATTACGGTGGAGCGTCTGGTTCTCCATGGCAGATTTCCTTATTTGGGCTATCCCCGCCGCTACCGAAAAGAGGACTATGCCATTGCGGATGCTGCTATGAAAACCATGGGTGTTGCGGAGTTGGCAGATGAGTTGGTGCAGAATCTCTCTGGCGGACAGCGGCAGAAAGTTTATATTGCTATGGCGCTGGTCCAGGATACGCCGGTGATCCTTTTGGATGAACCGACCACCTATCTGGATATTTCCCATCAGCTGCAGCTGATGCAGCAGGCGCGGATGCTGGCTGCACAGGGAAAGACCGTTGTTATGATCATTCACGATCTTCCCCATGCCTTTCAAACGGCAGACCACATGATACTGATGCGGGATGGAAAAATCGTAGCGGATGGAACGCCGGAGCAGATTTATGCATCCGGAATGATTTCTTCGGTATTTGGGGTACGGCTCTGTCGTACCGGTACAGAAGGCGGCTGGCGATACTACTGCGAGGAGAGTAAACTATGAATCATTTTCCCATCAGCGTTAATTTGTCCGGAAAGACGGTTTATCTCATCGGAGACGGACCGCAAATCCGGCAGAAAGCAGAGAAAATGAAGCCTTTCGAGGCTGTATTGACCCATAAGCAGACTTTTACGGAAGCAGATGCCCGAACCGCGCCGGCTATGGTGATTGTGGGGGACACGGATGTTGCGAAAGCAGAAGAAATTGCTTCACTGTGCGGACAATACCGTATCCCGGTCAATGTGGTGGATGTGCCGCGGCTTTGCAGCTTTTACTTTCCCGGACTGATCACCAAGGGGGATCTGACCGTGTCCATATCCACGGGAGGAACTTGTCCTGCGGCTGCTGCGTGTTTACGGGAACGAATTGAGAATGCGATTCCGGATGGCACAGAGGATGTTTTGGAATGGGCGCACCAAAACAGGGAGCGACTGAAAAAACACCGTGTTTTGAAACAGGCAGTTACCAAAGCGTTCTCGTTAAACCGTCCGTTGACAGAAGAAGAAATCGGAGCGATTATTGGGAATCTGTAGGAGAATCTGCGGGTGCTTTTTGCTGCGGTGGAGATGATTTCTAAAAGCGTGATGTCATCACAGAAGAGCCCAAAATAATATTGTATATGGAGGTTATGCGTTTACGGAAATGTAGTCTCTAGTGTTGGCTTGGTTTTGCCCGCTTTATTTCACCATAAATTTCATAAAATTCCATCATCAACAGAAATTCAATTATTATCCACAGCTTTCGACTGGATATGAGTATTTTGAAAATTGCATCGCCAAAGCGGTGCGTGACGCATGAATTTCTATCGTTTTCATGAATGCGGCATATAAAAATCCCCACAGTCTTTTCTCTCTTACCGGAGGATCGACTGTGGGGATTTTTGCGTTTATGGTTCTGTGCATACAAACCCGTTTTTTCAGTTTGTGGGTACAGATGCATAAACGAGCTGGGATTGTAAAGGGACTGCAGGTTCCTTTACTTCTGGGTTTCCAATAGGGGTGAAAGCGCCCTGTTGGCACACGATTTTCCGTTGGAAAGTCTAGTGTGTTATACCTTTTGCGACCGGGGGTGGCTCAAAGGGGTTGTTCGATGGGGGAACAAGCACTTTGAGATACCCACAGAACAGACGGATGACCAGGCCCTCCGGGACGGGAAATGTGTGGTTTCGCTTATGCGAAATCTGGCTGTTCGGGTGTAGGTGGTGTAGCGGAATGGAGAAAATATGCGATGCAGATTTTTGAAACGGAGCTGCATCACCGGGGGCGCAAGAGGTATAACACACCCCCGTCCCGCCGCAGCGATACAAACAAAA
>JAZQJO010000027.1:0-3928 GCA_045541695.1 Faecousia sp.
GGGGCCGATTTTGAAAGAATCCGTGCCAACACCGGTCACATTGCCCGCTTCTACAAAGGCTGCAAGATCGGAAGGATTGGTAAAATTAGCCTGTTCATAGACCCGGACGGTCAGTTCGCCGGCTTCTTCCAATTCCCGGTAGGCATCGTTGATCACCTGCCAGGGGATATTTTGAAATACGCAGTAATCATCGCTCTGACAGCTGGTAATGCCGTAGCTGTTCAGCATCTTACAGGCTGCCCGCAGCATGGCTTTCAGCTCCTCTTTGGTGGGCGCGGGAACTGCGGCATACACAAGGTCCATGGCATTGTCAAAGAGGATGCCGTTGGGAACGCCCTTTTCCATGACGATCTCCCCGCCGGGAATTTGAGGCGTCTGGGCGGTAATGCCCAGGATTTTCAAAGCCTTGCTGTTGACAACCATGGCATGTCCGCAGGCCCGGATGGCACAGACGGGGTATTCGGTGGATACCTGGTCCAGATCCCAGCGGTTGGGCATCCGGTTTACATCAGCAAAAAAGTCTTGATTCCAGCCTCTGCCTATGATCCAGCCACCCCGGCCGGGCTGCATCTGCTGCAGGCACAGGATCATTTCCTGCAGACTGCCGGTGTAAAGATGCAGCGGCGCAACGCTGAGGGCCTGACCTAAATTCAGCAGGTGCATATGGCTGTCATTGAAACCGGCGCAGACGAATCTGCCCTGCAGATCCACCTTACGATCGGCTTCCGTTGCGGCGATTTCCTCATTGGAACCAACCTTGGTAAAATATCCGTTTTCTTCTAAAAAAGCCTCCGCCATGGGAAGCTGACCGGTGTAGATACAGCCATTGAAATAAGCGGTTTTCATCGTAACCCCTCCTTTTCCTTGATTGTATCGGATTGGGAGCGGGGTTTCAAGGGTTTTTGCCGGCATTTAGTTGCCAAATAGGAAACACTTTGTTATAATAAAAGATAATGTCAAAATTCCTATACGTGCAGGAGGTTTTGTGATGAAGATTATCATTGCCGGCGTGGGCAAGATCGGCAAGACTTTGGCCAAGCAGCTGGCTGAGGAAGGTCACGATCTGACCCTCATCGATGAAAAGAATTATATACTGGAATCTACCGTTGAGCAGTTTGACGCCATGGGCGTCAACGGCAACTGCGCCTCCATGGAGGTGCTGAAAAGAGCCGGTATTGAAGAGACCGACCTGGTGATTGCGGTCACCAATGCAGACGAAGTGAACCTGCTGTGCTGCCTGGCAGCCCATGGACTGAACCCTAAGGTCCATACCATCGCCCGTATCCGTGACCCGGAGTATGCCGAGCAGATCATGACTATGCGGGAGGTATTCCCCCTGTCCATGACGGTGAACCCGGGAAAGCGGGCTGCCCAGGAAATCGAGCGGCTGCTGAAATTCCCCGGCTTCCTGCGCCGTGAGTCCTTTGCAAAGGGAAGAGCCGAGATCGTGGAACTGCGCGTGGACAAAGAGAGTCCCTTAAAGAATGTCTCTCTGATGGAGATGCGCAATGTTGTTAAGTGCACAGTTCTGGTTTGCGCTGTTCTGCGTGGCGGTGAGGCCATTGCACCCCGCGGTAACTTTGTACTGCAGGAAGGCGACCGGATCTTTGTTACTGCGGCAACCTCCGAGCTGGCGATGCTTTTGAAGAATCTGGGCATCCTGACCCATCGTGTTCGAAAAGTGCTTCTGTGCGGTGGCGGCAAGGTCAGCTATTATCTGGCAAGTCTGCTGGAAAAAGGAAAGATTGATGTGCGGCTGCTGGAAAAGGATTACGACCGCTGTGTGGAGCTGGCGGAAGACCTGCCGGATACTTCTGTGATCCACGGTGACTGCAGTAACATGAATGTGCTAGAGGCCCAGGGCTTTGAACAGTGTGACGCGCTGGTTACCCTGACCGGCCTTGACGAGACCAATATGATCGTTGCCCTTTACGGCGAAAAGCGAGGCGTCCGGCAGATTATTACAAAGATCAGCCGTGAAGAGAACAGTAGCATTGCCAACGAGCTGGCCTTGGGCTCTGTGATCAACCCCAGAGAACTGTGCTCCAATCACATTGTCCGCTACGTCCGTGCCATGGAAAACCAGGTGGGAGCGGCAGTCTCCGTCCATGCCATTGCCGATGGCAAGGCAGAGGCTGTGGAATTTTTGGTGGATAATGCCACCAAGCACTGCGGTGTACCTCTGAAAGAAATAAAGCTGAAGAAAAATGTGCTGATGGCGGCCATTACCCATGGTACAAAAACCCAGATCCCCAACGGCGATTCTTATTTCCAAAAGGGCGATTCTGTGGTAGTGGTAACCTCCGGCCGCGGAATCCTTCGTAATATCAATGACATCTTTGCTTGATTGAGGCGTGTTATGAATGTGAAAATGATGGGAAAGTTTATTTCCCAAATTATTGCCATTGAAGCGGTCTTTATGATCCCGGCACTGGTGATCAGCTTGTGCTATGGGGAAATGGCTGCCGTGGATGGCTTTTTGCTGACTTTGGGAATTATGGTCCTGGTAGCCGGCCTGCTGTTTTTTACCTGCCGGAAAGCAGGACGTCTGTTCGGCGCTCGCGAAGGCTTGGTCTGCGTTGGCTTTAGCTGGATCGTTCTCAGCCTTTTGGGCTGCCTCCCCTTTGTGTTTTCCGGAAACATCCCTCATTTCGTGGATGCATTTTTTGAGACTGTGTCCGGTTTTACCACGACAGGCGCTTCTGTGGTACCCAGCGTAGAAGCAATGGACAAGGGTATTCTCTATTGGCGCAGCTTCAGCCATTGGCTGGGTGGTATGGGTGTTCTGGTCTTTCTGCTGGCAATTGCGCCCAGCAGTAAAGGTACCGGCTTTACCATGCACCTTCTGCGGGCGGAAAGTCCCGGTCCGGATGTGGGCAAGCTGGTTCCTAAAATGAAGCAGACGGCAGTGATCCTGTATTCTATCTATATTGCTTTGACGGTGCTGAATGTGATCTTCCTGGTCTGTGGCGGTATGAGCCTGTTTGAGTCAGTATGTACCGCTTTCGGTACTGCCGGTACCGGCGGTTTTGGCGTCAAGAACGACTCCATTGCCAGCTATAGTCCGTATCTGCAGAATGTGACTACGGTCTTTATGTTCCTCTTTGGCATCAACTTCAGCATCTACTATCTGCTGCTTCTCAAGGAGTTCAGAAGTGTATTTAAGGATGAGGAACTGCGGATGTATCTGGGAGTTGCCTTTGTCAGTATCGTTTTGATTACGCTGAATATCCGGCCTCTTTACGATACTTTGGAAGAAACTATCCGCCATGCGGCTTTCCAGGTCTCTTCGATTATGACGACCACCGGCTACGCAACTACGGACTTTGACCTGTGGCCCAGCTTCTCCAAGTCGATTTTGCTGATACTGATGGTGATTGGCGCCAGTGCCGGCTCTACCGGCGGCGGTTTCAAGTGCATTCGTGTGCTGCTGCTGCTCAAAATTCTGCGGCGGAACATTCGCCAGATTTTGAATCCCCAAAAGGTCATGGTAGTACGTAATAACGGCAGGGCAGTGGACGAGAAGGTTCTTGCCAATACCAATGCCTACCTGGCTGCCTACGTAATTATTATTATCATCAGTGTGCTGCTGATCTCTTTGGATGGATTTGACTTTGAAACCAATATGTCCGCTGTGCTGGCCTGCTTCAATAACATTGGCCCGGGCATGGCGGCGGTAGGCGCTACCTGCAATTATGCCGCCTACAGCGTGTTCTCCAAGATCGTGTTGTCTATCAATATGCTGGCAGGTCGTTTGGAGATATTCCCCATTTTGGTACTCCTTTCCCGCAGTACCTGGACGCGTCGCTAATCACAAGAAATCATTACCCGGACTTTCCAAAGTCCGGGTAATGTGCTATACTGAGGAAAAACCTCCAAGGAGGGAAACTTTTTGAAACATTTACGACCTTATATGAAGAAATATAAG
>JAZQJO010000028.1:0-9033 GCA_045541695.1 Faecousia sp.
CAGATCTGTTCCCATAAGGATTCCTTCTTCTGCAATCACTGGTAAGGTATCCATTGCTCCGGACAGCCTGGGGATATCCAGAAAAAATCGAAAAAACCGTCTTCCGTGATTTTCGTGGGAAAACTGGGGCAGGGAAGCGAGACTTCCACGCAGTGTAATTTGATTTGCCGTATGTTCCATCAGTACCACCTCAAATAATCGATGTATGGAACATCCTATGCGCTGGAGAAAAAATGAGAACAAAAAAGCCGGCACCATCGGTGCCGGCTGGAATTGTTACTGAATATGGCTGTGGTTGTTGATATGGTCTTCGCAGTAGCAATGATAGCCATTGCAGCGGGAGCAGTAACGGAACTCCAGTTCCGGGTTGGTAACATCTGTGCGACCGCAGACTGTACAACGATGGTTGTAATTTTCCTGGTTCTCTTGTTTTGCCTGGGAAGAGGGGAAGGGAACGACCTTTCCCTTTGCCTGCTTCGGTTTCCTTGCGAAAGAGCGGCGTGATCCTGCTCGCCAGGAAAACGGAAGCAGATTCAGAATATCCTTGCCCATGAACAGGAAATAGTTTGCAAGTGCAACCAGGGGGAAGAGGTTGTGAGGGAAATACATGACGGGGTAGGATAGATTGAAGACAGAAATAAATTCAAGCACAAGGTAAATCACGGCAATCAGCCAGGCTTTGACCGGAATGATAAAGAAGATCATAAACTGGCTGTTGGGGTACGTGGTCGCAAAGGTGAGGATCAGACTCAAATGCAGGTAATAGGCCATGCCGCTATATAGTGCCGTAAATGCCTCGGGAGAATAGAGTGCATCAGCAAACATAACAGGCTCGGTGGGACAAAAGATCATGGCAAAAATGTCCATTAGGATCACGCCGGATAAATAGAATAGGTTGAATTTTAGCGTGCCCATACTGTTTTCAACATGCCGGCCAAGCATGTAGAAGAAGTAGAGGAAGACGAGCTCCAGGAATCCGCCGCCGGATTGGGTGAAGACATAGGTTATCAAACGCCATACCTGCCCTTGGAGGATCTTTGCCTTATCAAAGCATAATAGGTCATAAAGCACACTGCCGCCATTGACCATGGACATAATAAGAACGATAGCGTTTCCGAGTGCGACATACAGCATCAAATTGGGAATGCCCTTACTTCGGTTGCGGAAGCAAAACCGCTCAAACCGTTTGCGCAGATTCTTCAAATTACTCAACTCCAGTATAAAGTTTTATCTATTCTACCAGTATTTCCAGAAAAAGTCCATAACAAAAATGAAAACAAATTATGCATAAATTCACAAAAACCCTTGACAAATACAAAATTCCGGGTAAAATAAACACGAACTGCATACAAGCCTTATCAAGAGTGGTGGAGGGAACGGCCCGATGAAACCCGGCAACCTGTGAAAACAAGGTGCCAAATCCGGCGGCAACGAAAGATGAGGATTCGATATACGCACATCGAGTCCGTCGGTGTGCGGTTTTTTATTGGAAAGAAAGGACATACTGTTAATGGAAAAGAGATTGTTTACTTCTGAATGCGTTACCAACGGCCATCCGGACAAGGTGGCTGACTCCATTTCCGACGCCATTCTGGACGCATGCCTGCGCCAGGATCCGGATTCCCGTGTTGCCTGCGAGACCATGGTCACTACCGACTTCTGCCTGATCTGCGGCGAGATCACCACCAAGGCTGTGGTGGACTATGCTGCTGTGGCACGGCAGGCCATTCGGCAGATCGGCTATGTGTATCCCGGCGACGGCTTTGATGCGGATACTGTTGAGATCCAATGCCGTATCCACACCCAGTCTGCTGATATTGCGCTCGGTACCAATGACGAGGTGGGTGGCGCAGGCGACCAGGGTATGATGTTCGGCGGCGCCTGCACCCAGACACCGGAGCTGATGCCTCTGCCTGTGGCGCTTTCCCGGGCACTCTCCAATCGGCTGACCGAATGTGTCCGCAGCAATGATCTGCTGCGCCCCGACGGAAAAACCCAGGTCAGCGTGGAATACGACGGGCAGGGGAACGTAGTCGGCATTGATACCGTTGTTGTGTCGATTATGCATAGCGCAGAATTTGAGATCGAGCAGCTGCGCAAATATGTTAGAGAGGGCGTTATCGCTCCTGTACTGAAGAATTATGGCTTCGATATTGAAAATGTTGCCCACATTTTCATTAACCCCACCGGTAATTTTGTCATCGGTGGCCCCAACGGTGATACCGGCTTGACCGGCCGAAAGATCATCGTGGATACTTACGGTGGCTATTTCTCCCACGGCGGCGGCGCATTCTCCGGCAAAGACCCCACGAAGGTGGACCGCAGCGGCGCATATATGGCCCGCTACATGGCGAAAAACCTTGTGGCAGCCGGACTGGCAACCCAGGTACAGGTGCAGATTGCTTACGCCATCGGCGTTGCGCAGCCTGTTTCCCTGCGGGTGGACAGCTATGGCACCGGCGTGATCTCTGATGAGAAAATGACGGAGCTGCTGCGGAAAACTTGCGACCTGACCCCTGCAGGCATTATCCGTAGATTGCAGCTGCGTCGTCCCATTTATGCTCCCACTGCTGCTCAGGGACACTTTGGTGTTGCCGATCGGCCCTGGGAACAGACCGACCTTGCGCCTGTCTTAAAAGATCTGGCAGAAAAATAAGGTGATTTTATGAAACCGGTAAAAACTGTTGATGTGGTATTATTGTGCGTTTGGCTGCTTCAGCTTTTGGCTGAAGGGGCAGCCTTGCTGTGGATTTGCCAGCTGGATATGCTCCCCAATAAATACCTGATTCTGCTGATCGCCGGTTTTGTGATTGTTGGCTTGCTGACCGGTGGGCTGCTGTTTTGGCGAATGGACCGATCCACAAGAAAAACGCTGCGCAGATGGATCGCCGGCACTCTGGCAGTGCTTACCATTGCCGGCTGCGCTGTGACCTGCTGGGTCGTTTCCCAGCTGCGCGACACCATCGACAATGTCACAAATCAAGACCCTGCGGACATTGTCATGGCGATTTATGTGCGCAGCGATGACAAAGCGCAAAGCCTTGAAGATGCAGCGGACTATCTGTTTGCCTCTGTTGCGGACTATGAAGAAGATAAGACGGCAAAAGTGGTGGCCCACATTTCCGAAAAGCTGGGCGGGAAGATCAATGCGGTGGAATATAATACTGTTTTTGATATGATCAATGCGTTCCTTCAGGGCAATGTTGATGCGATCATTCTTAACAGCGCGTATATAGATATCCTGGAAAGCGTGGAGCTGTACGCAGATTTCTCCCAGAAGGCAAGGGTGCTCTATGAGCTGCCGCTGGCTGCGGATCCCGAGCCTTCGCTGCCCACAGAGCCAACTGAGCCTGTAACCCACCCAACGCAGCCGCCTGTGGTGGCTGAAACGGTGACGAACACACCGTTTGTTGTTTATATCAGCGGCTCGGACACCAGAAGCGCCACCCTTAGAACCAGTTTAAGCGACGTCAATATTCTGATGATCGTCAATCCTGTGGAAAAGCAGATCCTGCTTTTGAACACGCCGAGAGATTATTATATTCCCAATCCCAACGCAAACGGCGCAAAGGATAAGCTGACCCATTGCGGTATGTACGGCATTAACTGCTCCATCAATGCTCTGTCCGATCTGTATGGCATTGAGATCGACTACTATGCCCAGATCAACTTTACTGGGTTTAAGAAGCTGATCGACGCTATTGGCGGTGTTACTGTCTACTCCGACCAGGCATTCAGCGCTGATAAATACTTCTTCCAAAAGGGCGAGAACGAACTCGACGGAGACAAGGCGCTGGCCTTTGCCAGAAACCGCAAGAATGTTGCCGGCGGCGATAATGGCCGTGGCAAGAATCAAATGAAGATCCTCACCGCTGTGATCAAAAAGCTGACCTCCAGCACCGCGTTGATCACCAACTATTCTTCCATCATGGAAAGTCTGAAGGGCATGTTTGTTACCAGCATCGGCACAGACGATGTCAGTATGCTGGTAAAGATGCAGCTGGAGGACATGGCGAGCTGGGATATCCTGTCGTATGCGGTGACCGGCCCGACCGGCGGCGACTACACCTATTCCATGCCCGGCTGGAAGCTGTCTGTTATGTATGTCAATCAAGAGCTTGTGGATCACGGAAGCGCTCTGGTCAAGCGCATGCTTGCCGGCGAAGTACTGACCCAAGAGGATCTGAAAACCAAATAACTGTATAAAAGACGGTGCATTGCACCGTCTTTTTATATTCTGTTTGCAAATTGGTAAAAATGTGCTATATTTAATATAATGAATCAAAACGGAGGGATTACGATGCCGGACTATATTCGGATCGCTTGCGCCGTGCCTGCTGTGCGGGTCGGTGATGTGATGAAAAACGCCGCTGATATTTGCGGTTTTATAGAAGAAGCAGCTGAGCAAAATGTGGATCTGATCATATTTCCCGAGTTGGCACTCACCGGATGCACCTGCGGCGATCTGTTTCGCCAGGACCTTTTGCTGCGTGCGGTGGAGGATGGCGTCAAGCGAATTCTTGATTGTTCTAAAGAACATCCCGGCATTACCGCTGTTGTTGGTCTGCCTGTTCGCTGCGGCGCAAGACTTCTGAGCTGTGCAGCAGTGATCCGTGAAGGGGAGATCCTTGGTCTCAAGGATAAGACCTGCCTGGAGCATAACCAGCGCCGCTGGTTTTCCCCGGCCGCTGACGGCGATGCTGCCACTTTCTGCGGCAATCAGATCCCGGTTTCCTCTGATAAGCTGTACATGGTAGGGGAGCGCACCCTTGCTGTTTCGCTTTGCGGGGAATTGCTCGAAACTGAAACGGCTCAGCAAGCAGATGTGCTGGTAAATCTGGCCGCAACCGTTGAGCTTGCCGGTAAACGCAGGGAGCGCAACCGCCTTGTCCGGCTTAGATCCAGTGACCAAAAGTGCATTTGTGCCTATGCTTCTGCCGGCTGTACGGAGTCCACATCGGATTTTGTCTATGCAGGCCACAGCATCATAGCTGAAAAAGGAGCGCTGCTGGCGGAAAGCGCTTTTGAAACAATGACCGACCACATGATCGTATGCGATTGTGGCCGTGGCACATCCTGCGCAGAGGTGGAAGCGCCCCAGACGGCAGATCCTTTGTCAAGACTTCCCTTTGTGCCGGCTACGGAGGCCGAGCGCATCGGCTATTGCATGGATGTATTTCGCCTGCAGGTTGCCGGATTGAAGCAGCGGTTGTCCCTTTTGGGCGCATCTGCCGTGATCGGTATTTCCGGCGGTCTGGACTCTACTCTTGCACTGTTGGTAGCGGTTGAGGCCATGCGACAGCTTGGCCGCCCCATGACCGACGTTCATGGCATTACCATGCCTTGCTTCGGCACGTCTGACCGTACCTACCGCAACGCATGGAAGCTGATGCAAACCCTGGGCATTACCGCCAAGGAGATCCCCATTGCCGATGCTGTGCGGCTGCATTTCCGAAATATCGGACACGACGAAAGCACCTACAATGCCACCTATGAAAACGCCCAAGCCCGGGAGCGGACACAGGTCTTGATGGACTACGCCGGAAAAGTGGGCGGCATCGTTGTAGGAACGGGCGATCTTTCTGAGTTGGCTCTTGGCTGGTGCACCTATAACGGCGACCACATGAGCATGTACAGTGTCAATGCCTCTGTTCCCAAAACGTTGATCCGATGGGTCATTGATGCGGTTTCCAAGGAGCCTGCCTTTGCCGGCGCCCGTGATGTACTGCTGGACGTCATCGAAACACCTATCAGTCCTGAGCTGCTGCCGCCGGATGCCAAGGGTAACATCTCCCAGCAGACGGAGGATATTGTGGGGCCCTATGCGCTGCATGATTTCTTCCTGTTTTATACGCTGGGCTGCGGCTATTCGCCAAAAAAGATCTATTCCATGGCGTGCTGGGCGTTTGACGGTCATTTTGACGGCGCAACCGTCAAGAAGTGGCTGGAGAATTTCTACCGCCGGTTCTTTACGCAGCAGTTCAAGCGTAACTGTGTTCCCGACGGCGTTCGTGTTGGCCCGGTGGGACTCTCTCCACGTGGCGACTGGCAAATGCCCAGTGATGCTGCCGCAAGGCTTTGGCTCGATGAGGTGGAATCTCTGTAATATGCGTGCTGCTGCAACAAAATGTTGCAGCAGCATTTTCTATAGGATGAGTGGCTGGAGCTGTCGGCCTTGCGTAGCTGCCAGCAAAGCTTCCGGAATCTTTTCAAAGTCTGCGACCATGCTGGCAGGCTTGTGAATGCTGTCATCCTGCCCAAAGGGCACGAAATAGTAATTTTTCCGTGCCATTAACCGACCAATGTTTTCCGCAGCTCCGGCCAAGGCATCGTTGGTGGATACCGCTACCAAAACCGGACGTCCGTTGCGCAAATGGCTTTTTGTAGCCATGGTCACAGAGGTGTCCGCAATGCTGTGGGCCAGCTTCGCCAAGGTGTTACCTGTGCAGGGCGCAATGATCAGCACGTCCAGAAGCTTCTTCGGCCCAATGGGTTCAACCTCCGAGATGGTGTGAAGCGGCGCTGTACCGCAAATTTCAGTGATTGCGCGAATGTTATCCGCTGCTGTTCCAAACCGGCTGTCAGTGACGTAGGAAACCGGGGACAGTATGGGGACGATGGTGTGTTCCCTTGCCAGCTTTTCCATAATGGGAAAGACTTTTGCATAAGTACAGAAAGAGCCGCACATGGCAAAGCCAATGGTCATTATGATCTCTCCCTTCCTGCGATGAGTCTTATGGCTGTTTTTGCGATCAACAAACCGGCGCTTTCCGGCACATCCCTTCCGGGCAGACCACGCGCCCAGATAACGCCGCTTCCTGCGATTCCCAGCTTCGATGCAAGATCGATCTTGATACAATCGGGTCTGCAATTTGCAACCTGCTTTTCGTCAAGTACCGATGCGGGAACTGTGTTGAACAGGACACGGTAACGCAAAAGTCCGTGACGCAATCTGACAGGATCCTCGGCACGGTAGTCCATGGCGTGTATCAGCGCTCTGTCGGCTTCTTTACGTGCCGCTACCGTTACATCTGCGCCCAGCGCTTTCAACTGCTGCGCCAAAAACTTACCGATCCGCCCCCATCCTATGACCAAAACGGGGCATCCATTCCAGACTGTGCCCAAATTGTTTGCGGCGATCCGCAGAGCGCAATCGGCAGTAATGGCTGCGTTCTCCGCTAAATAGCATGGGTCTTTCAGAAGATCCAGCTTTTGATAGCCTGCCAGCATCGGATGATCCAGATTGCCGCCGATCACGGTTATGGTTTCCGGCAGATCAGCAAGAATATGCTCGATAAATCCGCCGCCTCGAATCTTGCCGCCTTCATCGAAGCTGGGCACAGGCAGCAGCAAATGCGTCACATCAGGATCAGGTTTGTTTACTACAAGGATGCCTCTGTCTGCCAGGGCCTTTCCTGCGTGTTGGATCGCAGTAGATGCGCCGGCCAGACAAATAATCGTTTGCTTCATATAAATCACCCTTTCATGCCAGAATATGCGGTTAGATTACGGGATGTGCTTGATTTTTCACTTACATTTTGTATAATAAAGATGAGGTGATCGTATGCAAAGACTTGGTTTTATTCATGATATGATGGATGTTAAGGTCCTGATTCTTTACGTCGCAGCCAGATCCAATTATCCCATGACGATCCAGGAGATCTACGAGCTGTGCTATCAGGACGATTGCTTGAGTTATTTTGATGTCTGTACCGCCGTACCGGAGATGGTGACCTCCGGCCATTTGCGTGAAGCGCAGACAGGTAAATTCGAAATTACAGAAAAGGGAAGACAGGATGGCGAAATGACCGCTGACTCTATCGCCTTTACTGTCAAGCAGAAGGCAGAAAACGCAGTCGCCCGTTATAACCGCCAGATCCGCAGAAGCAGCTTTGTCAAGACCCAGGTCATCCCCAGACCCAACGGGGATTATTCTGTGATCATGTCTTTGGATGACGAGCACGGTAATTTGATGACGCTGGAGCTGTTTGCTCCCGACCAGCGTCAAGCCGTCCGGCTCAGTAAGCTGTTTGAGCGTAAGGCAGAGGATGTCTACAATTTGACGCTGAACGCACTTTTGGATGAGGAAGCATTTCTCGATGAGACCTGACCCTTGCCGGTCTCGGAAAATCATGGTATAGTTAAATAAACCGGGGAACCGGTAAAACGAAAGGAGCTGCCGCATATGAAATTTCAGTACAGTGACAAGAAAGTAAAGCTGCCCGAAAATGTACACGCTTACGCCGAGAAAAAAGTAATGAAGCTGGCGCGGTACTTTGACGAGGATGCGGAGGCACTTATCGTCTTCTCTGTTGAGAAAAACCGGAACAAGGTGGAGTTGACGGTGCATGGCGCCGGCACCTGGTTCCGGGCAAGCGAAAGCACCTCGGATATGTTTGCTTCCATCGACGCAGCTGTGGGCACTATCGAAGGTCAGATCCGCAAGAACAAGACCCGCCTGGCACGTCGCCTGCGTCAGGATGCATTCAGCCGTACAGTGCAGGAGGAGACGTCATTTGCTCCGGAGGATTCTGAGGAAGACTTCAGCATTATCCGGGTAAAGAAGTTCTACTTTAAGCCTATGACCCGGGAAGAGGCGATCCTGCAGATGAATCTGCTGGAGCATAACTTCTTCGCCTTCCGTGACGTAGAAAATGACGGCAGCTTCGCTGTTGTTTACCGCAGAAACGATGGTGGATACGGCCTGATCGATGATGTCGGCTAACCCAGTTTTTAAGGGGCATTTCTTCGGAAATGCCCCTTTGTTTTTTGCGTGAAAAAAGTCAAAAAAATGTAAAATGATCACTTGACAAAGGGGAGCAGGAATGGTAATATATGAAAGCTGTCCGGATTTGGGCGGCAGATAGCACAAAAAAGTTTTATGAAAAGATAAAAAACTTCTTGACATAAGCGGAAGATTGTGCTAATATGTAAAAGTTCGCACGGCGAACGGTTTGTACCTTGCAAATTGAATAATGTGAGACGAACTATAAACACCTTGGACAATTAAAATGGATTGTTTAAGAATCGTGT
>JAZQJO010000029.1:0-63684 GCA_045541695.1 Faecousia sp.
CCGGTGACACCCTGTGCGATCCTCGCAAGGTCGTTACTCTGAAGGCTATCCCCTATGCAGAGCCCTGCTACTCCATGGCAATTGCTCCCAAGACCAAGGGTCAGGAAGAAAAGGTCGGCACCGGGCTGAACCGCCTGAACGAAGAAGATCCCTCCTTCACTCTGGTCAACAATGCCGAGACCCGTCAGATGGTCCTCTCCGGCGTCGGTGACCAGCACCTGGATGTTCTGGTTTCCAAGCTGAAGACCCGCTTCGGTGTTGATGCTGTTCTCAGCCCCGCAAAGGTTGCATTCCGTGAAAAGATCAAAAAGACTGTGGAAGCCCACGGCCGTCATAAGAAGCAGACCGGCGGCAGCGGCCAGTTCGGTGATGTTTGGATTCGTTTCTCTCCCCAGGAGGAGCAGGACGATCTGATCTTTGATGTGGAAGTTGTTGGCGGCGCTGTTCCCAAGAACTTTAACCCTGCCGTTGAAAAGGGTATCCAGGAAGCGGTTCAGAAGGGTCCTCTGGCCGGTTATCCCATGGTTGGTCTGAAGGCTGTTCTGTATGATGGCTCTTACCACCCTGTCGACTCCAACGAAATGGCATTTAAGCTGGCCGCTATCCTGGCATTCAAGGAAGCAATGCCCAACGCAATGCCCACCCTGCTGGAGCCTGTTGGCGCTCTGGCCGTTACCGTTCCCGAGGACTATGTCGGTGATGTTATGGGCGACCTGAGCAAGCGCCGCGGCCGTCCTCTGGGTATGAGTCCTGATGCTGACGGTAACACCGTGGTCGAGGCCGAGGTTCCCATGGCTGAAATGAGCAACTACGCCATTGATCTGCGTGCTATGACCCAGGCAAGAGGATCCTTTACTCTGGAATTTGTCCGTTACGAGGAAGTGCCCAAGGCTAACCAGCAGAAGATCATCGACGACGCAAAGAAGGAAGAGGAATAATTTCCAATATAAAAGCGGCGTGCCGATTGGCACTCCGCTTGTTTTTTATTTTACACAGTTTGTTTTTTCGTTTTCTTAAAAGGCACAGCCACGATCACGCCGAGACCCATAAGACCTGCCCAAATGAGGATTAGGTTGCCCCAGCCGAGAGAGCCGACCGCATTGGCAAACAGCGAGGAGGAAACAGATGCGGCCATATAGCCCATGAAGTCCAAGAAGCCGGTGGCACTGGAAACCATACCCGTATCACGCAGGCTGGGACAGTAACGGCTCCACAGCATAGAGGCGGCGCAGTTGTTGGCGAGGATCGCCAGTACGATCAGGCCCACATTCACAACGGGCTGCTTGATGAAGTACACCAGCAGGAAGCTTGCAGCGGAAACACAGAATGCGATCAGGATCGTCTTGTCCATGTCTCTGCCCAGCCGCTCGTAAACAAACACAGCCACGAAAGCAGAGGCGGAGATGATAAGGGTGGCAACTGTGAAAATGACGGCTGCCATATCCGGCTCATAGCCCAGATACTCCGAAAAATATGTAGTCAGCCAGAACACCACTGAGGTACGGACAATGCCGGTCAGTACTGCAACGAGTGTGAAGCGAATAATGCGGTGTCTGATCAGCACGCCGATGTTATTTTCGCTTTTTGACGGCTCGTACTGCCCGTACTTGATAAAGCCTTTTTTCTCAAACAGGGTAAATACAGCAAAGCAGATCACGCCCATGGCGATGAGCACGCCGCTGCTGGTAAAGAAGACCAGCTGCCATGTCATGACCGCCGCCAGAACACCTGCCAACGGCGAGCCGAAGAAGGATGCAAAGGTATACCCCAAGCTGCAGCGTGTGGCATAGATCGGTTCCGTGTTCTCTGCCACCACCTTGGTCATAGGCGCATAGATCATAGAAAGGAAAAAGCCGGTTGCGCCGTAGGAGGCATAGGTCGCCAGCAAAGAGCCGGACAACTGCGGCAGCAGGAAATTGCAGACACCAGCAAGGATCAAACCGAAGCTGATCATGTACTTGCTCTTGATCTTTTCACCGATCATGCCGTTGATCAGCTGGCCCACCGCATAGCAGGTAAAGTAGATCGACGAAAGCATGCCGATGCTTTCTTTTGTAAATGCACCGGTGGCTTCCATCTGAGGAGATACCGCACCGAGAATATTTCGGGCGATGTACACCGCAAGGTAAGACAGCGAGCACATGCTGCCCAGCATGAGCGCCTTTTTGGCTGCCGGGCTGATCTTAAATTTCACAGATGATCCCTCCGTGCCGTCAATAATCATAGTACGCACCGATTATACTCCCCTTTTTCCTGTCTGTCAACTTGTAAAACGGGCGCAAATGTGTTATGCTGTTAATACATTTTACCAAAGGAGTATGCTATGCTTCCTGAGATATTTTTAGAAAGAATGAGCCAGCAGCTGGGTGCGCAGTACCCTGCCTTTTTGGAGAGTCTGGAGCGTGACCGTGCGGTGGCGCTGCGCCTAAATCCTCTGAAAGGGGCATTGCCGCAACTTTCCTTTATGAAAGAAAATGTTCCATGGGAGCCTATGGGCTATTACTATGATCCCGCTGCACGGCCCGGTCTGCACCCTTATCATGAAGCCGGCGTATACTATTTACAAGAGGCCAGCGCCATGGCGCCGGTGACTTTACTGAATCCTCAACCCGGCGAACGGATCTGCGACCTTTGCGCCGCTCCCGGCAGCAAAAGCACCCAGATCGCCGGCCGCATGGCAGGCGAAGGCTTCCTTTTGTGCAACGAGATCAACCCCAAGCGGGCGAAGATCCTTTCCCGGAACATTGAGCGCATGGGCGTAGCCAATGCGCTGGTGACCAATGAGCACCCCCAGAATCTGGCGCAGCGGCTGCCGGAGTTTTTCGACCGGGTGCTGATCGATGCGCCCTGCTCCGGCGAAGGAATGTTCCGCAAGGAAGAGACCGCCGTCACCGATTGGAGCATCGAAACCGTGCAGATGTGCGCCCGTCGGCAGGCGGAGATTCTGGACTCCGGTGCGGCTTTGGTACGTCCCGGCGGCAGGCTGGTCTATTCCACCTGCACCTTCTCCCCGGAGGAAAACGAAAACACCATCGCCGCTTTTTTGCAGCGGCACCCGGAATTTGAAGCTGACCCGGTAGAAAACATCTGGTTTGAAGCCGGCGAAAATGCTACCTACAGAATGTGGCCCCACAAACTCCGTGGCGAAGGTCATTTTGCCGCCGTTCTGCGAAAAGCAGGCGACGCAGAAAGAGATTTGCGGTGCGTCAACGGAGAAAAACTGCCCCGGGAATGGGAAAGCTTTGCCAAGGAATTGGGCATTTCTCTTCCCCGTGGCAAGGCAGTTACCTTTGGCGCTGAGCTTTACTGGGTGCCGGAAGAAATGCCGCCTCTGCACGGTCTTAAGGTGCTGCGCCCCGGACTTGCGCTGGGCATAGTCAAAAAAGATCGTTTTGAGCCTGCCCATGCGCTGGCCCTTTGGCTCCGCAACTGTGCCAAAACGGAAGACTTCCCGGCCGAAAGCAAGGCGATGGAAGACTATCTCCACGGCGACGTGGTACAAGGCAACGCAAAGGGCTGGTGCCTTATCACGGTGGACGGCTATTCCATCGGCTGGGGTAAGGGCGATGGCAGCCAGATCAAGAATCACTACCCCAAAGGGTTACGAAAACTGGGGTAAAATGCACTTTACATAATTATTTTCCTGTGCTATAATATAAAGTGCTGAATGAATAAATTATCAAGGAGTGAAATCCCCTTGGCCAGATATGAAATTGAAGGCGGCGCCCCTCTCAGCGGCACCGTCACCATCAGCGGCGCAAAAAACGCTGTTGTTGCGATCCTGCCTGCGGCGCTGCTTGTGAAAGGCGTTTGCCGCATTGAAAATGTTCCCGATATCTCCGATGTGCGGATCATCCTGTCCATTTTGGAGGAGATGGGCGCACAGATCGAAAAGCCGGAAGACGGTGTGGTTTGTATCGATTGCTCCAACATCCACAGTACCCGTCCCAACCCCGCACTTGTGCGGAAAATGCGTGCCAGCTATTATCTCATGGGTGCGCTTTTGGGCCGTTTCGGCCGGGCAAACGTTGCTCTTCCCGGCGGCTGTAATTTCGCCTCCCGCCCCATCGATCAGCACATCAAGGGCTTCGTCGCTCTGGGTGCGGACGTAGACGAAACCGATGACTACGTTGCCATGGCTCCCGGCAGAAACGGTCTGCAGGGCAATCGTATCAGCCTGGATATCGTCAGCGTTGGCGCAACGGTCAATATCATGATCGCCGCTGCCCTTTTACCCGGGCAGACCATCATTGAAAATGCAGCCAAAGAGCCTCACATCGTTGATCTTGCCAACTTCCTCAACACCATGGGTGCTCACATTTCCGGTGCCGGCACCGACACAGTGAAGATCCGTGGCGTAGAGCAGCTGCAGGGCGGCACTTACGCCGTCATTCCCGACCAGATCGAAGCGGGTACATACCTGGCAGCCGTTGCCGCCACCGGCGGTAATGTGCTAATAAAGAACGTTATCCCCAAGCACATGGAGTGCATCACCTCCAAGCTGGCGGAAATGGGTGCAAAGATCATCAACTATGATGACGCCATCCGTATCATCAGCGATGGCAAGCTGCAAAGCACCACCGTCAAAACCCGTCCCTATCCCGGCTTCCCCACGGATATGCAGGCGCAGATCTGCGTTTGTATGGCGCAAGCCTCCGGTGTCAGCCGCTTGACGGAAAATGTCTACGAGACCCGTTTCTTTGGCTACTGCTCTGAGCTGGAAGCCATGGGTGCGGATATTCAGATCAACGACAAAACCGCCGTCATTTTGGGAACGGAAAAGCTTCACGGTGCTACTGTTACCGCCAATGATCTGCGTGCCGGCGCAGCCCTTGTGATCGCCGGTCTTGTGGCGGAAGGCACCACCTACGTGAAGAACATCCACTTTATTGAACGTGGCTATGAAAATCTGGTGGAAAAGCTCACAGCATTGGGCGCATCCATCTGCCGGATCGAAGAGTAAACAAAAAAGAAGAGGCTTCACAGCCTCTTCTTTTATTTTTTTTGCTCAGATAAACAGTCCCCACGTAAAGCTCAAGATCAGGGACGCCGCCACAGGAATGATGCCCGCAACAACAAACATGTCCCAGAAGGATTCCTTGTGGGTGCAGTTGGACACCGCCAGCAACGTCAGCACTGCGCCGTTATGGGGCATGGTATCCAGGCCGCCGGATGCCAGAGCGGCAATGCGGTGCAGATACTCAGGGCTAAGGCCGATGGCTGCAGCCTTTTCCAGATACTGTGCGCCCAGCGCTTCCAATGCAATGGAAAGGCCGCCGGAGGCGGAGCCTGTAGCGCCGGCCAGCACATTGACTGCTACCGCTTCCGAAAACAGCACAGAGCCAGGCATATTCAGCATGGCAGATTTCAGCAGCGCAAAGCCGGGTACCATCTTGACCACAGAGCCGAAACCAACGGCACAAGCCGTATTCATGATGGCAGCCAGGGAGCTGTTTGCACCGTCATTGATGGCACGGGGCAGCGTTTTAATCTGGTGCAGGTTCATAAGCATTACGCAAACAATGCCGGCCAGCAGTGCCAGCACGATCGCCTCGGTGGAGTTAAGCTCCGCGATGCCGGCATTTTTCAGCACGCCGGGCAAGACATTCAACACCAGCACCACCAAAATCAGCGGCAGCATACCGCTGAGCCAATGCCAGCGGGGATGGGCACTTTCATCAAATTCCACCTGCTGATACTTCGGATCTTCTACGAAATGCAGGTCATTCTTTCTGGCCCTACGGATGCGGCTGTCCAAATACAGATAGCCGGGGATACCGATCATCAGCGCAGCGATCAGACCCATAACAGGAGCTGCGGCAGCGGTTGTGCCGTAATATGTAGTGGGAATGATATTCTGGATCTGGGGCGTGCCGGGAATGGCGGTCATGGTAATGCCGAATGCGCCGAATGCGATGGCACCGGGCAGCAGGGTCCGGGGCAGGTCGGCCTCACGGTAAATGGCATAGCCCATGGGATAGATCACGAACACCACGACAAACAGAGAAATGCCGCCATAGGTCATCAGCAGACACGGCAACACCACAGCCAGCAGAGCGAAGCGGGAACCGATGAGCTTCACCAGCTTGTTGGCAAGAGATCTTGCCGAGCCGGTCACATCCATGATCTTGCCGTAAACTGCGCCTAGGAAGAACACGGGAAACCATGCCATCACATAGTCCGCCACACCCTTCATATAGTCGCCCAAATAGGCACCCAGCAGATTTACGCCGCCCAGGACCGCCACCACAATGGCGCACACCGGTGCGATCCAGATGATGGAGTGTCCCTTATAGGCAAGCCAGATGAGGAGAATGAGACCGATAACGATACCAATTAAGGAAATGATCGGGGACATAGCTTTACCTCCTGTTATCAACAGATGTTCCTATTCTACAAACACCTTCATTATAAATCAAATTCATAAACTCTTGATTATTTATGTCTTTTTGCTATAATTGATCCGGGAGGTGTCTTTATGGACATTCAGCACATTCAGTACTTTCTTGCTGTCGCCAGGCATCAAAGCTTTTCCAAGGCTGCACGGGCGCTTTATGTAACGCAGCCGATCCTTTCCCGCTGCATTCAAAATCTGGAGCAGGAATTAGGTACACCCTTGATCATACGCAGCACAAAAACCTTCACGCTGACCGATGCCGGCCAGGCCCTTATGGTCTACGGTGCCGAGCTTCTGCAGCAGCACGACGACCTTTATCGCCGCATTCAGGATGTTGTGGATTCTCAAATCGGCGAGATCCGCATTTCCAGCCCCGGTGTGCTTCTTGATATGTATTTCCCAAAGCTTGTCACCGAGTATCGCAAGCAGCACCCCGGTGTCCGCATTACCGTGCAGGAAAAGGGCTCCCGCTCCGTTGTAAATGATGTATTGGATGGCGTCGCAGACATCGGCCTTGTCATGCTCCCGCTGGAAGACAGCGAAAAGCTGCACATCTTCCCTATCGTTCAGGATGCGATCCATGTATTTGTGCATAAGGACCATCCTTTTGCCAAGGAAAAGGCAATTCACATCAGCCAGCTTCAGAATGTGGACATCATCACCCACAGCCAAAGCAACACCCTTTATCACATGTTTATTAAAATGTGTCACGATCACGGCTTCTCTCCCACCATTGCTTTTCAAAGCATGATGCCCCGTTTCGTCATCGACACTCTGTCCTACGGCGCTTGCGTAGGTGTCTTTCCGGCGCCAATGCTGCAGCACTACCGGCAGCATGACGTGATCAGCATCCCTCTTCTTCCCCATTTCCCCTGGGAAATTGCCATGATTACAAAGAAAAATCGCTACATTTCCTTTGCAGCAGACAGTTTTCTGCATTTTTCTCAGGATTTCATTGCAGAAAAAACACCTGAATAATAAAAAATACCGGCCGTAGCCGGTACTTTTTATTCTATTTCGCATATCTTCAGCACATCTAACAGCTGCTTGATCTGATAGTCGATCCGCATATCCTCCGGCGCAGCATTCCCGTCCGGGTCAAACCAACAGGTCAGGATGCCGGCATTGATACCGCCACGGATATCGCTGGTCAGAGAATCGCCCACGATCAGCACCTCATCAGCGGAGTATGTACCGATCGTTTCCCAAACTTTTTCAAAGAAGCCGATATTGGGCTTTTCTACCCCAATCTCATCGGAGATAAAAACACCGTCCAGAAGCTTATCCAGGCCAGAGTTTGCCAGCTTGCGCTTTTGTGCTACAGCGGTGCCGTTGGTCACCGCATACTGCTTAACCCTGCCTGCCAGCGCTTTCACGGCTTCCAGACCGCCGGGGTTAAAGCATATGGTATCGCCCAGCGATATCTGGTATTGGCCGTTAAACGCCGCAACGCAATCGGTATTCAGGCCATAGCGTTCAAAGAATTCCCGGAAGCGGCCCTCCAGAATCTGAGGCTTTGTCATTTCTCCCCGCTCCAGCCGCTGCCAGTATATCCTGTTGATACCGGAGTAGACCGTCAGCATTTCATCGGTGCACTCACCCAGACCGAATTTTGAAAAACAATAGCGAATCGCTACTTTTTCCGCTTCGTGAAAGTTCAGCAGCGTGCCGTCAATATCCCAAAGGACTACTTTAATTTTCCCCATACTGTCTCCTTATTCCTGCGCCGCATACAGATCTGTGGACAGATACCGCTCACCGGAATCCGGGAAAAGCACCACGATGGTCTTTCCCGCATTTTCGTTGCGCTGCGCCAGCTGCACCGCTGCGCAAAGCGCCGCACCGGAGGAAATGCCCACCAAAATGCCTTCCTGCGTGCCCATCCTGCGTGCCCAATAATACGCATCTTCTGTAGAAACCGTGATCACTTCATCCATAACGGTCACATCCAGCGCCTCCGGTACGAAGCCGGCGCCGATGCCCTGAAGGCCATGCTTTCCTGCTTTGCCGCCGGACAGCACCGGAGAATCCGCAGGCTCCACGCCCACGATTCTAACCGCAGCGTTTTGCTCTTTTAGGTACTTTGCCGTACCGGTGATGGTGCCACCGGTGCCCACACCCGCCACAAAAATATCCACTTTTCCATCTGTATCCTCCCAAATTTCCGGACCGGTGGAATCATAATGGGCCTGGGCATTGGCGGGATTGACAAACTGCCCGGCGATCATGCTGTTGGGATACTTTCCCGCCAGCTCCTGCGCCAGTCGGATCGCACCGGACATACCCTCGGCCGCCGGAGACAGCACCACCTCAGCGCCGTAAGCCGCCATGATCATTCTGCGCTCAACGCTCATGCTCTCGGGCATGACGATGACACAGCGGTAACCTCTGGCCGCCGCCACGGCGCACAGACCGATACCTGTATTGCCGGAGGTGGGCTCGATAATGACCGTATTCCGGTTAAGCACACCTCTTTTTTCCGCATCATTCAGCATAGAAAGCGCTGCTCTGTCCTTGACAGAGCCTGCAGGATTACGGTATTCCAGCTTCGCCAAAACCGTGGCCTTCAGCTGCGCCTCTTTTTCGATCCTCTGCAGCTGCAAAAGAGGGGTTTTGCCGATCAGCTGCTGGGCAGATGTATAGATCTTCGCCATAGCTTTTCCTCCGATCTATCGAATGGGTTTCATTATTTTTCATTATAGGTTTTGCTTTTAGATTTGTCAATTGACTTTACTCTCCAGCCGTGGTAAACTTGACCGAAAGGGGGTTTTTGTATGAGCTCTGTAAACGAACAAATCGAAAATGTGGTAGACCGCATTCTCGATGACTACCGCAATGACCGGGATATCGACAAGCTGGACGTACAGCGTCACCCGGATAAAGAGATCATCAACGACATCATTGCCAAGCTGCAATGGATCGTATTTCCCGGCTATTCCAAGGACAAAAACTACCGCACCTACAACGCCAAGCACAGCCTTTCCATGCTGATTGAGGATGTGATGTTCAATCTCAGCCAGCAGATCGGCGTGGTGCTGGCTGCCGGCGGCATGGAGCTGGCGGAAGCGGAGCAGCAGGGCAAGGAAAAATGCCTTGCGTTTCTGGGGACGATTCCCCAGGTCCGGGCTGTGGTGCAGACCGATCTGCAGGCTGCCTACGACGGCGACCCCGCTGCCACCAGTATTGACGAGATCATCTTCTCCTATCCCGGCGTTTTTGCAATTACCGTGTATCGGCTTGCCCATCAGCTGCACATTCTGGGCGTTCCCATGATCCCCCGGATGATGACCGAGCATGCCCACAATGTCACCGGTATCGACATCCACCCCGGCGCAAAGATCGGTGAGTTTTTCTTTATTGACCACGGCACAGGCATCGTCATCGGCGAAACCACCGTCATCGGCGAGCGGGTGAAGATCTATCAGGGCGTGACGCTCGGCGGTCTTTCCACCAGAGCCGGACAGGGGCTGCGGGGCAAGAAGCGTCACCCCACCATCGAGGACAACGTGACCATCTATGCCAATGCCTCCATTCTGGGCGGTGACACGGTGATCGGCCAGGGCAGCGTCATTGGCTCCAACGCCTTTATCACCCATTCCATCCCTCCTTGCACCACCGTCACCATCAAAAATCAGGAGCTTCAGCTAAAAACAAGAGGCAACTGCTGCGAGGAAGGAAAAGGTCTGTTTTGATAACCAACTGCGTGCCCAGCGGCACGCAGTTTTAAATTTTTTATAAATTCACTTTACATAATATTTTTGATATGCTAAAATGGTATCCATCTTCAAAACCAAAAAACAGCCGGGAGAAAAATATGGACCGAACAGCACAAAGAAGAAAACAATCCAATCAACCTAATCTGACAAGCATACTGATCATCGTGATCTGTGTTCTGGCAGTCATACTTGCCGTCACGGTAGGCATTGCCATGTCCATGCACCGCCAGCCCTCCGCAGGCACTACTGATCCCGTGGGCACAGAGGCTACCAATCCTTCTACCGGCTACATTGGGTTGACCCTGAACGCAGATACGGAAAACGGTTCCGTAACTGTCAATAAGACCCTTGTCTTCACAGGAAGCTCCGACCCTGCATTCCCTCTCACCGTCAACGGTCAGGAGATCCAGCGAAACGCTGACGGCTCCTTTACTTATGATGCCCAACTCGCCTCCGGTCTCAATGAATTTATCTTTGTCCACAAAGAGGAAACCGTCACCCACAGCGTGGAGTACCGCTACGCCGTTCAGAAATACTCTCCCAACGAGGGAACGGAATATAACTGCGGCGCAACCATCCAGCTGGAACTGATCGTGCGCAACGGAAGCACCATGACCGTCACCTTCAACGGCAAGACCATTGAAATGACCAAATATATGGACCAGACCGGCATCGGTGTTGCGGAAGGCTTTACGCTGTACACCGGCAAATATAAGCTCCCCGGCAACAACACCAGCGATCTGAATCTGGGCCAGATTCAGTACAGCGTCACCTGCGACGGCGTGACAGAAACCTATGCTTCCGGCAACATTATCTGCAAGAAGAGCGCACAGGTGCTGGCATCCAACCCTGCCGTTACACCGGACTACGGCGAATATGTGGATGTAGGCTCCGGCTATATCGTGGAGGTTATCAGCATCACCGCTGAGACCTTCAACGGCAAGACCAATGACGACAAGTCCAACCCCCTGCGCAACTACCTGCCCAAAGGCACGGTGGACTACGGCTCCACAGAACTTGTATACAACGGTTCTACCTCCTATCGTCTGCTGCGTTGCGGCCGCCGGGTTTATACTGATCTGAAAAACAGACCCTACGCCACAAAGTTCAAGGTGGTAGACAGCTACATCGGCACTCTGCCGGATCACAACGAGGTCGCCGTGGAATCCATTGCCGTGGACGGTCATTTCACCGTCATGACCCTGGATGTTCTGTGGAAAGCGCCTTTCTATTTCGACATTGCGCCCCAGACTTACAACGATCCCGATGCCCGGGATTTCAGCATTAGCGCATTCACTGCAGAATATGTTGACATCACCCTCTGCTATGCCACCCAGTTTTCCGGCGACATCACCATCCCTGCAGACAATCCTCTTTTCAAGAGTGCTGAGCTCATTCGCCGCGAATCCGATTGCACCCTCCGCCTTTATCTGAAAAAGACCGGCGGTTTCTACGGCTGGGACGCTTACTACAACGACCAGGATCAGCTTTGCTTCCGCTTTATAAACCCCATTTCCGTCACCGCTTCCGACAATTTCTACGGTGCGGATCTGACCTGCTTGCGGGTGATGATCGATGTGGGTCACGGCGGCTTTGACCCCGGCGCCGTGGGCAAGGATACCGCAGGCAATGAAGTCCACGAAGCGGATTGCAATCTGGCTCTGGCTCTGGTTTTAAAGCAGGAGCTGGAAAGCGCCGGCGCAACGGTCATCATGAACCGGGACACCGACATTCGTTTGACCCTTACAGAACGGCTCACCTTCCTGAAGGATCAAAAACCGGATCTGTGTATCTGCATCCATCAAAACTCCCTGGATGCCCAGTACGCATGGTATAACGGCTGTGAGGTCAGCTACTTCACACCTTATTCCATGGAGCTTGCCAAGTATATCAACGCAAGCACCAAAGAATCCGGCGCATACAACAGCTCCAAGCTGCTGTTCTTCTACAGCTACTTTGTGACCCGTATGTCCAACTGCCCCTTGGTGCTGATGGAAAACGGCTACATTTCTAACCCCGAGGAAGCCACAAAAATGACAGACCCCGCGATCCAGCTGAAAAAGGCCCAGGCCATGGTCCAGGGCATCGCCCAGTACTATCTGGCAATGAACTAAACACAAAACCGGGAAGCAGATGCTTCCCGGTTTTTCATTTACAAAGCTGTAAAGTATGGAAAATTTCATTTGTAATGGCCTTGAATTCGCCCAAATCCGTGGTTTTGCGCAGTCGTTTGCCCAGTTTTTCACTGCCGGCAAACCGGGGAAGCCAATATGACCATTGCTCCTTCATGCGAAACATGGCGTTTCTGGGGCCACCGAAGGTTTCGTTGTAGCTCTCCAGCAGTTCGGCGTGGAACGCTTCCAATGCCGCCACCGTGGTGCCGCCGGGCGTCAGCATTCCCGGATCTGCAACCAAGCCTCTGCCGATCATCACAGCCTCCATCTGCGGAAATTCCTCTTTCAGTATTTCCGCCTGGTCAAGCCCCAAAATATCGCCGTTGTAACAGAGGGGATTTTCGCTGTTTTGGGCCGCATACGCAAAGGATTCCATGCAGACGGCGCCGCTGTAAAAAACCTTGCGCACTCTGGGATGGACGGTCAGTTCCCGGATGGGATAACGATTGAAAATCTCAAGTAACTGATGAAATTCCTTCGTTTCCTCCATGCCCAATCTGGTTTTGACAGAGACCGCCACCGGCGCATCCGTAAAAACCTGCTCCAGAAACTGATCAAGCGCATCCGGATCCCGCAGCATGCCTGCACCCTTTCCTTTGGCCACCACCGTTCCGGAGGGGCAGCCCAGATTCAAGTTCACTTCGTGATAGCCCCGCTCTCTGCACTCCCCAGCCGCCCAGAGAAAATCCTCCGCCACCTTGGTCATGACCTGAGGCACAGCCGTAAAGGGTACAGTATCGGCAAAGGGCAGCTCCCGTGCTTCCCTGTTCGTCAGCGTCCGGTGAACTGTGGGAGAAAAGAAGGGCATATAATACCGGTCCACACCGGGAAAATACTTGTGGTGCAGACGGCGGTAAACGCTGTCGGTCACACCTTCAAGGGGCGCAAAATAATAACGCATTTTCTATCTCCTGAAAAGCGGGCGTGCCGGCAAAGCACGCCCGTTTTGTTAGATCTCGGTAATCACCGGCAAGATCATGGGATTACGCTTTGTGGTCTTATACAGATAGCCGGACAGGTCATTTTTAATGGCCGCCTTGATGGTGGTCCAATCCCGCACACGCTTTCTGCCGCAGCGGTCAATGGCTTCCATGACCACCTCCCGCAGCTCATCCAGAAGTTCTTCCGACTCTTTGACGTAGATAAAGCCTCTGGTGATAATATCCGGGCCGGAAATGACAGAGCCATCCTGGCTGCTGAGATTGACGCAAACTACGATCATGCCGTCCTGGGCCAGGTGCTTGCGGTCACGCAGCACAACGCTGCCCACATCGCCAACGCCGGTGCCGTCCACAAAGATCTTGCCGGCAGGCACGCTGCCGCTTAACTTGGCAGTTTTCGCAGACAGCTCAAATACCGAGCCGATCTCGCCGATCAGGATGTTCTTCGGATTCATTCCCATGGATTTGGCAAGCCGTGCGTGCAGCTGCAGATGCCGCTGCTCGCCGTGAACAGGAATAAAGAATTTGGGCTTGCACAGCGCATGAATGATCTTCAGCTCTTCCTGACAGGCATGTCCGGAAACATGGAGTCCCTCGCTCTTTTCATACACAACATCTGCACCCTTGCGGTACAGCTCATTAATAATTCTCGACACCGCTTTTTCATTGCCGGGAATGGCGGATGCGGAAATGATGATCCGGTCACCTGCCTGAATATCCACCTGCTTGTGGGTGGAGAAAGCCATGCGGTACAGGGCAGACATATTTTCGCCCTGAGAGCCGGTGGAAACGATGACCACCTTGTTTTTCGGCAGGCTCTTGGTGGCCGCCAGATCTACAATGGTGCCGGGCTTGACCTGCAGATAACCCAGTTCCTGGGCGACCTTCAGCATATTCTCCATGCTCCGTCCGGTAACAGCCACCTTTCTGCCGTAGCGCTGGGCCGTTGCCAGCACTGCCTGAATGCGGTACATGTTGGACGCAAAGGTGGTAACGATAATTCTCTGGTCACAGTTTTTGAACTGCCGGTCCAGGCCCTCGGCAACGGTATTTTCGCTGGGCGTATAGCCTTGCCGGTCCACGTTGGTGGAATCGCACAGCAGCGCCAGAACACCCTGATTGCCCAGCTCGCCCAACCGTGCCAGATCGGTCATGCCGCCCTCGGCGGTGGGGTCGATCTTAAAGTCACCGGTGACGATGACCGTACCCACGGGGGTATGGATCGCCAGCGCTGTTGCGTCGGCAATAGAGTGATTCACATGAATAAATTCCACCGCAAAGCAGCCGGCACGGACTGTGTCGCCGGGCTTATGGGTGACCAGCTTAACAACGCTATCCAGCTCATGCTCTTCCAGCTTCAGTCGGATCAGACCGTTTGTCATGGCTGTGCCATGGATGGGGCAGCGCACCTGCTGCATGCAGTATGGGATCGAGCCGATGTGATCCTCGTGTCCGTGGGTAATGAACATGCCACGCAGTTTTTTCGCATTCTGCACCAGATAGGAAAAATCCGGGATCACCAGATCCACGCCATACATTTCCTCGTCCGGGAAACCTACGCCGCAGTCGACGATGATCATGTCTTTTCCATACTCAAAGGCGGTGATGTTCTTGCCGATCTCATCCAGGCCGCCCAGAGGGATAATTTTCAGTTTTTCTGCCAAAAGTAATCAATTCTCCTTTCAAAACGATGCCTAAAGGCAACACAAAACAAGCACCCGCCTTCCTTCTTTTCGGCCCTGAATCGCCGATCCAAAGGAAAACGCCTGCATAAGTATTTGTCTTTTCAAGCAGCCCGGGACTAGCTACCCGGCACCTACTGGGTATAGTATAGCACAATTTTGCGCAAAAGTATACCTCTTTTTGCATCGGTTTTGGAATGTCCGAAAAAACAGCTACAAACCCTTGCAAAAAAAAAGAAAAAATGCTATCATTTATTGTTGAGATAGTGTTTTTCGAAGGAGACTGTCATGGACACCAAAACCACTTTGATTTCTCAGGCGCAGCTGCAAAGTCAGTTCGCCTTTTGCGATAAGATCAGCGCCTATTGGCACGAAAAGAATATGATCCCTGTTGCCTATGTGGAAACCTACGGCTGTCAGCAAAACGAAGCCGATTCCGAAAAGCTTCGTGGCTATCTGGCCCAATGCGGCTACGCTATCGTGCAGGAAGCCGAGGGCGCTGACGTTGTGGTTATGAACACCTGCGCCATTCGCGAGCATGCCGAGCAGCGAGTCTTCGGCAATCTAGGCGCTTTGACCCACACCAAACGCCGCCACAGCGGGCAGAAGATCTTCCTTTGCGGCTGTATGGCAGGCGAAACCAAGGTTTCCGAACGGATCAAAAAAAGCTTTCCACACGTGGACGGCGTGTTTTCCACCCACCATCTGTGGCAGTTCCCCGAAATTCTGCACAATGTACTTTTCCGTGGAAAGCGTCAGTTTTTTGTGGAAGACGAGCCCGGCTCCATCGCAGAGGGCATTCCCCAGCTGCGGGACAACAGCCTGAAAAGCTGGGTATCCATCATGTACGGCTGCAACAATTTCTGCACCTACTGCATCGTTCCTTACGTTCGGGGGCGGGAGCGCAGCCGCAAGAAAGAGGACATTCTGTCAGAGTGCCGCAGCCTTGTGGAAAACGGTTGCAAGGAGATCACCCTACTGGGGCAAAACGTTAATTCCTACGGCAAGGATCTGCCGGATAATATCGACTTTTCTGATCTTTTGAAAGAGATCGCCGAGATCCCCGGAGAATTTCTCATCCGCTTCATGACCAGCCACCCCAGAGATTCCGGCAAAAAGCTCTTTGACACCATGGCATCCTCCTCCAAGATCGCAAAGCAGCTTCACCTGCCCTTCCAATCCGGCTCCTCCCGGGTGCTGAAGGCCATGAACCGGCACTATGACCGGGAGAAATATCTGGCGCTGGTGGCCTACGCCAAATCAGTTATGCCGGAACTGGTTTTGACCTCTGATGTGATCGTAGGCTTCCCCGGGGAAACGGAGGAAGAATTTGAAGAGACCATCTCTCTTATTGAGCAGGTGCGTTACGATTCGCTGTTTACCTTCATCTTCTCCCCCCGCACCGGCACACCTGCAGCCACCATGGACGATCCCACGCCCAAGGAAGAGAAAACCCGCCGCTTCGACCGGCTGTGCGCTGTGCAAAACGCCATTTCCGAGGAGATCCACCAAAACTATGTGGGAAAGACTCTACGCTGCCTGATCGACGGCAAGGACGGCGATCTTCTCACCGCCCGAACGGAGGGCGGACGGCTTGTCCGTCTGCACGGCTGCGATGCGCTGATCGGCACATTTGCCAACATTACCATTACCGGCTCTACCACATGGAGCCTTACCGGCGAATTATAATCATACACTTCACGGAAAGAGGTTGCTACTATGGCAAAATCTCCTAACGAAATGACCCCCATGCGGCGTCAGTATCACGAAATCAAGCAGCGCAACCAGGATTGCATCCTGTTCTTTCGTCTGGGCGACTTCTATGAAATGTTTGACGAGGACGCAAAGCTTGCTGCCAAGGAATTGGATCTGACCCTGACAAGCCGGGATCGGAACAAGCCCAAGGAGGAGCAGACGCCCATGTGCGGCGTCCCTTACCATTCTGCGGATTCCTATATCGCCCGTCTGGTGCAAAAAGGCTACAAGGTGGCCATTTGCGAGCAGATGGAAGACCCCGCTGCCGCAAAAGGCATCGTAGAACGTGACATCACCCGGATCATCACCCCCGGTACTGTTACGGAAAGCAGTATGCTGGATGAGCGAAAGAATAACTACATCGCCTGCCTGTATGGCGAAGGTGAAAAGCTGGGTCTGGCATTTTGCGACATTTCCACCGGCGAATTCTACGTCACCGTCTGCGTAGACGTCCAGGCCGCCGCTTCGGAGCTGGGCCGTTTCTCTCCTGCCGAAGTTATGCGTTGCGGCAGCAAGACCGTCTGCCCCATTATTGACGATGCGCTGTTCCACCGCTTAAACTGCTGCGTCAATGAGGCCACCGACTCGCTGCTTTCCCAAGAGGATGCTTCTTCCCTTTTGGAACGGCATTTCGGTCAGACACTGGCCGCTCTGGGGCTTGCAAACCTCCCGGAAGCCATCATTGCCAGCGGCACGCTGCTGCAGCTGCTTATCACGCTGCAGAAAAATGACCTTGCCCACATCCGGCAGCTGCAGTATTACACCACCGGCCGCTTTATGGAGCTGGATCTGGATGCCCGGCGCAATCTGGAGCTGACGGAAACCATGCGCTCCAAGGAAAGCCGTGGCTCGTTGCTGTGGGCGCTGGACAAAACGCATACCGCCATGGGCGGACGGATGCTGCGCAGCTGGCTGGAAAAGCCGCTGCTTGACCCCGCCCAGATCAGCCGCCGCCACAGCGCCGTTCAGGAGCTTTTGGAGAATACCATCTGCCGTGGCGAACTGGAGGATGCGCTGAAATACATCACCGATTTTGAGCGTGTGGTGACCCGAATTGTCACCGGCTCTGTCAATGCCCGGGAGCTGCAGGGTCTTGCAAACGGTCTGCGGGCGATCCCCGATGTAAAAGCCCAGCTTTCCGCTCTGGAAGCTCCTTTGCTTGTCAAGATCAACGAAATGATCGATCCTCTAACCGATTGCGCCGGCAAGATCGATGCCACCATTGCCGACGAGCCTCCGCTGACCATCCGTGAGGGCGGCATCATCCGTCCCGGCGCAAATGCGGAAGCAGACCGTCTGCGTGACATTATGGACGGTGGCAAGGGTATTATGGCTGCCATCGAAGCCAGAGAAAAGGAAGCCACCGGCATCCGTACTCTGAAGGTCAGCTTCAACAAGGTCTTCGGCTATTATATCGAGGTGTCCAAGTCCTTTGTGGACCAGGTCCCCACCCACTATTACCGCCGCCAGACGCTGACCAACTGTGAGCGATACATCACTCCCGAGCTGAAGGAGCTGGAAGATCAGGTCCTTGGCGCACGGGATCGTCTGGCTGCACTGGAGTATCAACTGTTTAACGAGCTGCGGGAATACCTTGCCGCTCAAGCGCCCCGCATCCAGCAGACCGCTTCCGCCATTGCCGCCGCAGACACCCTCTGCTCTCTGGCAAGTGTAGCGGCGCAGCGCAGCTACTGCCGTCCGGAAATTTCTCTGGGCAATGAGATATGTATCACCGACGGCCGCCACCCTGTGGTGGAGGTTATGCTCAAGGATTCTCTGTTTGTCCCCAACGATACTTCCATCGGCTCGCAGGATAATCAGGTGGCTATCATCACCGGTCCCAACATGGCAGGTAAATCCACCTACATGCGCCAGGTGGCGCTGATCACCCTGATGGCCCAGATCGGCTCATTCGTTCCTGCCCGCAGCGCCACCATTTCCCTGGTGGACCGGGTCTTTACCCGTATCGGCGCCAGCGACGATCTGGCATCCGGCCAATCCACCTTTATGGTGGAAATGTCCGAGGTTGCAAACATTTTGAAATACGCCACCAGCCGTAGCCTGCTGATTCTGGACGAGATCGGCAGAGGCACATCCACCTACGACGGCATGGCCATCGCCCGAGCCGTTCTGGAATACGCCGCCAATCCCCGGCATTTGGGCGCAAAGACCCTCTTTGCAACCCACTACCATGAGCTTTCTGCGCTGGAAGACAAGCTTCCCAACGTAAAGAATTACAACATCGCCGTGAAAAAGCGGGGCGACCAGATGATCTTCCTGCGTAAGATCGTCCCCGGCGCTACCGATGACAGCTATGGTGTGGAGGTGGCAAAGCTTGCGGGACTTCCCAATGCTGTGATCAACCGGGCAAGGCAGATCCTTGAAGAGCTGGAAACTGAAAACGGCGTTGTCCACGTCATACCTGCGGCGCAGGAAGCTGACGACCAGATCTCTATGGCAGAGCTGAAAAACGCCCAGGTCTGCGACGCCCTCAGCGCCATCAGCGTGGAGACGCTGACGCCCATTGAAGCTATGAACGAGCTTTACAAGCTGAAGAAAATGCTGAACTGATATGAATCAACTGACTGTTTCCATGACAAGAAAAGAAAGGCTCAGCTGTGGCATTTACCTGCTTTTTGAGCTGTTTTTGCTGCCGGAGCTGCTGCAGCTGCTGAATCGGATATTTTCCTATCCCTGGTCAGCATCCACCGTGAATTTTCTGTATTTTCTGCTGAATTTTCTGGTGGTCATTACCCTTTTGCGCCGCTTTCTTTTGCGCAGCCTTCGCAGCAGCGTAAAAACGACGGGAAAATTCCTGGGCGCATCCCTTTTCTGGTTTTGTCTTTACTGGATCGCCAACGCCGCTCTTTCCTGGTTGATTGTTTTCTGTAACCCCGATTTTATCAACATCAACGACAGCGCCATTGCGGATATGCTTGCGGAAAGTCCGGTGCTCATGGCCTTGGGAACGGTATTGTTCGTTCCGCTGGTGGAAGAGTGCCTTTACCGGGGTTTTCTGTTCGGCAGCATACGCAAACGCTCCCGCATTCTGGCCTATGCCGTTTCCGCCGCTGTGTTCTGCGCTGTTCATGTCATGCCCTACATCGGTACATATTCCTGGCCGCTTTTGGGACTTTGCTTCCTGCAATATCTGCCGGCTGGCTTGTGTCTTGCCGGTGCTTACGAGAAGGCAGACAATATCTTCGCACCCATTCTCATCCACACAACGGTCAATGCCATCGGCATGATCGCAATGAGGTGATAAAATGCCAAAGATCATACAATTATCCCCCCATGTTGCCAACCTGATCGCCGCCGGCGAGGTGGTGGAACGCCCCGCATCGGTAGTCAAGGAGCTGCTGGAAAACGCCGTGGACGCCGGTGCGTCCAAGATCACCGTTGAGATCCAAAATGGCGGCATGACTTTCCTGCGTGTCACTGACAATGGCTGCGGTATGGCGCCGGAGGACGCAAAAACCGCATTTTTGCGCCACGCCACCAGCAAGCTGCGCACCGCAGAAGACTTGGCCGCCATTGCCACCATGGGCTTCCGCGGTGAAGCGCTGGCCGCCATCGCATCCGTCAGCCGCATAGATCTGATGACCAAGACCACCGGTGCCCTCAGCGGCATTTCTCTGCGCTTAGAAGCAGGCGATATTACGGAAGAAACAGAAACCGGCTGTCCCGATGGCACAACTGTCATCGTCCGGGATTTGTTTTACAATACCCCTGCCCGGATGAAATTTATGAAATCCGACACCGTAGAGGGTGGCAAAGTGGCTTCTGCCGTGCAGATGCAGGCGCTGGCCCACCCCGAGGTGGCTTTCACCTTCCTGCGTGACGGAAAACAGGTGCTCTCCACGCCGGGCACAGGGAAGCTGGAGGCTGCGGTATACTGTATTTACGGCAGAGAGTCTGCCCAAATGCTTACTGTGGACAGCCGCTGGGACCAGTATAGCCTGACCGGCTTTGTCAGCAAGCCCACTGCCGCCCGTCCCAGCCGTGCGCTGCAGACCTTCTTTGTCAACGACAGACCGGTAAAATCCCGGCTGCTCACCGCTGCGTTGGAGGAAGCTTACCGCAACCAAATCATGCAAAACAAGTTCCCCGCCTGCGTGCTGCATTTGAAGGTCCCCACCAATATGGTGGATGTAAACGTGCATCCGGCAAAGACGGAAGTAAAATTCCTGTCGGAAAAAGCTGTATTCGATTGCCTGCATTATGGCGTTCTGGCGGCCCTCAACAAGCAGGTGGACCGCCCGCAGGTGCAGTTCAAGCCGCAGCCTGCTGCGGCTGTACCGCCTGCTCCCGCCGTGAAACCCTACACCCCGCCCACGGCAGCACCCACAGCGAAAAAAGAACCTTTCTTCCGCACCATGACCCCGGAGGAATATAAGACCTTCTCCGGTGCAATCAAGGATGCTCCCCAACCCACCAAAACTGCTGCCGCCGCCACCGTAGCCGCCATTGAGCGGCAGCAGCAGACCCAGGTGCAGGAAGCTGTCATGCCCCCTGATTTTCCTGAACCGGCAACAAAACCCGCTCCCGTGGCAGCAGCCGCACCTGCTCCTGAACCGGTGCAGGAGGAAATTGCCGCCATGCCTGCCCAGCTTCCCTGGCGCATGGTTGGCGAACTATATCACAGCTACATTCTCGTAGAACAGGGTGACGAGGCGTTCCTCATCGACAAGCACGCCGCCCATGAGCGCATTCTTTTTGAAAAGCTGAAGGCCAACCAGGAAAAGATCAGCTCCCAAATGCTGCTGACACCCGTTCCTGTCCGGCTCAGCGCCGATGCCACCTCCCAGCTGCTTTCCAACCGGGACATGCTGCTGGAGCTGGGTTTTGAGATCGATGAATTCGGCGACAACACCGTTTTGCTGCGGCAGATCCCCATGGATCTGGACGAAGGCAGCGCTGCGGAATCTTTGGAAACGCTGGCAGCGGATCTGCTCCGTGGTCGCCGGGAAAGCAAGGATACCGTCCGTGACGAGCTGCTGCACACCGTCGCCTGCAAGGCCGCCATCAAGGCCGGCTGGCTCAGCGACGAAAAGGAACTTCTTGCCCTTGTGAAAGCGGTCATGGAGCGGGAGGATCTGAAATACTGCCCCCACGGCAGACCCATTTGCATCACTCTCAGCAAAAAGCAACTGGAAAAGCAGTTCAAAAGAAGTTAAGGAGAAACCCTATGTCACGCGCCGAACAAGCTATTTTCACAAATCTGTGCATGGTCTATGACGATGCAGGGAATATCCTCGTGGAAGACCGTCTTGACCCCGACTGGCCGGGGCTTTGCTTCCCCGGCGGTCATGTAGAGCCCGGCGAATCCTTCGTGGAAAGTGTGATCCGGGAGGTCCGGGAAGAGACGGGTCTTACCATTGAAAACCCCGTCCTCTGCGGTACAAAGCAATTTCAGACCCGCAAAGGTGAGCGGTATGTGGTATTCTTCTACAAAGCAAACCATTTTTCCGGACAGTTGCAATCTTCTGACGAGGGAAAGGTCTTCTGGATCCCCAGAAACACGCTGACCCAGTATACACTTGTTGACGATTTCCTTGACATGGTCAAAGTCTTTGAAGAAGACGAACTGTCAGAGTTTTATTACTACAAAGAAAACGGTGACTGGAAGCTGAAACTACTGTAACCACGCCCCTTCTGCCTTGCGGCAGACGGACCGTCGGGGACGCCGGTCCCTACAGCACTTTAAAGGAGATCAGCCCATGAACAACATTATATGCGTTGCCGGGCCGACCGCCTCCGGAAAGACCGCCTTTGCGGTTGCGCTGGCAAAAGAGCTGAACGGTGAGGTCGTTTCCTGCGACTCCATGCAGATCTACCGCCGCATGGACATCGGCACAGCCAAGCCCACCAAGGAAGAAATGCAGGAGATCCCCCACCACATGATCGACATTGCCGAGCCCTGGGAGGATTTTTCCGTCAGCCGCTATTGCGCCATGGCGACTCCCATTGTGGAGGACATAATCGCCCGGGGCAAAACTGCCATCATCGCCGGCGGCACAGGCCTTTACATGGACAGCTTGATCCGTGGCAACGAATTTGCGCCCTTCCCCTCTACCGGTGTGCGAGAACGTCTGGAGCAGCAGGCCGATGACGAGGGCATGGAAAAAATGCTGGCTCTTCTTGCCGGTGTTGATCCCGAAACCGCAGCAAGGCTGCACCTTTCTGACCGAAAGCGGATCATCCGGGCGCTGGAAATCTACTACGAAACCGGCGAAAGCATGACCGCCCACAATTTGAAAACGCAAGCTGTCCCGCCCCGCTTCCAGCCATTGTGGCTCGGTCTGAATTTTACCCGGCGCAGCGAGCTATACAGCCGTATCGACAAGCGGGTAAATATCATGCTGGAAAACGGCCTGCTGGATGAGATCCGCAACCTTTTGGCAGACGGTATCCCGCCGAAATGCACCGCCATGCAAGCCATCGGCTACAAAGAATTTGTGGATGCTCTATCCGGCAGCGGAACGATCGAGGAAGCCGCCGCCCAGATGCAGCAATCTTCCCGCCGTTATGCCAAGCGGCAGCTGACATGGTTTCGCAGAAATTCTCAGATGCACTGGCTCATGCGGGAAGAAAATCAAAACGCAGACATAATTCTTGAAAAGGCACGACAGATTCTGCACGAAACCGACAACTGAAAAATGCTAAGATGTATGTATCCCAGATCTCAAAAGAAAGAAGGAGTACATATGTCAGAAGCCACGAATTTACAGGATGCCATTTTAAAGGAGGTGCGCCGGGACAAGGTGCCGGTGACGCTGTTCCTGATGAACGGCTTCCAGCTCCGGGGCATTATCACCGGTTACGACAGCTTTGTGGTCGTGCTGGTGACCGAGGGCAAGCAGCAGATGATCTACAAGCACGCCATCTCGACTCTTGCGCCCTCTAAGCCTCTGAAGGCCGCCATTCCTACAGTATAAGCGATACAAAGGCGACGGAGCTGATGCCGTCGCCTTTGTGCGTCCAATGCTGAAAGATAAGGAGAATTCCCATGTCCATAGCCGAAAATATTGCCGCCATCCGTTGCAAAATGAATGAGGCAGCCATTGCCGCCGGCAGAGATCCCAAGCAGATCAAACTGTGCGCCGCCACAAAGATGAATGATGCTGACGCCGTCCGGCAGGCCATCGCCGCCGGTGTGGATTGCTGCGGTGAAAACCGGGTGCAGGAGCTGACGGAAAAGCTGGCGCAAAATGCTTACACCGGCGCGCCGGTACATTTTATCGGTCATTTACAGACCAATAAGGTAAAGCAAGTGGTTGGCAAGGTGGATCTGATCCAGAGCGTGGACAGCCTTCGGCTGCTGGAGGCCATCGAAAAAGAAGCAGCCCGGCAAGGTATCGTCCAGGACATTCTCCTGGAGATCAACATTGGCCGGGAGGCATCGAAAACCGGCTTTGACGCAGCAGACATGCCGGGCATTTTCCAAAAAGTCTCCTGTTTTTCCAACATTCGGGTGCGTGGACTCATGGCAATTCCCCCAATTTGCGAAAATCCGGGAGATAACAACAAATTTTTTCAAGAAATCTGCAACCTTGCTGTTGACATAACGACAAAAAAATACGATAATGTATGTGTGGATATATTGTCCATGGGCATGTCCGACGATTATGCTGACGCCATCCGTTGTGGCAGCACTATGATCCGTGTCGGCACCGCCATTTTCGGCGCACGGAATTATAACCAGCATCCCAGTAACGATGTGAACATACAGGAGGAAAAAGGATTATGAGTTTTTGGGAAAACATGAAGAAGCTTACCAAGCCCTACGCAGACGAAGAAGAATACGATGAAGATGATTACGACGAAGGCGTAGATGCTTTTGATGACGAAGAGGAAGAGCGCCCTGCCCGTGGCGGTCGCCGCGCATCCGCTTTCAGCGTTTCTGCAAATAATAACACTGCCCCCTCTACCGGCAGCAGCTCCGGCTTCAGCGGCCAGGTAGTCAGCATGGGCAACCATCAGGAAGTGGTTTTGTTCCACCCTGCCAATTTCAACGACACCTCCAAGGCTGCCGACCATCTGCGTGCCAGAAAGGCAGTGATCGTGAACATGGAAAATGTGGACAAGGCCATGGCACGCCGTGTGGTGGATTTCCTGTCCGGCTGCGCTTATGCTGTTGACGGTAAGGTTAAAAAGGTTGCACAGTCCACTTACCTGTTCTGCCCTCACAACATGGATGTTGTGGGCGATCTGGAAAACCTGCAAGCCGAAGCCGAAAGCTACGTCTGATGCTTCAGTAGAAAGGATAGAATATGTTTACACCGCAGCAAATTGAACAGATCGCATTCAGCCGCGCTACCTTCGGTGGCTACGATATGCAGTCTGTGGATGAATTTCTCGAGCCTCTGACCGAGGACTATGTTACCCTGTACAAAGAAAACGCCCTGCTTAAGAGCAAGATGCGTGTGTTGGTTGCCAAGCTGGAAGAATACCGTCAGAACGAAGCCAGCATGAAGGACGCTATGGTCAGCGCCCAGAAGGCCTGCGACAAGATGGTCAAGGAAGCCGAAGCCAAGTGCACCCAGATGCTCAGCGATGCCAACGCCGCAGCAGCAGAAAGCTCCCGCAACGCCGATGCCCTCATCGCAGCAGAGAATGCCCGGATTGAGGAAGCCAAGCGTGCCGCTGCCGCCAAGATCGACGAGATCACTGCGCAGATGCAGCGCTGCATCCAGACTCTGGAGCAGATCAAGGCAGACAATCGTCCCGCTCCCGAAAAGAGCGTTGCGTTCGATTTCGACAACCAACCGGATGCCGCTTCTGCCCGGGCCGATGCCGTCGCCGACGAGATCGCCATGAGCATTGAAGCTCTGGTGGGCACCACCGAGGACACCGCTCCCAAGGCTGCGCCTCAGCATCCCACAAGTGAGGCAACTTCTTCCAAATTTCCCGGTTTGAAGTTCGGTCGCAACTACAACGGCGAGGAGCAACAGTAACTCTATATTCAGTGCTATGATAAGGACAGGTGGCCGTCACCTAAGCCTGCAGAGAGCTGCCGTTTGGTGAAAGGCAGCGGCCAGGAACGGTACATATCCCCTTTGAGCAGCGCACCGAAAACCCTTTGGCGAGTAGGCTGCGCCGGTTGCGCCCGTTACAGCGCCCATGAGTGTCGGCTTTTGCCGGAACAAGAGTGGTACCGCAGAGGTAATTTGGCCTTTGTCTCTTGAAAAAGGGACAAAGGCTATATTTTTATGATTTTCAAACGGAGGTAACAATCCAATGGAATACAAAAACACTATCATCACTCCCAAGACAGACTTTCCCATGAAGGCCGGTCTGCCCGCCCGGGAACCCGGCATGCTGAAAAACTGGGAAGAGCAGGATATCTACCATGCCATGCTGGAAAAGAACAAGGGAAAGCCTTCCTTCGTCCTCCACGATGGCCCTCCCTTCTCCAACGGCTACATCCATATGGGTCACGCTTTAAACAAGGCTCTGAAGGACTTTATCGTCCGCAGCCATGCCATGATGGGTTTCTACACACCCTATGTCCCCGGCTGGGACAACCACGGTCTGCCCATTGAGCGTGCCATTGAAAACTCCAAAAAGAAGCTGAACAGAGATATGTCCGTCCCCGAGTTCCGGAAGGCCTGTGAGGAATTCGCTCAGGATTTCATCAACAAGCAGAGAGAAGGCTTCAAGCGTCTGGGTGTCATTGGCGATTGGGAAAAGCCCTACCGCACCATGGACAAGCATTTTGAGGCGCAGGAAGTCAAGGTCTTTGGCCGCATGTTCGACAAGGGCTACATTTATAAGGGTCTGAAGCCTGTCACCTGGTGTCCCTTCTGCGCCACCGCCGTGGCAGAGGCCGACATCGAGTATCAGGACGATCCCTGTACTTCCGTCTATGTCAAGTTCCCCATGAAGGATGATCTTGGCAAGCTGAGCCAGTTTGATCTGAGCAAACTGTGCTTCGTCATTTGGACTACCACCATCTGGACCCTCCCCGGCAACATGGCTATCTGCCTGCATCCCCGGGACAGCTATGTGATCGTCAAGCCAGACTACAGCGATGAAATGTTCATCGTGGCAGAGGCTTTGTGCGAAAAGGTCATGGGCATGGGCGGCTACACCAGCTATGAGATCCTGGCCACCTACCCCGGCGCATTCTTCGAAAATATGCTGGCGCAGCATCCCTTCCTGGACAAGACCTCCCGTCTGGTTTATGCTGAGTACGTCACCATGGACTCCGGTACCGGCTGTGTCCATACCGCACCCGGCTTCGGCGCTGATGACTATCAGACCTGCATGCGCTACGGTATGGAGCTGATCGTTCCCGTGGACGATTACGGCCGTCACACCGACTACGCAGGTAAGTACGCCGGTCTGCCCACCGAAAAGTCCAACCCTGTCATTCTGGCGGACATGAAGGAAAGCGGCATGCTGTTCGCTTCCGAAGAGATCGTCCACTCCTACCCCCACCACGACCGCTGCAAGAAGCCTGTCATCTTCCGTGCAACTCCCCAGTGGTTCTGCAGCGTGGAATCCTTTAAAGATCAGGCCATCGCTGCTATCGAAAACGTGAAGTGGTTCCCTGCATGGGGCGAAGACCGCATGATCAGCATGATCCGTGAGCGTGCCGACTGGTGCATTTCCCGTCAGCGCCGTTGGGGTCTTCCCATTCCCGTGTTCTACTGCGCAGATTGCAGCAAGCCTGTTTCTACTCCCGAATCCATCGAGAAAATCTCCGCTCTCTTTGACGAGTATGGCTCCAACGTCTGGTTTGAAAAGGAAGCTATGGAGCTCATACCGGACGGCTTCACCTGCCCTCATTGCGCCGGCAAGACCTTCACCAAGGAAACCGACACACTGGACTGCTGGTTTGACTCCGGCTCTACCCACTACGCCTCCCTCATGCACGATACTCCCGAGCTGTGGCCTGCCGATGTCTATCTGGAAGGCGCAGACCAGTACCGTGGCTGGTTCCAGTCTTCCCTGCTGACCAGCGTCGGAGCACTGGATCAGGGCGCACCCTTCAGACAGGTGCTGACCCACGGCTGGACTGTGGACGGCCAGGGCCGTGCTATGCATAAGAGTCTGGGCAACGGTGTCGATCCTGCCGACCTGATCAAGGACTTTGGCGCTGACATTGTCCGTCTGTGGGCTGCCTCTTCCGACTACCATGCAGACGTCCGCTGTTCCACTGAGATCTTTAAGCAGATCGCCCAGAACTATCTAAAATTCCGCAACACTGCTCGTTACTGCCTTGGTAACCTGGCTGACTTTGATCCCAACGATCTGGTGGCTGCCGAGGATCTGGAAGAGCTGGACAAGTGGGTTTTGACCCGGCTGGACGAGCTCACCAAGCTGTGCCGCAAGGCATACGACAACTATGAGTTCCATGTGGTTTCCCACGCCATCAATGATTTCTGTGTGGTGGAGCTTTCCAGCTTCTATCTGGATATCATCAAGGATCGCCTCTACTGTGAGGAGGCCACCGGTTTGCGCCGCCGCAGCGCACAGACTGCTCTGTATCTCATTGTGGATGCCATGGCGAAGCTGTTTGCTCCCATTCTGGCCTTCACCTGTGACGAGATCTGGCAGGCAATGCCCCACCGCGCAGAGGATGATGTGCGTAATATTGTGCTCAACGAAATGCCTGAAAACTGCGAGGGCTACAGCCTTGACGAAGCCGCCATGGAAAAATGGGCAACCGTCATGAAGCTGCGCTCCGATGTCAACGGCGTTCTGGAGAAGGCCCGTGCCGAGAAACGGATCGGCAAGGCTCTGGAAGCTCACGTTTCCCTGCAGGGCAGCGACAAACTGCAAAAGGTCTGCGCAGGTCTGAATCTGGCAGAGATCTGCATTGTTTCCTCCTGCGCATGGGAAGCTCCCGAGGAAGGCGCTGAGGTTAGCGCCGGCGTCAACTTCCCCGAGCTGACCATCGGCGTGTCCGAAGCCAAGGGCGCCAAGTGTCCCCGCTGCTGGATGCACTCCGAAAAGGCTGATGCTGAGGGTCTCTGCCCCCGCTGTGCCGCTGTTATTTCCAAGCTGAATCTGGATGTTGAGATCTGATAAAAAAGCCCTGCTGACCGGTCTGGTCGGCAGGGCTTTTTCCTTCTGTGAAAAAACAAAAAAACACTTGACAAACGCATGCCTCGCCGCTATAATAAGCATGTTCTGTTTGAGCCGCCGGTATAGCTCAGTTGGTAGAGCAGCTGATTTGTAATCAGCAGGTCGGGGGTTCGAGTCCGTCTACCGGCTCCAAGCAGAGACGGATACAACAACATATGGGGGAGTTCCCGAGTGGCCAAAGGGGACAGACTGTAAATCTGCTGCGTATCGCTTCGGTGGTTCGAATCCGCCCTCCCCCACCAATGCCCCAAAAGTTGCGAAAACGCTACTTTTGGGGCATTTATTTTTTGTTTTTATTCGCAAAAGTACTTCTATCTCATTTTGGGCATACGCCCGCTGTTTACCAAAAATAATCAAAAATAGTCACTTTTGAGCAACTAAATGATGTCAAATTGATGTCAACCTTCCCTTTGCTCCGCACGGGGCAGGTTCGTTCTGCAAAAACCGCACCGGTTGTCCGGTGCGGTTTCTTTGCTTATTCGCCCATCAGCTGTCTCATGACTTCGTCCGAGAAGCTATCGCTCGACCCGGACGAAGATCCTGCGGATCCAGACTTGGCATCCAGGACCTTCTGTCCGATCTGCTGATCATACGGATTGTTCTTTGCGCTGGACGAGCCTGTGACAAGCTGCCACAGCACTGCTTTCTGCGACGTTGTGTAGCGGCCAGGCATATTGTCGATTGCTGCCCGGATCTCTGCCTGTGTGTAGGATCCGTTACCGTTTGCATCATACTTCGGCCGAAGCTCAAGCAGTGTCACATACGCATTGGGTGTAACGCCAAAATCGTTGGCAATCTCCACCTTCTGGAATTGCTTTTCGGTCATCACCGCAAACAGTGCCGTCAACTGGTCATCCACATCGTCGGAGAAATCAACGCACACCCGCCACTTCTGAAGATCGGATACGCCGTCCTTGCCATCTGCCGGCTGCAGATTGTTCCAGTCCTCTACCAGCTCATAGGCCTCGTCAGGATCCAAGCCACCCTCTACGAGGTCACTGTAGTCGCCAACGCCGCCACCGGTACGCAGATCGATGTACTGATCTACTGTCAGTCCGTTCTCTAACGCCTCCAGCATTTCTGCATACTGTGTCGGATTACCGGCAGCCGTTTTTAAGTCGGTGCCCAGGATGGTTCCCATGACTGCCTTCTTTTGGCCATCGGTAAGATCCCACTCGCGCAGAAGGGCGAACTTTTCTTCCTGCTTCAAGCCAGAGCTTTCAACACCCCAGCTGATGCAGTCCGCAAGATCCAACCCTTCGGCGCGCATCTGATCAACCGTTTTCGCGCTGCTGGAGGAGTACTGATCGAACAATTCCGCCTTAGCGCGGTCCGCAGCATAGCTGTACAATCTGGCAAGCATCTTGGCTTGTGTCTCTTGATCTGCACCGGCGAACGCTTCAGAAGAGACCAGCGCGTCCAGTCCGTCCGCCACAAGGTCACCCCAGACCGTATCATAAACCTGCTTTTGGTGTTCGCTCAGTTCGTGCTTTTCTTCGTTGACCGTCACAGAAGAGGGTGTGTCGCTGGGCATTGCCGATGTATGTCCTTCTGCATAAAGTCCTGCCAGGATCTGCGCCGTTTCTTCAGAGTTGCTGATATGCCGATCTACAAGGATATCCTGTACCCGGGTTTCCAACGCGCCGCCTTCCAACCCTACAAGATCACTCTTCCCAGCATCTATAAACAGATCATCATAGGCAGTGCCCAGTTCCGGAGACACCCATTTCAACGCACCGATCAGGTACGCTTCCATGTTGTTGATAGGCACGCCAAAATAGGTCGCAGCTTTGATTGCAGTTTCTTTGATTTCTCCCAGAATATCTCCACTATTATCGCTGATATATTTTCCCAGATTTCCTCCGTTCTTAACTAGATCTACCGCTTCGCTGATGCGACCGAAGTTGCCCTGGAGCAAATCCTGTATCAAGTTGAAAATTTCATTAAGCTGTTCCAGACCAGGAGCTTCCAGGTCGTATCGCTGATCGCCGGTTATGGCATTTCCGATCAGCTGAGCGATTTCATCACCAAAGGTAACCGTACCCATGATGGACTCTAGCATGTTGCGACCCATCTCACCGACCACGCTTTCAGCTGTTAGCTTCTCCTCATCGTCCCGGTAGTATTTTCCTTTGTTCTTCCACATAGCCATAAGGAAGCTGACAGCTTCAGACCACACTGCATTCATGAGCAGTGCACATACGACAGTGCCTACGGCAGTTGTGGCAGCCTTCTTGACCTTTTCATCCGCACCGGTTCTCTTGTAGAACTGTGCCTCGCCGATCTTTTGCCGCAATGCGTTGTAGGTCTGCGCAGAATCGGAACGGAACAGGGTGAACGTCCTGGTAATGGGATTTTTGCTCTTGCGCAGACTACTCTGGTGGATCTCATCGGACACAGACTGGCTTCTGGACATTGCATCTTCGAACTCCTGTGCCACCTTCTTGTAGAAGGGGCTCTCGCCGGCGGCGATCTGCGCATCGGTGCCGACCTCAAGATCCGGATGCTCCCGGCGCACCTTGTTCTCCGCCCAGGGCCACAGTGTGCTGGCAGCCCATCCATCCATGGCGGTGATAGCGCCGCCGCCGAAGGTGAATTTCACAAACTTATTCGTTTGCGTCCAGTTGGGATTTTCCTTCAGTTGTTTGGTCTCAGGCGTTGTGTAGCCCATAGTGCGCCACGCAAGATCCTGGCTGTACTTGGAGATCAGATCCGTATCGATCCTGGCGATCTGCGCCGGCGTGGGCACGTTCGTGGCGCCCAAATATGCACCGGCAAGCGGAATGCTGCCCAGCTGCTTCAGCACGATGCTGGGATTAGCGCCGAACACCGCAGAGATGTAGTTGTTCTGCAAGGCGCCAACCGCCTCGCTGGCAGTGTCCATCTTCAGCTCGTCACCTGCCTGCAGCGTAGTGATCAGGTCCGTAATGTAACGCTTGCCTTCATCACCCCATTTGTGAGAAATCACATCTGCAGTGCTGTTGCCGTTTTCCTTCCAATTCATCAGCGCAGTCCAGTTTCGAGCCGGGATTGCCATGCCAACAAAGCGGGCCGTGTGCTCCACGTGCCGCTCGAAGGCATCAAAAGCGCTCAGGTTATAGCTGGGGTTCGATGCGTGCTGTCGGCCCTTCAGGTTGCCGACACCTTCCGCCGTGACGTCAAACACGCCAAATTCCGCCTTGGTGTAATTGTGGTTGGTATAGATCGGCGCATAATTCTTACCCATGGCCTTGTCATAACCATAGAGGATATTGGACACACGGTTGATTTCATCCTTCGCAAACACGTTGTAGTACTGCTCCAGAATCCGTGCCAGCTCCAGCTCTTCTGCCGTCAGATCCGACACGATTGCCTTCACCGTTTCCGGTGCCAGGCGAATGGTGCGGCCCTGTGCCAGAGCCTCCTGGCGCTTGCCCTTGCTATAAAGTTCCTTGTTGACGAAGGTGCGACCGCCGGTCATGTGGCGCAGGTTGTCCAGATTTTTACTCTCCAGATACAGATGCACCTTCTGCGACGGTGTCATATAAACCTTTACCGTGTCGCCGAAGATGGGCTTGTCGCCCATGCGCAGCTCCATCAGTTCAGGGACCTCCAGCTCGTACCAAACGGCATCCTTGCCCTGGCCGTCTGCCTTCTTAACCCAGTCCTCATGCTCCGTCAGGAACTCCTGCAGTAGCCGCTGTGCCTTAACCCGATAGGCTCGCATATCCCGCTCGCCGTGTTCCAGCTGCTTTGCCATAGAGTAGAACACGCCGTTAGGATCCCAGCCGCCCATGCGCTGCAGCACATTCATCGGCGTCAGCTGGTCCATGTTCAGGAACTTATCAGCCCACTTGCCGGCGAATCCGCCAGGCGCATTCTGGATCTCGTTCTTGGCATCTGCGTACACTTCTGCAAAAAGGCGGTGCATTTCGTCACCCACCACATTGTTCCGGTTATAGAACTCCGTGCGCAGACCCACGGCCGCCTTGTACAGATCCTGCAAAGCGCCCAGATCCATGTCGCCGATCTTCTCGGCATCCAACCTTCGGACGATCTTCTTCAGATCTTCGGAGGGCATAAAGTTATCATCGCTAGCCTCCGCAGCTTTGTACATCGCGGCAAGGTCCTTCCATGTGGCGCCGTACTTTTCGCTCCAGTTCATCTCGTTGGCGGCTCCGATGGCGTAAAGATCGATGTCACCCAGAACCTCATCCCAGACGGCCTGCAGATCTTCCGGAGCTTTGTAGCGGTTGCGGCTCAGCCACTGCAGCTGCTTCATAGTTTTCTTCTGCAGCTCCTGCAGCTCTTTGCGATCCTTCGCCCGCTGGGCAACCTCCCTGTTTTCCTGGCGTTCCTTCAGAACGCGGCGCAGGTTGTTGTCCTTCAGCTCGATCTCCACCCGAGCGGTCTCTGCAAAGGACTTCAGCGCCCATGTCATCTGCCGTTCCATGCTGTCCAGAACATCATTCTCGGAGGTATACTCCTCGCCGGCAATGCGGGCCACGTACTCGCCCAGGCTCATCTGCTCTTCGCGGCCCATCTCCGCCACCCGGACGATCTGCTCCAGCATCGCGCGGCGGTCTGTTGCCTCGCTGTCAAACAGTCCGGGCAACTCGGAGGCAAGGTCATTGTTCCACACATCGATGCCCGATACGGCACTACCGTTTTCATTCACCCGGCTGCGAGTCAGGTAGATGCCGGCGGCAAACGCCCGGCGGCGAATGTCGCCCCAGTCATCACCGAAATCCGCCACCACGCTGTCCGGAACGAAGATGTGACCACCCTTGATGTAGCTCCGGGCATTGGCATAGTACTCGTCTGCCGGAACGGTCATGGCGCCGGCCTCATACATAGCGGTAAAGAATGCCTTGCGGTCGGCCTCTGTCAGCTTGCCATTCTTAACGATCCGATCTGCGAAGTTGTTGATAAAGTTACCCATGGCGCCACGTTGGCCTGCAGGGACAGAGAACAGATCCAGCAGTTTCTTCTGAAGGATCTTCTTTGCCTCCGTGGGCTTACTCTGCACATCCAGCTCCGCCTTTGGCTTCGCTGCGCGCTTGGGCTTCACATCCTGGGTGAACTTGTCCAGTACCTGCGTCAGTTGACCGGACTGTTCCTTGGTAAGACCGAGGGTGCTGTTCAGCGCCCGGCGCAGGTTCGCCCGGTCGATCTTCAGGGCAGGCGTCTGCACCTTCGGCTGGGGACGGGTGGTGTACTGCTCGATCAGCTGCCGCACCCGATCGGTCTGCATCTGCTCCGGTGTCAGCTCCTGCAGTGCAGCGATCAGCTCCTCCTTGGCGGCGATCTCCGCCTCGGTCTGATCGTCGACAGAGTAGCGAATGTCCGGATTCTCCCCGTCAAATGTGCCAATGTTATCCACGGACTTGATCTGGTTGCTGTCAAATGCAACTGCCAGCGCCACGTCTCCGTTGGAATCGTATTGAATGACGCCGTCATACTTGCGATCACGCATTTCCTGCTGCAGATCGTCGTATGTCATGCCCTCGGTGTCGATCCCGAATTCTTGGGCTGCCTGCTCCATGATGCTACTCCCACCGTCATATACGAATGGCCGCTTGATGTTTAGATATGCAGCAATAACACGACTGCCGTAACGCTCTGTTCCATCCAACTGTTTTGCGGTAAAATAATTACCTTTGCCCAAGGCTTTCAGCCCCAGGCCACCCTTTTTGGATGCCTTGCCGGCATCGAACACATAGAAATCGCCATTCTCAGCACTGGTACCATGGTACATCACTTTGGGCGTCCCATCGGCATTTACGATCTTGCTAGCATTCTTGGGATGTTTCTGCCAGTCTCCAAACCAACGTTTGAATTGCTGGGTTTCGGTTGCATTATTAAATTTCACCTTGACAGGAGATCCGTTTTCGCGTATACTGTGATAGAAGCCATCACGAGGTATCAACGTTCCGGACAATTGGTGTCCGGCGCGGTGAAGAAGTGATACGGCTTCTTTTTTATTTGCATATAGCAAAGAAAACCTGCCGTTTGCTTCGTTGACGGCCGCCTGATGCAACTGTTTCACAGCGGTAGTTTTTCCATAGGCGCTCGTCACAGCATTGCTATCGATTTGAATTGCATTCTGCCACCCAAAGCCATCAACTGTCACAGGAGTTATAACCTGCTTTCCGTTGACCGTAAAATCAAGCAAAGCGATTACGCTAGTTGTTCCGTGTGTCTGCGAAACGAACACCGCAATTGGGTCTTTGATTTTTTCCGGAAGCTGCTTCAGCATCGTCTCACCCAGTAGATGATCCGCATCCTTCGTTCCGTTAAGCGCATAATCCACATGCGTCGTATTGATTGTCATGGGAATTGCGTTAAAGCCGATAGAGCGGAACACGTCCGGCGTTTCACCCAAAATCAAAGAGTCACCCTTGGGAATGAGTCCTTTTTTGTAGTCCTCTACTTGCTCGGCAAACGGCTTGCTGTAATCGTAACGATCATCGGCCGAATAGCTCTCACCGCCCACGTCGGCGGTGTTTTCTTTTGCTGCAGGCGGTCCGTTGGTCTGCCGGACGCCGTTCTCCTGGGCGGTATTGCGGCCAAGATGCAACCGATTCAGGCTCTCATCCACGGCGCCGGTAAATTTGCCGGCATTTTCGCCGAAGGCATTGATGCCGGCATAGGCGTCTGCATACAACTCCTCTTCGATCTTAGCCATGGCAGCCTCGTACTGTGCACCGCTCTCTGCGCCATCCAGGCCAAACCGCCCGCGCAGTGCCACAATATACGCATCCAGCACAGAAGAAAACTCATCCATGGTGTAACGTTCCAGGATCTTCTCTTCGATCATCGCATTTAGATCGTAGCCATCCTCTCTGGCCGTGCGTGCACGATCGTGGAAGATCTCGTGATCTACGACCTGATCCAGCGTTATCTCTCTGTGGAAGTAGTCCGCAAGAACAATTACCCGAGTATCGGTAATCGCAGCTCTAGCAAGGAAGCTTTTCCCGTCCTTGCCCACAGCCCTCAGGTCACCCACAACAAACACCGGCTCTTTGCCGGTTTCCTCGCGGATCTTCTGCGCCAGCGTCTGCAGCTCTGCATCCCAGTGTTCTTGGGGAAGAATCTGCAAGCTCTTGGTATTCGTGCCGCTTTTCAGGCCGACGTCGACGGCGCTTACTTTTTCGAGCTGAAGAATTCTTGCAAGATTCGATCGCGCAGCAGCTTCTCGGATTCTGTTAACTCGGGCGTCTGTGCTTTGTTTTGCCGCAACCGATCCTGCTCGGCTATCCAGGCTTCCAGCCTGCTCTCCGGTACCCGTACCAGCATTCCGTTGGCCGCTTCCAGATAGTATACCGTTTCCTCCTGCGCCGGTGCTTCTTCCGGCAGGTTGGGCAGCTGCAGGCCCTGCTCCTCGTACTTGGGTGTTAACATAGGGTGTTCCTCCATTCTGGCTTTCGCCGCTCTGAGCCGCCACCGGCACCGCTTCGCCGGCAGGCACGGCCGTGTTGATCATTTGGTTTTCCGTAACATTTTGGGGTGTTGCTGTAACGTTTTGGGGCATCTGCGTAACGTTTCCGCCTCTTTCCGCAACAGATCCAGCAGCCGGCGCAACATCATCCAACGTCGGCAAGCTCAACCCTCGCAGCTCCGTATCTGCGCCGGTATTGACATTTCCGCCACCCTGGTCTATAATAGTTTTTGAAGATGGAGAAGCAAGAGCGCTTCGGGCGTTCGTCTCGTGGTTGGCCTGTTGGCCCTCAGCGAGAACTTGCGTAACATCTTCATTTTTTCGTAAATACGCGGATTGCACCCACAGTTTTTCGTGACTGTTCACGCATGCGGCTTCTACCACATAGTAGGAGCCGTCTATTTTTTTAGAAAAGCGTATCTGCGGTGCGGGGCGATCATTGCTGTCCCTAAACTCAGAACTATAAACCAGCTTGCCATTTTCCAGCAGCGGCTCGACGGTGTCGTAGTTTTCCAGCACCCAACCTATGCGTGCGACATCGTCGTCAGCGGACATCGTCGAATCGTGCGATCCGGACTCGCCATGCCTGTCAATAATGTGCTTCACGCCATTTGTATTGATGTTGTGGGTGTACCCCTGTGCGTCGACGCCCAAAAGGCGCTTGATGTCAGCCGCAGCTCTTTCGCTAACATCGGAGATCTTCTGCCGCTTAAAGCTGAGATCTCCATTTTTTACACTCTGCACAAACGACCGGATCTTTTCATCCACAGCGTTAATGTAAGATCGGATCATTGTTTGCTTTTCAGCGGGGTAGCTTTCCAGCGGTCTGCTCACAGCATTGGTCTTGAGATCGCCGGCGGCGTCATCTTCCAACGTCGGCAGACTCAGTCCGCCCGGCTCGGCCACGTCGGCGCCTTCGCCGGCAGCAGCACCTTCCTGTTGGATCTCGATCTCCGTGGCCACCAACAGCCGCCCAAGCTCACCGGCGCTGGGGATCTTGCCTGCATCCAGCTTTGCCTTCAGCTGCACAGCGAGCTTATAACTCTCCGTGCCCTGGGCGCTTTCCAGACCGCTGTTGATGATCTCCTGCGCATCGTTCTCCGTGACATTCTTCAGATCGTACGCTTTTTGCAATACGGAGCTGTACCCCTGTTGTTCCAGAATGTCGTCATAGATTTCTGCTTTCTGCTTTTCAGTTACTTTACCGCCTTTTTCAGCTTCAGCAAGAGCCTCTTTATATGCCTGGTCCACAAAGGCCTGCTCGTCCTTTGTAAGACCCGTAACAGCGTCCACGCCGTTTGCCGAAGAAAATGCGACCTTGCCCACGCTGCTAAATCCGCCAAGAAGTCCGCCTGCGAGGAACTCGTCCCAGAGCTCTTGGCGTGTCTTTTCAGAAGCAAGCACATCATTCCAGAGATGCTCATCGTTTCTGTATGTAAGCCATTGACCAAAACGAGATGCAATACCGGACAGAGCCTCTTCTGCACCTTCGCCAACAAAGTCCACGCCGATTTTCGCCAAGTTTCTGGCGGTCGTGTCGGTAATGGTGCGGGCGATCTTTTTTGTGATCCAGTCATCGGCGGTTTTGCCGCCAAACTTAATGCCACCGGAAAGTTGTTCCGTAAGGACCTCTGCAGCGCCGGTGATCATGCCGCTAAGCGCCGCCTCTTCGAGAGTTGCGCCGCTCTTCAAAGCATTCTCGCTCTCAGATCCCATAGCGGACAATCCGGACATGACCAAGCCTGCGCCCTGCATGCCGGGAATTGCATTTACGGCCATCTGCGCACCAAGCTGTCCCGCAGACTGGAAAAGAGAGTCCGCTTTCTCATCCAGGATAGAGGCTTCTTCTGTGTTGATGCCCCATTTATCCATCAGCCACCCCAATGGCTGCGCAGAGGTAATAACCTTGGCCACCTCTTGCTCGTCATAGAGATCTTTCCCGACGAACTCTTGCGATCCCGCTTTCATTGTGTCAAACGCTTGTTGGTTTAGCTGTTGGACTCCAATAGGCTGATACGCACCGCCATTCTGGTAGTACTGCCCCTGCGCAAGATAGGGAGCAATCATCATTCCCGCGTCAAGCAAAGTCTCGCCGGTGCCGATAATGCCTGCCCATGTGTCTTCAGCAGCATCTCTTACTGTACCCAGGGCGGTTTTTGTGACGTCGCCAAAGTCATATCCGTCCTCAAAGGCTTTACTGCCCTTGATGTAGCCACCCTTCGATACATCGTAGATCGTTTTTCCCAGTCTAACGGCAGGGATAAAAGTAGCTGCGGCATCAAGCAGATAATCGCCAACGCCTTTCTTCTTCCCTTCCTCTACCGCCTGTTGCGGAGCGTTTTCTTTCCAGTTGTTGTAGTTAGCTAGAAAAACCTTATAATCCGCCAGGGCACCGACCATCTCGTCCTCCTGTGCCTTGTAGGCATCATAGGCTTGCGAGTACGCATTGTACGCCGAGGTATATGCGCTGTAGGCGTCGCTATACTCCGTCAGCGCCGACCGAAACAGCCCAACATTTTCTTCTGTGCGGCTTGTTGCCCAGGTCTGCCGTGCCTGCTGAAGCTTCTGCCCGGCAGCCTCTGCCGTGGTCCGCGCCTGGCCAAGGCTGTTCTGCGCTGTGATCAGCGCAGTTTTAGCCCCGTCAAAAGACACTTTCAGCGTATCCAGCCTGTCAACCAGCTCTTCTCCACGCTTAACGGTCTCCTCGTTAAAAGGATTCGACACGAAGGAAGAGGGCGTTTCAGTGCCGATTGCCTGCACCTTGGCATCCACTCTTTCCTCCATGGTCATATTGTTGCGTTGTTCCCGGACATCAAGAAATTGCTCCGTGAATTTTTCATCTCCCAGCTCCTGATACCCAGCAGAAGCATTGCGTTGCTTCTGGATCGCAAGAAACTGATCTGTCAGGCTCTGCTCATTTCCTATCGGCGAAACTTGCTCGTTTCCAAATGTCTGCTGACCTTCCGCTCGAATGCGTTCAAGATTCGTAACTTTCATTACTGATCACCTTTCGTTACATAAGTGAGCTAACACGATTGTGCGCCGCAGAGCTCGCGCCCATGGCGCTCGCGCTGGTTACAGGCACCGGCTTCCGGAAACGAACAACGCCGTTCTCAGTCACCATTTCTACCTTTCCGGCATCGATCAAATCCCAGATCTCACCCGCGGTCAATGTTGGCGCGTACCCCAGGCCCCACAGGCTCTGCCAATCGTAAGTAACGTCTCCAGCCTCCGGCGGCACCTGGAATGTAACCCGACCGTTTGCGTCCACGCTCGCCTCGACGCTTCCGGATCCGATCAGCTGAGAAACATATGCGGGGTCATAGTCCGCAGGATAACCCAGATCCCACAGGCTCTGCCAGTCAACCTTGACGCTGCCCCACTTGTCGTAAGGGAAGCGGACGAAAAATTCGTAGGCCTCATCGGCGTCCAGCCCCGCAGCCGCTGCCCGGCTTTGGGGTCCGTACATTCCGTCAGCTGTCACGCCCAACGCCGTCTGCAGCGCCTTCACATCGTTTTCCGTCAGCTTTCCGTTGTTTGCGCTCGTGTCGTTGCCTGCATTGGTCGTACCGCCGGTGGTTGCGCCCGTACCCGTGGTCGTGCCCGTGCCGGTTCCTGCATTACCGCTACCCGTGTTGCCAGTCGACGGTGCCGGCGTGCCGGGCTCAATGCCCAAGACCTCTGCGATCTCTGGCGTTGCATATCCCAGCGCCAGGTACAGATTATACGCATTGGTCCACTCCTGCTGCGCCTGATTCCGGGCAACCTCGTCTGTCAAATACTGATTCTCCCAGGCCTGTTGATCCCGAGTGTCCCGATCGAGCTCTGCCTGCCGCTGCTGGTCGTACACATCCAGGTATCTCTGGTATTCCGTAGCATCCAGATTCTGATAGTTCCCGAGGCTGTTCTGCAGCATGTCATACTGGTTAAGCCAGTTTTTATAATCAAAGTTCCGGTCGCTCTGCAGTGCGTTCAGGCCGCTTTGGAGCTGGCCAAAGCGATCCAGATATGTTTGGTAATCAAATGCCCGATCAGATTGCAGCGCACCAAAGCCCTGCAGGCGGCGCTCAAAATCGCTCACATACCGTGCGTAGGCGTTCTGCTCCAGTGTGGGGAGCATATCCGCCAGTTGTGCCGCGTAGTAATTGCCTGCCTGCTGCGCTGCAGACAGCGCATAACTGGACGCTCTGCCGCCGCTGGCGGCCGCCGCCTGGGCCAGGGCATTTGCGCTGGCACGTTCTCCCTCCCGCAGATAAGCTTTTTTATAAGCAGACCAGCTGGGGTCCTCCTGATGATCATAGCTGAAAGGTTTCTGATCCACGATGCTGTCTAGCACCTGTTGGTACTTCCCCTGATTCCCGTAGCTGTAAGGATCGTAGTTTACAATCTGCCCCAGCACCTGGTCATATTGTCCTTGATTGTCGTAGCCGAACGAGCCATAACTTCCTATCTGATCGGTCAAGCCTTCGATCGTGGAGCTGTGACTGCCGTTATATGCACCGATCATACCCTCGCTGCTTGCAGCAGTACCGGACGGTGCGCTTGCGGGTACATCTGTTCCGCCGGTAGCTGCGCTCGTGGGAGCGCTTGCAGCGGCGCTTGTAGGCACACCCGCCACGGCGCCGGTGGCGCCGTAACTCTGTCTCAACTGATTGGTTGCCTCGGTTGCAAGCAGCCTTTGTTCCGGTGTCGTGGCATTGTCGGTATCTCGCATCAGCGCCAGCATGCCCAGGCCGTACTCCGGATTCGCCCGGGCGATCTGAAGATCTTCCTCCGTAAAGCGATCCGCCATACCCGCCTGCGTGGCAGCAGAGATAAAATTGTCATAAGTATATCCCATAACTCAATTCCTCCTGTTTTGTATCAAAGTTCCGATCCGGTGTAATACTCCCGCACCAGGGAATAGATGCGGCATCCGCCGGTGCCCCGGAGTCTCAACCGATAATGGTCTGCCCTGCGCGGCACAATCGGCAGGTAGCAGCTGCGTTTTCTTCCTTCGCTGATTACACTTCCGGCCGCAACCCACTGTCCGTCCGAGTCAAACATCAGCTCCGCCTGCACGGCAGCGCCGGCATCCAGCTCCAGCCGCAGTTGCAGCTTGCTTACGCCTTTTTTGTTGGGATTCTCCTGAGTAAAATCGGCAAATTCTGCAAACCACTCCACAGCCGCCTCCTCTTCCGTGCCCTCCGGAGGATCCTGCGCCGGACCCGTGATCAGGATCTGGCCTTCCTCTGTAAGCATGTAAAGATTGCCGTCGTATCTGGTAAAGTGTGTCACACAGCTCTCGTCCTCTTTGTGCCACACGCCCCGTTGGGTGTCATATACATAAAGCCCCCATGCGCCGGCTTCATCCTGCATGCTGATGTAATACTTCAGTCCATCAGATCCCGCCACCGCATTTTTAAAGCGCTTCATTCCAAACGGCGCATTCATCGGTTGGGGAATGCCGCCTGTATAGGCCACCACGCCGTTCCTTCCGAGATAGAAAAGCACCTCACCGGCAATGGCCAGGCTTCCTGCGCAGCCTTCTGCAAGTCCCATTGTAGAGCTGCCCATCACCTCGAAATTGCTGGGTTCCGAGCCGTAGACTTTGTAGATGTGATCCTCTTTGAAAAAGACCGGGTATCCGCCGTATGTCGCACAACCGGTAAATGCGCCGGCCGAACCGGTGTCCACCGCATAACTGTCTGTGTCCAGGCCGTCGTACACGCTCCAGTTAAAAATATCTCCCAGCTTGCTGGCATAGATCGTGTTGCCGCTGCAGCCCCACAGTCGGTTTTCGTTTTCGCAAACAGCAACCAGATCCGGTACCTGCCGTGCGATCTGCAGGTTACCGGTTTCGCTGTACGTGTTGCCATCGCCCAGCGAGAAGCTGTTCTCATAAAAATACAGCTTATCCCCATCGATGGCGCGAATGATAATGCTCTTGTTGTTTTCCGGCCTTGTTGTGCAGCCGGTGATCGTCACGGCATCTCCTGCATAAAAATGGTCGTTCCAGCTCACGCCGGCAGCGGTGATGCAGTTCGCTTCCGCCGCTTCGCCATAGAGAAGGCCGTCGCCGAACGTCAGCTTATCGCCTTCCCAGCACGCTTCCATGGATCCGAATGTATCGGTTTCTACGTTGTAGTAGCGCTTATCCGGGAAGATCAGAACGTATGCTCCCATAGAAGCAAACGATTTTCGCCCCGGCGCTACCTGGCCTTTTTCTTCGCCCCGGAAGAAAAACTTTCCTCCATCGACCCAACAGAGCCCTTCCCAGCTGAAAACGCCTCCGGGGCTCTCCAGCTTTTTGTGGATCAACCTCGGCGCCCGGGTAGCCAAAACAGGATAATGGTCACTTGTCAGGTTGCGCATATCCCAAAGATCTCCGTCTTCGGCGCCCTTGGAATGGTTCAGTCCTCTAAACTTCACTTGCTTCCCTTTGGTGATCCCATCCGCATATTTCATACTTGGTAACTTCACGTTTCTCCCTCCGCTCCTATCAGTACGCCGTTGATATAGATTTTCCCTACCAGGTGCAGCGGCTTTCCTTCTTCACCGATGGCGGTCTGATCTTCCGCCACCCGGACGGCACCTGTTATTTTTTGAATGTTTTGCTCGGCGGCGCCCATTCGTTCCTGCAACCCGCCTTCGCCGGCAACCGCCGCCTGCAGCTGCTCTACTGTTTCATCATCTTCGAGCTTCTGCACCCGTTCCTGCAGGCCGCCTTCAGCAGTTACCGCAGTTTCCAGAGCGGCGGTGCGGCTTTGCAAGCCGCCTTCAGCTGTGACTACGTCTTCCAGCACCTTGGTGCGCTGCTCCAGGCCGCCTTCGCCGGCGACCTTCTGCTGCAGGCCGGCCTCGCCGGTAACTGCTTCTTCCAAAGCTGTGGTGCGCTGCCCCAGACCGCCTTCACCGGTAACCGTTTCCTCAAGAGTTGCGGTGCGGCTTTGTAAGCCACCTTCGGCAGTAACCGCTTCTTCCAGAGCTGCGGTGCGGCTTTGTAACCCACCCTCGGCGGTCACGGTGTCCTCCAGCACCTTGGTGCGCTGCTCCAGGCCGCCTTCACCAATAACCGTTTTCTCCAGCTCGGCCAGAGTCAGGTCTTCTTCCAGCGCTTTCACCCGTTCATCCAGCGACGTGTTTGATTGTTCAGTAGCGGTGATTCTCTCACCAAGACCACCTTCGCCGGCGACTGCTCCTTCCAGTGCAACAGTGCGGCTTTGCAAACCGCCCTCAGCGGTTACTGCGTCCTCCAGCACCTTGGTGCGCTGCTCCAGGCCGCCTTCGCCGGTAATTGCTGTTTCTGCAGACATCAATCTTTCTTCGTGATCTGCGGCGATCTCCGTGAGCGCTTCGATCTCCGCTTCCGCATTGTCTGCCCGCTGTGCCAAGCCGCCCTCGCCGAATACCGCAGCCGCCGTGTCTGCCACCGTAGGATCTTCTTCCAGGTCTTGCACCCGCTCCTCAAGCGCTTGCGCCCACTCGGCGGTCACAATACCGATCTGCCCACTTACTCTGTCGATTTTTGTCGAGAGCTGATTCAGCAGCGCCATGATGCGGCTCAATTCTTCCGATACTGCGTCCTTTTGCGCATTCGTCAGCCCTTGCAGCGCCGTGGCGTTAAAGTTATCTGTGCTCAGGTTTCTCAGGGAATATTGCAGTCCCTCCCGAAGCTGGAACAGATAATTGTGCAGCGTGCGGATCTGCTGCTCCGGCGATTCTTCACCGGTAAACGTCGGGAAGTTGCTGTCGATCGAAAGTATATTCGACGGCACGATAATTCCTCCTTAATGCGGCAGGCGGAGCCGGCCTCTTGGCCAGCCCCGCCTGCTGTTTAGTTTTGGATCAGCTGTTTCACGGCCTGATCGATGCCGGTAGCAGCAAGCCCCGATGCGCCACCCACGGCAGCTGCAGTCAGCGGATCTGCTGCGGGAAAATCCGGGATGCCCAAATACAGGGCGGCGATGCCCAGGGCAATGCCCGCCACGCCGCAGATCACAGGGATCCACTTGTTCTCCAGTTTCGTCGCTTTAACGGCCAAGCCGATGATGTACACCAGCGCCGTAATGGCGGCTACGGTTGCAATACCAAAATCCATTTTCTTTTCCTCCTTAGTTGTGCTGATTATCTTCCAGATCCTTCAGCCTGTGGTTGATCACCTTGATCTGTTCTTCAACCACGGGCATTCTCTGGGCGAATCCGTTATGAAGTCTGACCTCCCTTGTCAGTTCCTCGAGTTTTGTGTCCGTCACCGCTTGGGCAACTGCGGTTGCTTTTTCCGCTTTTTTGGCTGTCGCCAGGCAGGTGATCACCACGCCGGCAAGGGAAAGGCCGCCGGTGATCAGGGCAACGATAATTGCGTCGCTCATGTCGTCACCCCCAACAGCTTCTTTGCCGTCTCTGGGCCGACCACGCCGTCCGCAGCCAGTGCATTTTGGGTCTGGAAGCGAACGACACCCGCCACCGTTTCTGCGCCGTAATCGCCGTCAGCGCCGTATCTGGGCAACTCAACGCCCCGCAGCATGAGCAAGCTCTGCATCGCCCGGACGGTCTCGCCGGCATCGCCCTTTCGCAGGATCGGCAGCTCCAGAGTGTACGTGGCCGGCTTGGGAACGTTAACGTACACAGCCTGTCCATAGCAGTCATAGATGGTGTAGCCCTCCGGGCAAGCGGTCTTGGCCTTTTCCAGATCCTTGTATGCGCCAACCTGGCTCTGGGGATTGTCCCACCGCTCCCGGATGCGGTACCAGCGTTCCGGCTCTTCTGCAGGCTTTTCCTCCGGCTTTGTGATGCCAAACCATGCGGCGATCACTTCCGCTTCCGCCTTCGCCATCGTGGCGAGGTTGCCGTCGTCCATGAGCCACTTGGTGGCCCGGGTGTTGGTATGGAAGCTGTGCTCCAGGATCAAGCCCGTAACGCCCACGGCCGTCGCACCCCGGATCACGCCGTAGTAGTCGCCGTTCTTGCCCTCCCGGGTTCGGACTTGGGCAGGCTCATCCGTATCCATGGTGTTGCGGATGCACGTGGCCAGCAGTGTGCCCAACTTGTGGCCGCTGCCGTTCAAAGGCACATACACCACCGGATGGTCTGCGCTTTCCCGCTCTGCGGCATTGGAATGAAGCGACAGGAAAAGATCCGCCCCGGCAGACGCTGTTCCCCGGTAATACTCGTTCAGATCCTTTTCCTTGTCCTGACGTGTCACAAAAACCTCAAAGCCGTAGCGCTCCAGCTCCGCCTTCAGCAGAAGGTGAAGCTTCCAGTTCATATCGCTTTCGTAGTATTCCGACACCACCGGACTGCGGTTGTACTTACCGAAGTGACCGGCATCCAAACAAATTTTGATACCCATTATGCAAACTCCTTATCCGATAATTGTGTGATTGTAAAATCTCTGCCCCACGCCGCTCCGCTGTGGACATACCACGCCATTCGCAGTGGGGTGTCGTACCATGTGATGTCATAAAAATACCGCTCGCCGTTCAGCACCACCATATTCCAGGCATGCATTGCGGTGCGTATTCCGTTGTTTACCTCGCCGTAGCACACGTAGGCTTCTATGCCCAGCCGTGTTGCCATTTTGTAAAACAGCATGGAGTAGGTCGTGCAAGATCCTCTGCCGGCCAAACCCGACAGCGGCTCGATGTCGGCAAGAGAAGGAGAATACCGGACCGCGGCCGCGATGTAATTGCTGATCTGCAGCAGTTTGAATCTGTCTGACCCCTCATACATGCCGGACAGCGCCTTGTCGATCTCGGCATCAAGCACAACCTTGTCCTGCTCCAGCTCCTGCAGCAGCGCGGGCTTTACCTCCGCATACCCCGGCCGCCACAGAGCTACGTTCCAATGCGCCAGATTCGTCCCGAAGTAAAAGCCGATATAATCGATCACCTCGTTGAGCTCATCGTAGGATAGGTTTTGCTCTATGACCGTGTCGCCGCTTGCGCTGCAGTCCAGTATCGCCTGCATGACCGCCACCTGTTCTGCGCGCATAGACCCATAGTCAGCAGTTGCCTTGTATTTAGTGAGGTCGATTTTATCCACCGTGAGCAGGCAGCTCACCGCAACCGCCGTCAGCGCCGCAACTGCAAGCAGCGCAGCTGCGATAATTGCCCTACTGATTTTCATCATGTTCTATCACCCTCGCAAATCAAGATCTAACGCCTCTGTCGAGAAATTAGTAATAGCCAATTACTCTCGTAATGGTGCAGTTGCTGGACTCAAAGACAGGATGTCCGCTACTGTCTTTGCTGACTTTTAGCAAATATGTCGAGTCTGTCCCGCAAAGCCTTGCAAGCTCGTAGTAACCGGTGACTGGCAGCATCGTCCAGTCCATGCTGAAAACATCATCAAACTGCATGGAGCCGAACGTGTACACAACATACACATGATAGATTTTCGATATATAGCCTCCGGTGTACGTGTAAGACGAGGTGGATATTTCTCCGCTGTTGAACTCACGACTGATGCCACCTGTGCCGTCCTTGCCGTCTTCGCCAACGACTCTTCCTGCTACTGCAACGGAACCATTGGAAAGCGTCAATTCCAGTTCGCCGTCACCGTTGATCGAGGCGCTGACAATTCCAACGCCATCCTTACCGGCGGCGCCTTGTAAATCGTAGCCAGATGTGCCAGACGCAGATGTTATATACAACACAGTGTCGTCCCATTCATGGGTGACAGACACACCATCTGCGCCATCAAACTCGCCGCTTTCTTTCGCCTGCGCAAGTGCCTCTTCAACAGCAGCACTTAACTCGTCATCCGTTACAAAGTCGCTTACATCCACATCGCCACTTTCGCCGCTTCCCAGCTGAGCTTCCGCGATCTTGTCAGTAACGAACGATTCGGTGGCATAGCCATCCAGGCTGGGAATGTCCTCTACCTTGGCGTAGCCGCTCAGATCCACCTCGCTGCCACCTAATTGCGCTTCTTCTATCTGTTCGGTGACCCAAGTGCGTGAGGCATAGTTAGAGTGCTGATGAATCTCTGTTGCCGCGCCAACATCTTCAGCCGTGATGCTGTTGACGTAGGTTTTCAGCTGCCCCAGGTTGACGGCATCCGCATTGGCAGTTCCTTTTGCCACGTTGGTGATTTTATGGCTAACCATATCAAGAGAGCCACTTTCCATAACCCGGGCGGCAGTGTCCTTGTTGTCCGAAGAAGTGCCGCAACCAATCACAAACACAGCCTGCTCGTCCGCTGTGCCCTCGCCGGCATTGTACTGGCCGACAACCGTCTGGCTTTTCATCGTCGGGCTGTTATAAACAGATTCCACCAAATAACCCAGCGCATTTGAATAGGCGTTTTTAGCACGGGCCTTGTATCCTATGGCAAAAGAAGATTCGCCGGAAGCCTCGCAGCTATTTCCTCCGGCAAACGCCTGTCCACCGGATGCGACACTAGAGAAGCCAAGCGCAACCGCTCTTTGGCCGGAAGCAGTTGTGCCTTGACCGAATGTGGCCGAGTTCTCTCCGCTGGCCGTTGTGGAGGTACCGCTCGAGAAAGCCTTCTTGCCGCTTGCGGTCGTGGTAGAACCGATTGCGAAGGAATTCTCACCGGAAGCCGTTGTATTGTAGTTGTGTGCAGCTGACCCTGTGGCTGTTGCTTTGGTTCGATTACCGGTTGCGTGCGAGAAATCTCCCGATGCCGTAGTTACGTTGCCGGAAGCATCTGCGCTTTGCCCGGTCGCCTTGCTCTCATTGCCAGACGCCCGAGAATACTTGCCGGCAGCCTCGGCATGGTAACCACTTGCCATTGAAGCTTGTCCGGATGCCGTTGTTCCTGTGCCTGTGGCAAAGGAATCGTCACCGGAAGCTGTGTTTTGATAGCCGGTAGCGGCTGCGCTGGAACCGTTTACGGTGTTCTGCTTGCCAAGAGCAAACGAGCTTCCAGCAGATGCGCCGATCGTATTGTTCGCGCCCATTGCCACAGAGCCTTTTGCATGGATTTTGTTGCCATAGCCAAAAGCAGCGGAATACTGACCGAACTCAATCTGTCCGCTCAAAGGCTTGTTCGGCGAAACTACACAGTGTTCGTCATAATCCCATGCGCCCGTTGGCGTGAACACCGAACTAAAGGGAAAGTCATCTAAGGTAATCACATTCCCGTCTACAGACTTGATGACTCCCAATCTGTAATAGTCACCGTTTTTAACGGAGATCGCATCGCCGGCCACCCAAGTCAGATTCATACCTTCGGTGTTTTCCTCGTTCTGCTTCATGGACAGGGTGATCTTCTTGCTTGCGAAGTCGATGCCAGTGAAGTAATAACCCTTCAGCCCAAACGTGTTGCCTTCGCCAAAGTCTTGCTTTCCAACAGGCACGTAGTATTCTGCCAGGCTTTCGATGTCTTCCTCGGTAAAGTAGTCCACGCCCTTTACGGGTTTGGATTTCTGTAGCGCCTCCACGTCGATCAGCTCAGTCCAGGGCTCGCCCTCTTCCTGATCTTCTTCTCCCTCCCGGATCCAACGCCACAGGACCTTATCGCCTTCATAACGAATGGCCACTTTCTTGCCCACAAGGGACGCCAGCCACTGGTCCAGCGTTCCTTCAAAGCCCCGGCTGACCGCCAGAGCGTAGGCGCTTATGTAATACGGAGGATTGCTGCAATGCCGGCAGCTGTTGCCGTAGCCCTGAGCAGGCTCGTAAAACTGCGCAAACCACCGCACATAATTTCCATAGTGGGCATTGAACATCTCCATGGAATTTTGATATTTGTTGTATTCGCCGTTGGCGAAATCGATCTTAGCTCCCAGCCAGAGATCATAAAGCGAGTCGTGGGGGAACTTTACCATCGGCTCGCTTTCCAGGTCTGTCGGGTACGCATACTGCAGCCGCTGCGCATCCTCGATGCTCATCAGCATCACATCCAGCGCGATCTTGCCGTCCAGCTCTGCGATCCAGGCAGTTTTGGTTTCTTCGTTAAACGCATTGATCTTTACATCGTCCACCCGGGCGATGATCTGTCGAATCGTTGACATAGGCGTCTCCTTCTGCAAAAAGGGGCATGGGCGCTTTGCCCACGCCCCTTTGCGTTATGTACTGTTACACCTTCAGGGTGGCCAGCTCGGTGCCGCCGGCGATACCGCCGATGCAGGCAAAGCGCCAGTCGTTGAAAGTGGCATTGAAGCGGGAACGGCCGCGCCATACGTTGGCATCGGTGTTCTCGTCAATGGTGGAGCGAACAGCCAGCTTCACACGGTCGTTCCATACGGCGCCGCCGTAGGTCTCGTTATAGTCGGTGTCCAGCAGGATCCAGGGCTTGGTGCCGGCAGTGATGAACTGGTTCAGGTAGGACCAGACGATCACGTTCCAGCGGCCGTACTGATAGTTGAAGGCGTTGTTTGCGCTGATGGGGTCCTTATCGGCGCCAATGGCGGCAAACACAGCCTTCTTCAGATCTGCATCCTCGGGGATCAGGATGGTGTTGGGCGCAACATCCAGGATGTTGTCGTCGTCACCACGGAACAGGTGCATGGCGCTCTCAGCCCGGCCCAGAGCGTCCACGGAGAACGCATCGGAGAACTTGTTGGTCTGGGCATTGCCCTTGACCTTGGGTTTGTGGGCGGTGTGGAAGAGGGTCACGCCGTCAGCGCCGGTGATGTCAAATTCCTTGCCGCGGAACTTGGTCTTTGCCTTGCCGGCGATGGCGCCGCCGTAGAGAGCTGCGCCGAACATCTCACGGGTGCGGCCGTAAGAGGTCATGAAGGCAGCAGGCTGCTTCTTCATGTCCAGAAGCTTGCCGTCCTCGATCATCTCACGGGACACGGAGAAAGAGTTCTTCCAAGTCTCATACGCGAGCTGCTTGCTGTAGCCCTCCTGCATACCGTCGGCGGGGTATGCGCCGTTCTCGCCAACAGGCTGGAAGCCTTCCATAGCGGTCAGGCTGGTCATGGTGTCGGCAAAGTTATCGGAGCTGCCCATCAGGAACAGATCCTTGATGACGCTCTGCTGCTCAAACTGCTCGCCCCGCTGCTCCAGGAACATGCGGATGGGCGCCTGGCACTTGCCGTAAATGGAATCGTTCAGGCCGGAGCCTTCGGAAAAGGTGATATTCATAGGCATGGTTTTGTGTCTCCTTTCGCCTTAGATGAAGCGGCCACGGACCATAGAGCCGGCAGCAGTGCCTTCGATATAGGTGATCTCGAAGGTGCCCTCGGCTGCGGCGTCCGCCTGCAGACCGCCGGCGCTGACCTGCAGCTTAGTGCCTTCCTTGGCGGCAGCTGCTTCTGCGCTCAGCTGGGTCTCGTAGACCGCAGTGTGTTGGATGCGGGTCACAGGGACCAGCTGGCCCTCGGTGACGGTGATATTGGCCATGCAAAGATAGCCGGGAGTGGTCTTACTGGCTGCGCTGATGGGAGTCAGGGCGCCGGCACTTGCGTTCAGGAGCTGACCTGCCTGATAGGAACCAGCCGCTGCGGGCATGTATTCCCAGGGCAGAACAGCACCGGTGTCAGTTTTGTGGGGAGAAAACATAATTTTCTGGCCTCCTTAGCCTTTCTTATTTTTGTTGTAGTAAGCCTGGATCTCGGCGTCGGTGGCGCCGGGATTGAACAGACGGAACATCGCCATATCCGCAGCGGGGACGCTTGCTGCGCCGCCGCCCCGGGGCGTGCTGGATGCGCCCAGATGGTCCTTGCCCCTGGCGTTGAGCATAGCCTGCTGCCGGGCAGCTTCCATCTTCGCCTGTTCCAGCCGTTCGTAGTTAAGTAAAAAATGGGCGTCCTTAAGGGAGTAGCCCCTTCTGGTCATGCCGTACAGCTGCGGCCAATAAGGTGCCTTCGTAAGATCCTCCAGCGAGTTAATGGACTCGTCGATCTTGTGGATCTCCGCAATCTCGCTTTCGATCTTTGTTTTGGCAGCAGACGTCTGCTCTGCTTCTTTCGCCGCAGCAGCCTGATCGACCAGCTGCTTTGCCTGCTGCACAATGGGGTGGTTCCCGATGGCAGTGGCAAGGCCCTCCTGGGACAATTTTCCGGCCTTCAGTTCCCGCTCCAGCCTGGCATCAGCAAACTGCTTTTGCCACGCATTGAACTGCTCCATGCTGGTGATGGGCTCTCCGGTCACGGTGTTTTTCAGCCCGGCGGCGCCGAAGAACGATTTCATTTCGCTTTCGTGCTTGCTGCGCTCCTGTTTAAGTGCCAGCTGCACCGCTTGATCAATGGCTGTCTGTTGGCGCGCCTGCTCTTGCTGGCGACGCCGGGCAGCGTTTTCCCTGCGCTGCTCAGGGGTGAGAGGGAGCTTGTCTGTATGGGCGCCCGTTGCCGCAATATTTTCCGGTTCTTCCGGTGTACCCGCTACCGCGGTCGGTTCGGTCTGGGCGCCGCCACCTGTTTGCTCGCCTGCCTCTGCAGGGGCGGCGATTTCCTGCGCTTGTACGCCTTCAGTTTTCGGCTCTTCGGTCACTGCAGGTGCGGCGGGTTCCTGCGCTTTTGCGCCTAATCCAAAAGCCTTAAAAACCTGTTCTTCGTTAATGTCAGCCATTACGGCTCCTTTCTAGGCCGTGATGGCCTGCGGATGTTTTCCCTGTCCCTGGGTAATGTGTGCCGCCACATCGGCGGCGATGGGAATGCCGGCTTTACTTCTTGCCGGTGCGGAGGTCGGCGCCGGTCTTAACGGTGCCCTTCTTGGGGTCGGTGTGCTGACTGGGTGCCTTCACGACCTGGGTACCGCCGTTTTTGATCTTGCCGGCGTAACCGCTTTTGTTGCTCATGGTCTTTCCTCCTTTCCTTGGTGTTTCTATCAACCGCCCATGGCGGGAGATATTTGAGGGGTTGAGCCGCCGGGGGCGCCGCCACCTGCGGCAGGTGCGCCGGCTGCCTGGGCCATCTGCATCTGCTGCATCTGCATTGCTTGCGCTTGCTCACGCTGCAGCTTTTCTTCCAGGTACTTCTTGGTGATGCCCGCCCCGGGATAGTGCAGCTCCTCCATCTTGCCCCAGAAAAGGATCAGCGTGTCCGTCTGGGTCGGATCGCCAAAAGCGCCGGTCTGCAGATTCAGCCGGGTCTCCTGCCACATAGCTTCCCGGTTGCTTGCAAGAGGCGCCGAGGTGTCGCAGCTGAAGAGGAACTGATCGTTCCAGTACCACTGGCCGTCAGCGTCCTGTTCCAAAAAGTCGTACCGGTTAAATTCTTCATACCGGGTTTTGCCCTTGTGGTCCTTGTAGACCACCGGCCGGGGCTCGTCGGAGTATGCCAGCCAGAACTTGAACATCAGCTCAAACAGCTGGGCATAGGCGGCGTTTTTCATGACCCGCTTGCTTTCCAGCCGACCTGCCGCCTGTGCAGCGGAGCGCTCCTTTGCCACGCCAGAGGTGGCCGTAGGATCCCGCCGGCCCTGGAAAGAGTCCGTAATGCCCAGGATCTGCCGGGCTTCTTCATAGACCTGCGCCAGATACGCCAGTTCATATTGCAGGTTGCCGCTGAAGTCATAGGCGCCGATCAGGTTCTTGTCTGCAGCGTTGCCGATGTACCACTTCTCGTTATCCCTGGTATCAACACGGAAGTTTGCCTTGTCCGGAAGCGTGATCCGGGTGCCCGCCTTGATCAGCCGATCAATGATCTTCTGCTCCAGGCGGTTGATGGTGTTCTGCTGATCCCTGATCACGTCCACATCAGAGCTGCCCAGCAGCTGGCCATAAACCGAAACGCTGCGCTGCAGTACGATGGGGTACACGTCCGGCTTGTAAAACGGGATCAGCGTAGGCTTCAGCGCAGGTTTTCCATCCTTGCCGATCGCCGGCTGCACGCCGGGGATCCGCACGCCGCTTTCCGTTTTCACCGGCAGCATGACCTGTTCAAATTCCTGTTCCCGGTCTTCGTAATCCTCGCAGCCGCACCAGGGGCAAGGGCCGCCGTTGTATTTCTGCTCCGGCTGATCGCCGGGCTCGATCTGCACGTCGCCCACAAAACCGGCATCCTCGCTGTCTTCACCCAGCATCATCTGCTGCGCCAGGCGCTGCGCCAGCATCCGAGCCGCCTCTGCCTTTTCCTGCTGCGGAGTCTGCTGCGCAACCGCCACCGGATCGATGTCCGTGCCCTGCACGTTGTTGTAGATGATCTGGCCGGGCAGCGGACGGACCCTGCCGCACTTCTTGCACACCGGCTGCCGGCGTGCCTGGTAGTTCTCCAGATCCTCCAGCTCCACGTCGTTGACCCAAACATACTTGTTGATGCCGCCATGCTCGCCCATCTCAAAACCGATGTACATGGTCACGGCATCCTCTGCGGTGTCTTCGCCGCCAGAGCTGCGGATCTCCGGTTCAGACTCCTGCTCGTCGTGGATGTCCACACCGTATGCCCTGCGCACGGCCTCTTTGGTCGTAGGCACCTTCACGATGAACCAATCCATATCCTTGATGCCGGTGTAAATGCCGGGCTGAGGAGCAAACTGTTTCGGATGCACCGTGCTGACGTCAGCTTCGCCCACAGTGGTATGGGTGCGCTTGGTGTTGTCCCACTCCACCAGGAAGCCCACGCCGCCCTGCACGGGCACCGTGCGCTCCGCCATGTCGTTCATGATCTCGAAAGGCTGGCGGTCCAGCTCGTTACGCAAAAAATGCTCGATCAGATCCGCAAGGCGCTCATCCTTTTCCCGCCGGGCTGTCACCTTCGGCTGAGGGATCGATGCGCTGATCTGGCTTTCGATGTTCTCGAAAACGATGTTGCGCACATGGCTTGTCCGTTTCGGCAAGCCGCACTCATCGGTGTCGCCGGGTACCAGCGGTTCCAGCTGGTTGTCGCCGTTATAGAGCGCCTCCCGCTTGTCCATCTTCTCCCGCTCGGGATCCCAGTAGTTGTCGCTGTCATCCAGGCGTTTCTGCCACAAGTCCAGCTTGGTAGGCTCCAGAAAGCGGGGCGATACGCCCGCGGCATTCGCCTGATTCTGCCGGCGACGCTTTTTCTTGCTGTTTTTACTCATTCTTTGATCCTCCGTTATCTTGTGGGTGGTCCCCACAGGCGTATCATGATCTCCCGGTCTTTCTGGGATGCCTTATTCCAGTCCTCCCATTGATCCTGCGTCCACTTCCTGCTGCCGCTTTCCGGCTCTGTAATGGCCATAGATTGCTGCGGCCGCACATAGTAGGCAATGGCCAGTGCCATGATGCAGTCGTCGTGGGCGCCGCTCTCCGCCTCCGGCCGAAACTTGTCGCTGCGGACAAAGGTCAGCATCTCGAGCAATGTCTGCTCGTCATTGATCAGGTGGATGTTGTCCCGCACGATGCGGATCAGTTCCGAAATGATCACCGGACGGGTAAGCTTGTCCGTGCGGAAGCCGAAGGCGTGACGGATCTTGCCGTCAAAATCGTCCTCCACCTCCCGGACGTAAAGGTTTTTGTAATCCATCAGGGTCAGCATCTTCACAGGATAGGTGGAGAAGTTGACCTCCGGCGCTTCCAGCGCATCGTTAAAATACTTGCCCAGGCAGTACATCTGCTTGGCAAAGGTGTCCTCGTCGTACTGGTGGCGCAGGGTAGCCACCTGCTCGCCGGTGATGTTGTCCAGCACCTGACCTACAAACCAGTCGCTGCCGTCGTCTCCGGCGCCGTCACCGCCGATCACGTAAGGTCTGCCGGCGCCCGGCTCGGCGTAGATCCTCAGCGGACCGTTGGGGTCGTCCACCCAGCGGATATCCGAGATGTGGATCCCGTCATAATCCTCGGTGTATTCGAACTGCCCGCGCTTGATCCAGCGCTTTTGCTGCACAATGCTCAGGCGTTCCGCCACCGCTTTGGCGTTGAATACGGTCTTGCCGGTAACGCCCCATTGGCCCAGGCAGTAGACCATGTAGTAGTACTCGTCCCGTTCCTTGAAGCTTTCCAACGTTTCAATGGCCGCCTGGGTAAGGAAGCGGTTGTCTTTATACGTGCTCTCGTGTACGGTGGCACGGGAATCCGGGTTGTCAAAGAAGCGCTTTTTCAGCCAGTGGGTAACGCTGATGGGGTTGAAGGTGATGATCATCTGCAGGTAGAACGGGAAATCGGTACGCAGACGAATATCCAGCTGGTTAAAATCGCCCTCGTCCAGCTCGGAGGCTTCCTCCAGCCAGATCATGGTGATATCGAAAATGGACTTGATCTTCTCCGGATCGTCCATGCCGGCGAAGAAGATGGTGCTGCCGTTGCGGAATTTGATGTACATGTCGGAGTTTTCGCCCCTGGGAATGAAGGCAACGTGCTCCGGGTAGTAAGTAAGAGCCTGCTCCTTCAGCTGATCAAAGCAGCTGCGCCGGAGAGTCTTGGCCACCTTCCGGATCACCAGCACTCTGTGCCCCGGCTCGGTGGTGACCCGTTCCAGGATCTTGCGGCCGGCAAAGATGGACTTACCCGAGCCGCCGCCACCTTTGAGCACCAGAAAACGGTGCTCATCGAAAAACAGCGGCATAAAGCATTCGTTGTTTGTCTCCTTCAGCTGCTTCCACCACAGCGCCAGCTGGATCTGCAGATCAGTCTTCGGCTTGCCCATCGGCACCGCCGCCTCCCGCGAACTCCCTGGCGATCTCCTCCAGGAGCGCCTTCTTCTCGCTCATGGGTATCGCACCCGCGCTGATCGCCTTGCCGGCACGCTCGCCCAGCTCGATCTGGCGTTTCTCCGCATAGCCGTGGTTGTTCTGCAGATCGAAGATGATGCCCCTGACGTCCTTTCGCAGCAGCAGCTGCTGCTCCAGGTACGCCTGGATGCGGCCTTCCACCGTCTTGGCCGTGCCCTCATGCTCCGGCCGGGCGCAATATTCCGCCCAGGTGCTCCTGTGGATGCCCAGATGGCGGCACAGGCCGCCGATCGTAGGCGGGATGATGTACTCCTCGATCTCCGCGATCTCGCCCAGGCTGTTCTCTATGGGCCTCTGCTCGTAGATTTTGTGACCCTTGTCATCACGCTCGCCGGTGTCTACTCGCTCCGTAGGCGTGACCTTGCGGGTGATGGAGGCAAAGTACAGCTCCACGGCTTCGCTCAGTGTCTTTTTTGTGTATTTTCTGGGTCTGCCCATTGCCGCCACCTCCTTGCACCGGTCTGTATCTGCCTGCATGGTACAAAAAAAAGCTGACGCCGAACCGTCAACTTGCATTTTTAGCGAAAAAGACTGACAAAAAGGGGTTGCGCTCCACCAACCATCGGTATAAAACGCAAAAAGCCAGCCCAAAACGGACTGGCTTTACATGCAAAAACGGCCGCCCCGGGACTCTCCGCCGGCGCAGCTTATGTTTGGCCTGATTTGATACCCGCGCACGTGCGCCCCCCCGGTATGCGCGTTGTCGTGTCGGAAAACTCATACCATGCCGACAGCGCCCTTGGTGCAGACCAAGGACGAATCTATGCTGTTATGCGCCCAGTGGCGTTGGGTACGGAGGTTTTAACCCATTTTCGGGTAGGCGATAGCGTATGTACTGGGGTCTGTTGGGTGTGTATTCCTGGCGGAACAGCAGTTTGCCGCCTGCCGGTACCCGCAGCTCGGCATCTGACAGCGCAATGCGGTCCTTCGGCTGCGGCCGCACCAGGTTGCGCGTGCTGCGGTATTTCTTGGCGTCCGGGATCCGGCGCACCTGGCGGATCAGGTACTCTGCGATCGGCGTCCAGTCTTCCTGATCAGCGCGCAGCGGTGACCAACTGACGCCGCCCAGGCCGTACTCCTCCCAGGCACTCAGGAAGGCAGCCTGCGTACCGGCATTAACGACCAAGTGATGGTGCACACGCACGCTTTCTCCCGTCTCTCCGTCCATGTCTGATGTAATATAGGCGGCCTTCAGCTCCATTCCTTGCTTGGCCAGCCTGCGCTTTACCCTGCGAAGGGCATTGTCCAGCTCATGAGAAGCAGACTCCCAGACGGCATCCATGCGCACGTTCTCGTTTTCGGAGTCTACCGGCAGGCCTCTTTTTCTTCCTGCATCCAGGATCTTCTGCAGACCCTCTTCGGAATAGTCCAGACCAAGAAGCAGATCTCCTGCGGTGAAGTTGGCATTAAGTAAGCGGGCGAGGGCTTTCTGTGCGGAGTACTCGTTCTGCTCCTGCTTCTTGATCGCATCTCTGTCTCTGCGCTTGATCTTTCCGGTGGGCCTGGACCCTGGGACAAAAAACTTTGTCTTTTCTCCCACGGATCCAGCCTTGTATGTTCTTACTACCCAGTATCCCTCTTGCACGAAAAAGCCCCCTTCTTTAGTGGGATGGTTGAAAACTTAGGCCCTAACCAAGCCCACATTCGCGCGCACGCGCGAATGAAAAATTGAAAAGTATTTGATTTTCTATGCGCACCACCCGCCACGGGTGAGGCCCAGACAAAACCAAATCTCGACCGCTGCCCTCGGTCACTCACGCAACATCAAGGGCTTCGGCGAACAAAACATAATATTGATGCACGACGCGCTCCAGCGTCGATTGTGACAGATAATGCTTGCTGCATACCGCTGTGGCGCCGGCACTGCCCGTCACGAACTCAAACAGCGCTTGATAGTACTCGCCACCTGCCTCCATACAGAGGTTTAAGATCCGCGTCTGCTCCTTCTGGGGCAGCACATTGTAAAGCTTGGATGTAAAATAGATATAGCCCTGCAGGTCATATTCCACAGGGACTGCTCGTTTAAATCGAAACACGCCCATCGCACACCTCCTTCTTAAAGCAAACTCTCTAAAAACACATTCCATTTCGCCGAGCGCACTGCGCTCCACTCGATCTGCGCCGCAGGCGCCTTGGCTCCCCTGTGCAAGGGGAGCTGGCGCCGTCGCAAGACGGTGCCTGAGGGGTTGGCTAGCCTTCCTCTTCGCCGCACCGTCTCTTTTTGCGGCGTTTATACTCCCGGATGATCTGCTCCCGTTCCTCCGGCGTGGTCTCGGCCATGAGGTGACCATATCCATAACGGAGCAGACCGCGCTCCCGGCGCCGGCGCTCTGCCTCCACCGTGAGCGCTGTCAGCGCCCAGTCGCTTTGCGTTCTCTTGGCCAATTCTCACACCTCCTCGTCCGGATCCGGAGGATCCAACACATCCCAAACGGCCTCCTGCGCAATTTTTCGGGTCACATCTGTCCGGATCAGATCTGCAGCATAGCAGCGATCCCGGAGAGACATGTTGTAGTAAGCCGTCATAGCATCGCCGCCGTCTTCCGTCGGCTTGTCCAGGAACGCCACCACAGCCAGACCGCGCACAGAGCAGTCACTGGCGTCGTTCATCAGCCTCAGAAGGAATTGCTCCCACTCTTCGGTCGGTCGATCTGAAACAAGGATCTTGCTGCTATTCACAATCCGACCTTGGCGGAAATTTGAGCAAGCCATTGTACCGCGTCCAAAAGTGCGCTTCTTGTGCGCATCATTTCCTCCTGGAGACATCGCGCTTCGGCTCCATTTTCGCAGTCATCCGGTATACTCCCAAACAGATGCTCGTAAAGCCTTCCGCTCATGTAGCGGACATCGTAGGCGATCTTTCCCGTTTCTTTTACGATATCAGTCAAGGACTCCATGGGCATCGGCTCTCTTTTGGCTTCCTCAATGGGATCGTTTCTTGCAGTTTCTTTGTAGACCATGATATACCTCCTTTTTCTATTTTCCGCAGAACGGACAAGGCTTCTCGCCTTGCAGCATGATATATGTACCTTCTGCCAGGAACATTGCGCCGGCTTCCTTTGTGACGACTTCAACGCCGTACCCGGTGTCGTACCACCGCTCCACAGTCAGGCATCCGGAATAATGATGTGTATCCACGTGGATCTTCTGGAACTTATAATTCCCGGGGCCTAACGACATGTTCCCGCAGCCAGAAAGCAACAGGCAGAAGATCAGCACAACGACCAGAATTTTCTTCATCGCATAGCCTCCGTCATCGCCAGGTTGCCCGCAGTGTAGTCCAGAACGACCCAGTCTTCTGCCAGCATATCCGCCTGAGAGGCAAGCCAGCCCAACTGCACACCGGAAGTACCCACAAATGCCAAAGCTTTGTTGCCAATGTCATCGTGATAGGGATTAACGAGATGATCAGATCCGGCACCCACATAACTGATGTTGCATGCCAGTTCCACATACTGGTTTTTGCCATTCCAGCCTTTGCGCGTGATCCGCTTGCCCCGCTTAACCGCCCGGATTGCAGCGCCAAAATCCACCGTAGTGGGCTCGCTACAACTTTCGAAGCTGCCGCAAACTTTTTGTCCACCCCGGGGGCCCTTCGCCTTCATCTTCTGAAGTTCTTCGATCAGGTGCTCGATCATCAGATCGCCCAGGCCGTCACCCTTGCTGTCCATCAACAGCTTTGTTACACCGAGCTCGAACAACAGGTCCCTGGTCAGCGAGCGGATCTCGGCTTTTGCTTTTGTTGTGTTTTCCATATTAATGATTCTCCTTTTTTGATATCAGTTTTCTGCAGATCTCTTCGTGCGCGGTGTGCCGGCTGTACGCATAGCCTCGAACAGTTCTGCAAGGCCGAACAGATTGCGCTTCTTATGCGCCGGCGTGAAATACGCCTTCCGGGTCATATTGCCGAAGGCAGCCTTCTTGCGGCTCTCGCTGCGGTGACTCCTGCGGCGGTGGTTATCAGATGCGCTCATAGGTACCCTCCTTTCTCGGGAGACGGGGCTACCCATATCTCCGCACAAAATATCGCCACACTGGGGAAATCTTCTCTGCTAACACGGATCACGCCGTTTTCCAGAAGGCCGCATGCGAGCTCCTGCGCCGTTCTCTCCTTTATGTATTTCTCCATCCCGGCATCCTTCACTTCAAAGCGGGGCACAGCACGCTTTGCGCAGAACCGTACAGGCGTTACCGTTTGCGTCCGAATCGGTGGCGCCGGCGGAAGGATCAGCTCCTTGAAAAGGTGCTCCATGCCGGCAGCCTTCACCGCATGGTAGCCCTTCACAAATGCTGTGGCGTCATTCCGGGAGATCTTCGCAGCCATTAGCTGCTTGATCAGGCGTTCTCTTTTCATGCTGCCTCCTAGTACATCTTGCGCCCACAGTTGGGGCAGAAGTTGAAATCATCGGTGCTGTTGTAATAGATAAACTCACACTTTGAGCACTTGCGCTCGTTGTGCCGCTTGATCCAGCGGGCCTTGGCATCCTCCGGGTTGACGAGCTGAGTCTTCCAGCAGTTTTTGCAGTCTGCCGGACAGTCACGAATCTCCGCGCCGTTTGCTATCAAGAAGTCTGCTGTGTCCACCGGGGAGATCTCGCCTGCCACCCTTCTTTGGATATGAAAAGTTCTGTTTAAGATGTCGATCATCTTTACCCGCAAGCCCGGAGATCCTTCACGAATGCGCGGCCGCAGCATGGAGGATCGACCGTCCTCATAGCCGGCGGCATAACCGTTCTTGTAGGCCTCCTCACTTGCTGTTAAATTATCCATCTGTACATACCTCCCTCTTGACCATGTCTGCCCCACAGCCAGGGCAATGCTTAAAGTAATTCTTGACCGAGTAAAGATCCGTCCAGGTAAAGCCGCAATGGGAGCAAGCGGCAAGTTCGCACGGACGCCCGTATGTATCAACTTGCCCGGGGACCTTCCGGATCTCCCACTCAGCGCGGATCACCGGTGCTACATCGGCAGCAGGTGCATTTTCAATCATTTGCTTCAGCGCCGCTTGCACCAAGCAAACAGTCTTCCCGGTTGCCCGTCCTGCTCCAACAACCAGAACGCCGTTCATGACATTGCCCGTGGTATCCGGCTTCATCCGCAGCTGATCCACATCGATGCATTTACCCATCGTGCCGCGCCTCCTTCTCGCTATCCATCCTCGCACCGCAGCTGGGGCAGTAGCTAAATGGCAGGAATTTCGGATCGCCCTCACAGTAAACAAAACCGCACAGAGAGCAAGTGTACTCAACATCGACATCGCTCTTTTGGGCGACCCACGCCCCTCGCACCGTTTTCCCGACGCCTGCTTCCGCTCTCCGGTTCCACGCCTCATCGGCTTCGTGCTTCGCCGCATAAAGGCCTGTACGAACACCGCAGACAGAACATTCGTTGTAAAAGAATTTCTTTTTCTTCAACCTTCCACTAACGAATGTTTTCGCCCTCGCCTTTCCGCCACAACACGGACACAGTCTTAGTTCAGCCATCAACTAGGCCCTCCAGTGCTAATTGGTTTTTTTGGTATGTTTCGAAAAGCGTCTGCCCGCTGTTGTTGATCATATAAGGCAGAAACACCTCTTCTAGTTGGACCATCTCGCTCTCGAGAATTGCCATCTGAGCCTCCACCCAGTCTTTGATAATCCGCCACGCCACGCGCTCAGCCTGCTCCCGATCGCACTTGACTTTTTGTTTTGCCAGCACATTTTGAACTGCGTCTACATTTGCCGGCAGGCGGATCCCTCGAATGCCCGCGGGGGTATCAATCGAAAAAGTAAGTGCCAATATCCGGCCGGCATCATCGTAGTCCTGCATAATCTTCCTCGCGCCATGCTTAACGAGCTGCGCTTGGATCTCGCCGAGTGTGGTGTGAGTCGCAACCTTTGTTGTGTAGTTAAGTATCGGCATTTTTTAACTCCTCCACATAACACCAGCTCTGGGGCGGTCTTATTTTTCTGTCGCAAGACATATATAGCCCATCACACAAATCACAGGCCGCGCAGTCCCAGGGATAAGGACATCGCAAAAACCGGCTTAGCGGCTTCGGCTCATCATAGATCACAAGATCGGAGATATGCCAAAGGTAACCGTCCTTTTCGCCCAGATATTCTTCAACCTCTTCTCTCGAAAGACATACATCTCTGCACACCCGCGGGGGCAAAGAATGATTCCTTCCGTTCCCTTCGTAATTGGGGAAGCACCTTGTAGCATACATCTTCTTGCACACAAACTCGCCTATGACCTTTTGTGGCACCAGTTCTATCTGCCGATCACCGTATTCGTCAAACGCGATCCTCTTGACCGCACCACTGGTACAGTAGATGTACACCTTGAACGGCAAGGGCAGTTTAGGCCTGCTCTTACGCACTTCTAGTGTCTTCTTGCCGGCAGCGATCAGCTCACACCATTCCGGCCGTATGCTAATCAGCACCGCTCTCATTTGGCACCCTCCTTCACCGGGCACCATGTGGGCGTACGGCCAGTCCAGCTGGCCTTATGCCCGATCTTCTTGCCGACGGGAACCTTCGCCAGGCAGTAAAAGCAAAAACGCTCCATTTTCCGTTTGCCGCCACCTTCTGCCGGGCGGCAGCACAGAACCCGTCTGCCTTCGATCTGCTTATATTCCCACCCGCCACCGGTAGTGTTGAGGCCGTCCTTCTCGACCTCGTAGAACGCCGGGCAGCCCTTGCAGTGGTACATTTCACTTGTGTCTTTCATATTCCCTCCTATGGTTTCACCTCCGAATAGATCTTCGGAGGTGTTATTCATCATCAAATCGGTATGTATGACCGTCCAGCGCAAAGGGCTTTTTCACCTTCCCGTTGCACCGGTCGAGCACCGTCTGATAGCTCATGTGGTTTGCTTTCGCAGCCTTCCGGGCGCTGGGGTAATAGGCCACGATCTCGCCGGCAGCATTTACCTTTGCAACCGGACGCCGGCTCGCTTTTCCGCCGGTCATGCGTCCCAGCTCCCGCGGCGTTGCAAATCCGATATTCGTATAGCAGTGATCTGTGAGATCTCCGTTCTTGTGATACGCAACTTTCCCCGGTGGGTACCCACCGAACCACGTCACGACCATTAGCCGGATGACCGCCACCTCTCTGCCGCGGCCCTGACTGTCCGTAAGTTTCACATACCGGCGACCGCTGCGCCGGCTGCCACATCGGGGCTTCCGTACAAACTGCGTCAGGATTTTGGGCTCCTTGGTAAACAGATCACCACGCCAACGCCAGGACCGCACCTGCCCTTCCCAGTTGATCTGATAAGCACCGTCATACCCGGGTATATCCCGCCACCCGGTCGCGTTTGGATCAAGCCGAGCCATAGTTGGCAGGACGGAGGATCGTTCCTCCGCACACCGGGCAGGAGTCCCACCCATTCTCATATGGTCCATCTGCCTCAAACTGCTGCAAATGACCGCAGCGGCGACAGTTCCATACGTTGTGTGCCCGATCGGCGCGGCCGTATCGGACCATGCGGAAGAAATCCCAAAGCAAAAAGTCCAGATGCGGCACATCGCAGAACTCCTCACCGTCTACGCCCACGATCAGGATCGTGCCAACAAAATCGACGCCCAGGCTGCGCAAGGCAATATTGGGGGCTTTCCCCTTCAGTCTTCCTTCCTCATCACAGAGGATCACAAGATCTGAACAGATGGTGACGACCTCCATGTCACCATCCAGCTCTGTGCGGATGGCGTCAAGATCATTTTCAATGTCGATCACCTCCGGCATTTGCCCCGGGTGTTTGCGGATTACTTTCACGAAAACCACTCCTTACTCAAAATTTTCTGGCAGGGGCAGCCGGACTCGAACCGGCGAATATGGGGACCAAAATCCCATGCCTTACCAACTTGGCCATGCCCCTGTATTGGCGCGCCGCGAGCAACGGCGGGCAGTCTTTCACGCCTTGGCTGCCTATCTCCAGGAGGTCATATGCGGCGCTGTAGCTCGCCGCTGGAGGAAGCGGCCGGAATCGAAC
>JAZQJO010000030.1:0-5288 GCA_045541695.1 Faecousia sp.
GGCAGGAGCCATTCCTCCTGCCGAATGAGGAGGCTGGCTATGGAAAATATTTATGCAAGACTGGCCGCCAGAACCGGCGGTAATATTTATGTGGGTGTGGTGGGTCCGGTACGGACCGGAAAGTCCACGCTCATCAAGCGGATCATGGAGGAGCTGGTGATTCCCTGCATCGAAGATCCCTACAGGGTAGAGCGGGCGCGGGATGAGCTGCCTCAAAGCGGCTCCGGGAAGACCATCATGACCTCCGAGCCGAAATTCGTGCCGGAGGAAGCTGTGGAGATCACCCCGGACGCCGCAGCGACACTGCGGGTGCGGATGATCGACTCTGTTGGCTACATGGTGCAGGGAGCTGTTGGCGCAGAGGAAGACGGTGTGCCACGTATGGTCACCACTCCCTGGTTTGACCATGAAATCCCCATGACGGAAGCGGCAGAGCTGGGTACGAAAAAAGTGATGGAAGAGCATTGCTCCATCGGCATGGTGGTTACTACCGACGGCTCTGTAACAGACATTCCCCGGGAGGACTATCTTACGGCGGAAGACCGGGCGATTCGGGATATGCAGGCAACGAAAAAGCCGTTTCTTGTGATCATCAACTCCCGGGATCCTCATTCGGAATCCGCCAGAGCTGTGCAGCAGTACATCGAAAATAAGTATCATATAGAGCCTATGGTGGCCGACTGTCAAAGCCTAACCGCAGACGATATTTGCGACATGCTGAAAAAGCTGCTTTATGCCTTCCCCATGCAGGAGCTGCGGGTGTATATGCCCCGGTGGATGGATGTGCTGGAGCCGGAACACCCTGTGAAAGCTGCGCTGTATGAAGCGCTGATCACCCGGGCGCAGCAAATTGCGGAGCTGGGGCAGGCAGAGGCCACATTATCCGATCTTCGCCAGCTGGAGCAGGTGCTGGATTTCTCCATTCGCTCCATTGATCTGGGAACCGGTACGGTATCCTGTGCCCTCAGCTTCCCGGAAAAACTGTTTTACGAGATCCTCAGCACAAAAGCCGGCCTTCCCATTGAAACAGATGCGCAGCTGCTTTCTTTGCTGACAGAGCTGAGCGCTGTGAAGCAGGAGTATGACAAGATCTCCGACGCACTTTCCTCTGTAAAAGCCACCGGATACGGCATCGTCATGCCCACAGCTGCGGATATGAAGCTGGAACAGCCGGAGCTGCTGCGCAAAAACGGCGCTTTCGGCGTCAAGCTGAAGGCCGGCGCACCGTCTATACACATGATCCGTGTCGACATTGACACGGAGATCAATCCCATCGTCGGCGACGAAAAGCAGTCACAGGATCTGCTTTCCTATCTCACCGGAGAATCCCCGGAAAAGCTGTGGGAAAGCAATATCTTCGGCAAATCCGTCTATGAATTGATCCAGGAAGGTCTTACCGCCAAAGTCATTCGCCTGCCGGATGACGTGCGGCTGAAATTCCGTGGCACACTCGGTCGCATTGTAAATGAAGGTGCAACGGGTCTGATCTGTCTGATTATCTAACGCCCTGCCCTGCCATTACGGCAGGGCAGTTTCCTTTTCTGCAAAAATTTATAAACAATTCAAAATTTAATCTCCGCCACCACTTTACCGGGATAGATTTCTGTGATAAACTAAGAATACTATTGCCACAAATCACGTAAAAGGAAGAACGCAATGAAGCTACAACTGCTGAACAACCGAAAATGGGTCTATCTATTCCTGGCGTTTGCCTTTCCGGTGATTGCTTTTATGATCCTGATGATCATTGGTGGCTACACGCCCTTTGGGCATTATTCCATGCTCTATTCCGATATGTATCACCAGTATTTCCCCTTCTTTAAGGCATTCCGGGAAGCTTTGCGAAGCGGTGACTCCCTGCTTTACAGCTGGAACGTGGGCATGGGCATGGACTATCTGGGTCTGATTTCTTATTACCTGGCTTCTCCGCTGTATTTGCTCAGCGTATTTCTTCCGGAAAGCTGGGTGCTGCCCTACTTTTCCCTGCTTGTTCCCATAAAGCTGGGTCTTGCATCATTGTTTTTTGCAGTTTTTCTGAAAAATGTGTTCCGCAAGGACGATCTGTCTTTGCCACTCTTTGGCTGCTTCTACGGTCTGTGCGCCTGGGCGCTGGGCTATCAATGGAACATTATGTGGCTGGATAGCTTTGCTTTGTTGCCTCTGGTAGCTTTGGGCACAGTTTCCCTTTTACGGGATAAAAAGTTCATTTTATACACCGTTTCCCTGTTTTTAGCCATTTTTGCCAACTATTATATTGGCTTTTTCGTTTGCATTTTCGTCCTGTTGCTGTTTATCTGCTACCAGATCTGCCGCTGCAGGAGCATCAAGCGGTTTTTCCTGGATCTTTGCAGGATCGCACTGTTTTCTGCGCTGGCCATTGGCATGACCGCCATTTTGGAGCTTCCGGCCCTTGCTGCCCTGCAAAACACCCAATCCAGCGTTAACACCTTCCCGGAAGGTTTTTCCGTCAATATTGTGTCCGGTGAAGCGGTCACTGCCGCAAGGACAGCCTGGAGCGCATATAAGGTAGCAAAAGCGTCCGGCGAGGGCGACCTGTTCGGTATGTTTTGGGATGCTGTCGGCGCATCTGTTCCGCCGCTTCTTGACGGCATGAAGCAGATCGCAGGTAACCTGGCCGGCGGTCTTGAGCCTACCTTTAAAGAGGGTCTTCCTAACCTGTATTGCGGCGTAGGCAGCCTGATCCTTGCTTTTCTGTTTCTGACTGCAAAGGGCATTAAGCTGCGGGACAAGCTGTGCAGCGTTTGCCTTCTGGTCTTCTTTATGCTCAGCTTCATCATTCGGCAGCTGGATTATATTTGGCACGGTTTCCACTTTACCAATATGATCCCTTACCGTTTCAGTTTCCTGTTCAGCTTCGTCATGGTCTATATGGCTTATCGGGCGTTCTTGCTGCGCAAGCATTTCCGCATCTGGCAGATCGTCGTTGCCGGCGTTTTGAGTGTTTGCATTATGCTTCTTTCCGAAAGCAAGAATGAGCCTGTGTTCATTGCCTACAATACGGTTTTTCTGGCATTGTATCTGGGCGCATTCCTTTTCTATCGGATCGCCTGCCACATGCCCATGGCGGAAAATATGGAGCAGATGAAGGAATACTGCCGCACGAGAGCATTCCGCAGAAAGGTGTCCGGCTATGCTTTGGCCGGCGTAATGGCGCTGGAACTGGTCCTCACTGTGGTAAATTTCGGTGTTCGCTTCCCCTATACGGACATCCGAAACTATCCCAACGGCACCGCCAACACTGCATCCATGATCCGCTATATGAAAGAGGACGACGATCTGTTCTACCGGGCAGAGGTCACCCATACCCAGACCCTGAACGACGGTGCTCTCAATAGCTATAACGGCATCTCCACCTTCACCAGCTCCGCAAACGTGAAGGTCACCGAGTTTATGCGTGTGCTTGGCTACGGCGCCAGGAATACCTATAACCGCTACTGCTTCGAAGAAAGCTCCCCGGTTGCTAACCTGTTTTTGAATCTTAAGTATATGCTGGAACGGGACGGCCGTGTGGAGATGAACTCCTATTTTGACGAAGTCCACCACTTCGGAAACGTCTATCTTTTGGAAAACAACGCCTATCTTCCCCTGGGTTTTCTGGCGGAGAGCGGCTTGAGCGAGCTGGAGTTTTCCTCTGCTTCCAATGCGTTTATGTTCCAGAACCGGCTGTTTTCTGCCGCTACCGGCCTGTCCGAGGATGTGTGGACCATCACCCCAGCCAGCTGGCTTTCCATCCAACCCAATGGCACGGTGCTGACAAGCCAAAGCAACACCGGCTACTGCTATTACAAGAATGAAAGCTCCCAAACCACTTTGACCTATACCTACAATGTTACCCAAAGCGGTTTTATGTGCTTTGACCTGAATATGTCTGCACGAAACACCTTTACTGTCAGCAAAAACAGCGCAGAGCTGTACCGTGAGACGATGAGCCTGCCCCAGACCATAGCGGTCAGCGATGTGCATCCGGGCGACGTGATCACCGTGTCCATCACCTGCAAGGCTTATGAGTCCGGCAGCATTACCGTTAACGCAGGTCTTGTTAATGATGAGGTGTTCCGCAAGGGCTATGACATTCTGGCAGCCTCTACCCTGCAGTTGACCGAATTCTCTAACACGAATGTGGAAGGTACCATCAACTGCAACCGTGACGGACTTCTGTACACCTCCATTCCCCAAAACGGCACAAACTGGTCCGTACTGGTGGACGGAGAGCCTGCTGAAACCGTGCTGATTGGCGACGTCATGGTAGGTGTTATGCTGACAGAGGGCGCTCATACCGTTACGTTCCGCTATGACAATGCGGCATTTTCTCTGGGCTGGAAGATCTCGCTTCTTTGCCTTGTTGTGTTCTGCGTGATCGCCTATGTGGTGTACCGGCCCAACCTTCTCCCCAGGAAAGGAAAATATGAAAAAGTCGCAAATTCTCCCTTATCCCGTCTTTCCCGTCAAAACATGCAAAAAATAGACCAGGAGAATGAAAAATAACATTTGACAAACGCAAAGGAATCCAGTATAATGGTCAAGCATGATTGCGAGGAGGGGGAAAATATGCTGCTCGGACTGGCAAAAATCATAGAGTGTCCCGGCGCATCCGTTTCCTTTTCCGGCAGTGTGGATCTGAGTGATCTTCAATACGGTACAAGCTTTCCCGTCAGCGAACCTGTGGAAGTCGCTGTTACGGTGCGCAATACCGCCGGCGTGCTGATGATGACCGGCAGTATCCATACCACCATCCATGGACAGTGCGACCGCTGCGCCGCCAATTTTGACCGGGCTGTGGATCTTCCTGTGGATGTGGTTTTGGTCACAGAGCTTGACAATGAAGAGAACGAAGATGAAAGGGTATTCCCTCTCGAGGGTGACAGCGCTGATGTGGAAGACATCGTCCGGACGATCTTCGTACTGAATCTGGATTCCAAATTGCTGTGCAAGCCGGATTGTAAGGGTTTATGCTGCAAATGCGGCAGAAATCTGAACAAGGAAAGCTGCGTCTGTCAAAAAGAGCCGGATCCCCGATTTGCTGCTTTAAAGCAGCTTCTTGAAAAGTAAGAACATAATGAATGCTGTTTAAAAGCAGTTTGACCAAGGAGGTGCCACCATGGCTGTCCCTAAGTGTAAAGTGTCTCAGGCCCGCCGCGATAAGCGTCGTGGTTCCAACTGGAAGCTGTCTGCTCCCAACGTAGCCGTCTGCCCCAAGTGCGGTGAGCCCATCATGCCTCACAGAGCTTGCAAGGCTTGCGGTACCTACAATGGCCGTCAGGTTTTGG
>JAZQJO010000031.1:0-8927 GCA_045541695.1 Faecousia sp.
GGAAGGGAGGAAGCCTGATGCGCAGAAGTATGCTGTTTTTGCCGGGCAATAACCCCAATATGCTTATCAACGGCAACTGCCTTGGCAGCGATGCCGTGATCTTCGACCTGGAGGATGCCGTTTCTCCCGCCGAAAAGGATGCGGCCCGGATCCTGGTACGCAACACCATGCGTTACATGGATTTCCGTGGTTGCGAGATCATCGTGCGTATCAACTCTATCGACACCGCCTACTGGCGTGCCGACCTGGAGCAGATCATGCCCCAGAAACCCAACCTGATTTTGCTTCCCAAGACCGGCACGGCGCAGGATGCCCTGACCGCCGACGCCTATATGACCGAGCTGGAAGAAAAGCTGGGCATGGAGCGTGGCAGAATCGGCCTGATGCCCCTGATCGAGACCGCTTTGGGCGTGGAAAATGCTTATCAGATCGCATCCTCCTGCAAGCGTGTAAAGGCGCTGTTTCTGGGCGCTGAAGACTTGACTGCCGACCTGCAGTGCAAGCGTACCAAGGAAGGCAGAGAGATTGAATATGCCCGCACCCGACTGGTGGTTGCCGCCCGCGCAGCCGGCGTGGAGGTTTATGATACACCCTTTACCGACGTCAACGACGATGAAGGTATCGCAAAGGATGCTGCAGTTGCCAAAGCTTTGGGCTTTACCGGCAAGGCTTCTATTTCTCCCCGCCACGTGGAAGTGATCAATCAGGTATTCAGCCCCAGCCAAAAGGATATCAACTACGCCTATGAGGTCATGGACGCCATCGCTCTGGCAAAGGCGCAGGGCAAGGGTGCGATCTCTCTGCATGGCAAGATGATCGACGCCCCCATTGTCACCCGGGCGCAGCAGACCATTGCTATGGCTGAGGCGCTGGGCCTGAGAAGGGAGGAAGCGTAATGAGTAAGCTTGTTGGTTCTATTCGTGAGGCTGTGCAGCTGGCCGGTCTGAAAGACGGCATGACCGTTTCTTTCCACCATCATCTGCGCAACGGCGACTTTGTTTTGAACATGGTCATGGAAGAGATCGCCGCATCCGGTGTCAAGGACCTGACCGTCAATGCAAGCTCTTTGTTTGATGTACATACCCCGCTTCTGACCCATATTGAAAACAAGGTGGTCACCGGCCTGGCTGCGGACTATATCGCTGCCGGTCTGGGCAAGGCCATTTCTCAGGGTGTGCTGGAAAAGCCCGTGGAGTTCCGGACCCATGGCGGCCGCCCCAAGGACATCATTCAGGGTACGACTCCCATCGATGTGGCATTTATTGCTGCACCTACCGCTGACCCCATGGGCAACTGCACCGGCAAGTACGGCAAGTCTGCCTGCGGCAGCCTCGGCTACGCGTTTGCCGATGCCATGTATGCCAAGAAAGTCGTTGTCATTACAGACAATCTGGTGCCGTATCCTCTGCAGGATTTCTCTATTTCCGAGGACTATGTGGACTATGTGGTTTCCGTGGATGCCATCGGCAACCCCAAGGGCATCGTTTCCGGCACCACCCAGATCACCCGCGACCCTGTGGGTCTGGTGATGGCTTCCTATGCCGCAAAGGTCATTGAGGCTTCCGGCCTTTTGAAGGACGGCTTCTCCTTCCAGACTGGCGCCGGCGGCGCTTCTCTGGCGGCTGCAAAATTTTTGCAGGACATTATGCTGGAAAAGAAGATCCAGGGCAGCTTCGGCCTGGGCGGTATCACCGGCTATATGGTGGATATGCTCCAGTCCGGCTGCTTCAAGAGCCTGATGGATGTGCAGTGCTTTGACCTGAAGGCTGTGGAATCCATTCGTAACGATCCCAGACATCAGGAGATCTCTGCTATGCATTATGCCGCACCCAACGGGCGCAGCGCTGTGGTGGACAGCCTGGATGTGGTTATTTTGGGCGCAACGGAAATCGATACGGACTTTAATGTCAATGTCCATACCGATTCCAACGGCTATATCATGGGCGGCTCCGGCGGTCACAGTGATACCGCAGCCGGCGCAAAGCTTTCCATGATCATTGCCCCCATGTTCCGGGCAAGACTGCCCATCGTCACCGACCGTGTGACCTGCATCTCCACTCCCGGTAAGGATATCGATGTGCTGGTCACTCAGGGCGGCATTGCGGTCAATCCCAGAAACGCAGAGCTCAAGGAGCGCCTGAGCGCTGCCGGCCTGCCGGTCATCGACATTCATGAGCTGAAAGAGAAGACCGAGCGCATCACCGGTAAGCCTGCCCGCCTGCCTAAGGGCGACCGTGTGGTTGCCAATGTCATGTGCCGTGACGGCGGCATTCTGGATCAGATCTACAATGTAAAAGGGTGAGCTTTTGAAGAGCCGGTGTGCAATTTTGCGCACCGGTTTTTCCCGTGGCAAAAAAGCCGGAAAATATGCGGCAAATTGCCAAGAAAACCCTGTTTCAAGCTTGACAAAACAGGGGGAGAAGGGTACTATATAGAATGAACTATTGCGGTTTTACCGCAAAAAATGAGGTGTAACAATGGAGAAGCGAGATAAGAAAGTGCTGGTTATCGGCGTCATCGGCGCTGATGTCCATGCCGTAGGCAACAAGATCCTCTACCATGCCTTTACCGAGGCTGGCTTTGAGGTGGTCAACCTGGGTGTTATGGTCTCTCAGGAAGAGTATATCGCAGCTGCGATCGAGTCCAATGCGGACGCTATCGTTGTTTCTTCTCTGTATGGCCAGGGCGAGCTGGACTGCCGTGGCCTGCGTGAGAAGTGCGATGAAGCCGGCCTGAAGGGCATTCCTCTGGTTGTCGGCGGCAACATCGTCATCGGCAAGCAGGAGTTTGCTGATGTAGAAAAGCGTTTCAAGGATATGGGTTACGACAGAGCCTTCCCTCCCGGAACTTCCCCCGAAACCACCATCGAGGCGCTGCGTGAGCTGCTGCACATGGACGGTGAATAAAAAATGAAAGCGATCCTGCTGATCGATTTCGGTAGTACATATACAAAAGTGACTGCGGTGGACTTAGACAGCGAAACTGTCTTGGGAACTGCTCAGTCTTTTACCACGATCTTCACGGACATCAATGATGGTCTGGAAAATGCGCTGGCGATCCTGGAAGAAAAGACAGGAAAGCTGGAGTTTGCTGAGACTTATGCCTGCTCTTCCGCGGCAGGCGGCCTGCGGATGGTCACCAGCGGTCTTGTGCCGGAGCTGACCGGTGAGGCTGCCAAGCTGGCAAGCCTTGGCGCAGGCGCTAAGGTGGTGGGCGTGTATGCCTTCCAGCTGACCGAGGACGACATGGAGGATATCCGCGCCAGCAAGCCCGACATTTTCCTGCTGGTGGGCGGCACCGACGGCGGCAATACCGAGTGTATTCTCCACAATGCCCAAATGCTGGCGAACATGAAGCCTACATTTCCCATTGTGGTGGCGGGCAACCGTACCGCTGCCCGGCAGTGCCAGAGAATTCTGGAAGGCTGCGAGGTCTATGTCTGCCCCAATGTTATGCCGAAATTCGGCGTGCTGAAGATCGAGGAGACCCAAAAGCAGATCCGTGAGATCTTCCTCAACCGGATCGTGCAGGCCAAGGGCCTGAGCAAGGCAACAAAGCTTCTCAGCGATATTATGATGCCCACCCCCTCCGCGGTTTTGCAGGCTATGGAGCTGCTCGCCCAGGGTTGTGAGGAGGAAGCGGGCATCGGTGAGTTGGTTGCAGTGGATGTGGGCGGTGCAACCACCGATGTTTACTCCATCGCCGACGGTATGCCCGAACACATGAGCACTGTGTTTAAGGGTCTGCCTGAGCCTTACGCAAAGCGTACGGTGGAAGGCGACATCGGCATGCGCTACAGCATTTGGGGTATTGTGGAAGCGGCCGGTCTGGACCGGATCGCCGCAGTTTCCGGTCTGTCCAAGGGCAGGGTAGAGGAGCTTGTTTCCTATCTTGCCGAGCATACCGATACTGTGCCTGACAACAATGCGGAAATGGAAGCGCTGGACTTTGCCCTTGCCTCCATGGCCATCGAGGAGGCGGTCCGCCGCCACGCAGGCACCATTGAAGAAACCTACACCATGATGGGACAAACCTTTGTGCAGGAAGGCAAAAACCTGACCAAGGTGCGCCAGATCGTGGTGACCGGCGGCAGCCTGATCCATACCAAGCGTACGGTAGAGATCGCTGCGCACGCGCTTTATTCCCCGGCACAGCCCGCATCCCTGCGCCCCCGGAAGGCGAATGTGTGGGTCGACAGAACATATATCATGGCTGCCATGGGTCTTCTTTCCACCCATTATCCCAAGGCAGCGTTGCGAATTATGAAAAAGGAGTTGCAATTCTATGGAAATTCAGAACAAGAAGCTCTCTGATGACGTATTTTACAAGGAGCGGGCAGAGGTCCTGGCACAGTGGCCCACCGGTAAGGACGTAGATCTGGAAGAGGCCATTGCTTATCACAAGGCCATGCCCGAGTACCGCAAGTTCGCCAAGAAGCTCAGCGAGGCCAAACAGGAGCACAGAACGTTGATCCAGCCCCGCGCCGGTGTTCCCGTTGTGGAAGAGCACATTAAGCTTCTGCAGTATCTGGAAAAGTATGGCGAGGCTGATCTGCTGCCCTCCACCATCGACTCTTATACCCGCCAGAACCGCTATGAAGAAGGCGAGCACGGCATTGCCGAGTCCATCCGTCTGGGTCGTGCCATGATGAACGGCTTCCCCGCTGTTAATCATGGTGTCGCCAAGTGCCGTCAGGTCATCGAGAGCGTGAAGGTCCCCGTTCAGGTCCGTCATGGCACACCCGATGCAAGATTGCTGACCGAGATCACTTATGCCGGCGGCTTTACCTCCTACGAAGGCGGTGGCATTTCCTACAACCTGCCTTACTGCAAGAATGCTCCCATGGAGCGCACCATCCGTGACTGGCAGTATGTTGACCGTCTGACCGGCCTTTATGAGGAAATGGGCGTCACCATCAACCGTGAGCCCTACGGTCCTCTGACCGGCACGCTGGTTCCTCCCTGCATCTCCCATGCCGCTGCCATCATCGAGGCGCTGCTGGCTGCCGAGCAGGGCTGTAAGAGCATCACCGTCGGCTATGGCCAGTGCGGCAACCTGCGTCAGGACGTGGCTGCTATCCGCACCCTGGAAGAGCTGACCGATGAGTACCTGAAGAAGTACGGCTATGACGATGTGGAAGTGACCACCGTTCTGCACCAGTGGATGGGCGGCTTCCCCGCAGACGAGGCAAAGGCCTTCGGTGTTATCTCCTCCGGCTCTTTGATCGCTGCCCTTAGTAAGGCCACTAAGGTCATCGTCAAGACTCCTCACGAGGCTGTGGGCATCCCCACCATGGAAGCCAATGCTGAGGGTCTGCGCTGCACCAAGCAGGTGGTCAATATGCTCTCCGAGCAGGTTCTGGCATCCACTTCCGTGGACGAGGAGAAGGAGATCATCCGTCAGGAGACCCGCTGCATCGTGGACAAGTGCTTCGAGCTGGGTAACGGCGATATCGCCGTGGGCGTCTGCCGCGCTGTGGAAGCAGGTGTTCTGGACGTTCCCTTCGCTCCCTGCCGCTACAATGCCGGCCTGATGCTGCCCTGCCGTGACAACAACGGCGCTATCCGTATCCTGAACATGGGCAACCTGCCCTTCACCCAGGACCTGAAGGACTTCCACGCTGCCAAGATCGAGGAGCGTGCCAAGGCCGAGAAGCGTAAAGCTTCCTTCCAGATGGTTATTGATGACGTTTACGCCATTGGTAAGGGCCGCCTTGTTGGCCGCCCCAAGTTTTAATTGATAAGGAGATCGTAAGTCATGAAAATTATTGATGTTGTTTGCTCCGCCGGCCGTACCGGCTTCTACTTCGACGATCAGCGTGCCATTAAGGGCGGCGCAGGCCACGACGGCGTTTTCTACGTCGGCGCACCCGTTACCGAAGGCTTCCGTTCCATCCGTCAGGCCGGTGAGTCCATCTCCGTTATGATCATTCTGGAAGACGGTCAGCTGGCATACGGCGACTGCGCTGCCGTTCAGTACTCCGGCGCAGGCGGACGGGATCCTCTGTTCCTTGCCGAGGATTTCATTCCTGTGATCGACAAGTACATCAAGCCCCAGCTGGTTGGCAAGGAAGCGGATGACTTCCGCGGTCTGTGCAAGATGATGGAGGCTATTCAGGTGGAAGGCAAGCGCCTGCACACCGCCATTCGTTACGGCGTTTCTCAGGCTATTCTGGATGCAGTTGCCAAGGCTACCGGCCGCCTGATGTGCGAGGTCGTGGCTGACGAATATGGTTGCACCGTTTCCGAGACTCCTATCGACATCTTCACCCAGTCCGGTGACGACCGTTACGACAACGCCGACAAGATGATCATCAAGGGCGCACAGGTCCTGCCTCACGCTTTGATCAACAATGTCCAGACCAAGCTGGGCCCCAACGGCGAAAAGCTGGAAGAGTACGTGGCATGGCTGCGTGACCGCATTCTGGCAAACCGCTCCAGCGAGGACTATCTGCCCATCTTCCATATCGACGTTTACGGCACCATCGGCGCTGCCTTCGGCATCGATAACTATAAGGCTCAGGCTGATTACATTGAGAAGCTGGGCAAGATCGCAAAGCCCTTCCATCTGCGTATCGAAGGCCCCATGGATTGCGATGTGGATGTGCCCACCCAGATGAAGGCTCTGGCCGCTCTGACTGCCGAGCTGGATGCTCGCGGCTGCGATGTGGAGCTGGTTGCTGACGAGTGGTGCAACACCCTGGAAGACATCAAGCTGTTTGCCGATAACAAGGCCGGTCACATGGTCCAGATCAAGACTCCCGACCTGGGCGGTATCAACAACACTATCGAGGCAGTTCTGTACTGCAAGGAAAAGGGCATCGGCGCATATCAGGGCGGCACTTGTAATGAGACCGACCGCAGCGCACAGGTCTGTGTCCACTGCGCTATGGCTACCCAGCCTGTGCAGATCCTGGCAAAGCCCGGCATGGGCGTGGACGAAGGCTTCATGATCGTGTATAACGAAATGAACCGTATCATGGCTGTCCGTAAGGCCAAGAAGGCTGCCGGCAAGTAAATAGACTAAAAAAGAGGCGGATGAAACATCCGCCTCTTTTTGCTGGAAAATGTGTCAACTTGACAGGGAAGTGCGGTTGTGGTAGAATTCTGCTGTCGGAAGCGTTCCGACATTTTTGATATTTTGTAATTTCCGGAGGTTTGCAATTATGCCGACAACTGAAAATCGTTCCGTTGCCGGCCTGCGGCAAAACGGGATCGTTCGAAAAATCAATGCATGGATGACATCGCCTTACTATGTGATGCTGATCGGCCTTTTGGCGGCTGTTTCCAACATTTTTTCTGCCGAGCTGGCGGTGTATACGTTTTATATTCTGTGCGGCCTGTATGTCAGCTTTTTTGGCGATGACTATTTGCCGGTGATGCCGCTGGTCATCTGCTGCTACATTGTGCCATCTGCCGGCAGTAATCCGGGACGCAACGAAACTTCTGTTTTTTATCCCCAGCATGGCGGTATCTATTTGCTGGTGCTTGCGGTAGCGTTCTTTGCATCGGTGATCTGGCGCCTCGCTACAGATCGCCAGTGGGGCGGGAAACGGTTTTTCCAAGAGAAAAGAGCGCTGCTGCCTGGCATGCTGATTTTGGGTGGGGCGTATCTGCTGGGCGGCATCGGCAGCGGCTTCTATTTTGCCAAGGGGATCAACAATATCCTTTTTGCGCTGCTGCAGTTTCTGTCGGTCTTTTTTATGTACTGGTTTTTCACCGGTGGCGTTCGGTGGGAGAAGGTCCGCAAGGACTATTTTGCGTGGACCGGTTTGAGCGTGGGATGTGCGCTGGTGCTGCAGATCGCCAATATATACATTATCGGCAATGTACTTGTTGGCGGCAGCATCGTGCGGGAAGCTATCGCTACCGGCTGGGGCATGTACAACAATATCGGCGGGTTGCTTGCCTGCATGATACCCTGCGCCTACTATTTGGCCTGCTGCAGAAAAAACGGCTGGGCGTATAATCTGCTGGGACTTGTCTTTGCGGGCGGTGTCGTGCTTACCTGCTCCAGAAGCTCGATCTTGGGCGCAGGCGCAGCATATGTTATTTCCAATATCCTTGTGCTTCGCAAGGCAGAAAGCAGATGCTCTAACCGTATCGCCTATGTGATCACGGTGTCGGTACTGGTGATCGCCGTGGCGGTGCTTCATCGACAGATCTATCAGCTTTTCCAAAAGCTTTTGGAAAAGGGTCTGGATCCCAGCTCCCGGGACGTGATCTATGAAGAGGGTGTGAAGCAGTTTTTAAAGTTCCCTGTGTTTGGCGGAACGTTTTATCCTACGGATTTTAAGCCCTGGGAGTGGTCTACGCTGGAGGCTTTTACTTCGTTCTTTCCACCCAGATGGCACAATACGCTGGTACAGCTCGGCGCAAGCTGCGGCACTGTTGGCCTGCTGGCCTATGGCTATCACAGATACCAGACGGTCAAATTGTTTGTCAAACGGAGATCCCGGGAGACAATTTATATTGCGATCAGCATAGCGGCGCTTCTGGGCATGAGTTTGCTGGATTGCCATATCTTCAATGTTGGCCCGACGCTGTTTTATTCCATGCTTCTGGCATTTGCGGAAAAGTGTGCGGTGGGAATAGAAAAGAATATGTAATCGATTTTTGTGCGCACCGAAAAAGGTGCGCACAAAGTCACTTTATGACGGGAAAAAGGGTATTGCAAAATGGAAAAGTATGTGCTATAATAACCTGCGTGTCCGAGGCCGGGCGCGTTCACATTGGGATGTCGCCAAGCGGTAAGGCACCAGACTTTGACTCTGGCATTCGTAGGTTCAAATCCTGCCATCCCAGCCATATGACTCGCTAGCTCAGTTGGCAGAGCAATTGCCTTTTAAGCAATGGGTCCGGAGTTCGAATCTCCGGCGAGTCACCAAAAACGGGAAGATACCAAATGGTATCTTCCCGTTTTTACAT
>JAZQJO010000032.1:0-2292 GCA_045541695.1 Faecousia sp.
AACTGCCGCAGTTGATCACCAGCACGAACTTTTCGTAATGGGCAGCGCAGAAGCGGATATGCGCTGCTTCTTCATCGGACAGCAGATAGTCGCCCTTTTCGGCCTTTCTGTCGCCGCCCTCACCGGCCTGTCGGCTGAGGACATAGACGCAGATGTCGGTGCCGCTTTCGGCTACATCTTCTTCTGTGATGGCAGGGCCGGGAGGAAGGCGGAAATTGTCAAAGAGCATCTGCATGATGTCATCCAGCTTGAAGATGTTGATCCGCTTGCGCTTTTCAATTTCGTATGCTTCCTTGGCTTCTTTGTAGTAGTCAGCAAAGCTTTGGAGCCATTTGCCGGTGGTGACGGTGAAGCCCCGGTTTTCCAGACCCTCCAAAATGGTGACGCAGTGGCGTTCATTGACTTCGCCGCTGCCGGTGCCGCCCTTGATGGTCATGGTGGCGCCCGCACCGTAGAGGGCTACCCTTTTGTGAGAAAAGGGAAGTGCGCCGTCATTTTTTAATAGTACAATACTCTCGCAGGCTGCTTCATAAGCCAGCTTCAGATTATCCAGCTCTCTTTGATTGGGGTCGTATTCATAGCTTGCCTTGGTGAGAAGCTCCATACCATCGCCTCCTATATTTATATAGTATTATCATACCACACGGCCCATAAATTGCAACAAAAAGCCACCGAATATAAGGAAAGACTACCAACCACCACGTCATTCCGAGGAGCGCAGCGACGTGGGAATCCGTTCTCCTTTATGTTGTGCAATGCAGCATGGGAAACGGATTGCCACACCAGTGTGAGCACTGGTTCGCAATGACGGGAAGCTTTGGAAGAAATTGCATACTTCCACAACGGCAGAATGTGTGCTATGATAAGAAAAAGGAGTGATTGTCATGATCTGCGGACTGCAAAAGATGACCTTGCTGGACTTTCCCGGCAAAATCGCCTGCACGGTGTTTTTGGGCGGGTGTAATTTCCGCTGCCCCTTCTGTCACAACAGCGAACTGTTTATGGGCAAACCCGAGAAACTGATGGAGGACGAGGACTTTTTCAAATTTCTGAAATCCCGCAAAGGCCTTTTGGACGGTGTCTGCGTCAGCGGCGGAGAACCGACCCTCTATAAGAACCTGCCGGAATTTTTGGCAAGAATCAAGGAATTGGCCTTCCTTGTAAAGCTGGATACCAACGGCAGCCGTCCGGCGCTGGTAAAAGAACTGGTGGAAAAGAATTTGGTGGACTACATCGCTATGGATGTGAAGAATTCTCCTGCCATGTATGCCCAGACCGTTGGCCTGGAGTCCATGGATCTTGCCCCTGTTGAAGAAAGCCTGCGGTTTTTGATTGGCGGAAATATGCCTTATGAACTGCGAACCACCCTGGTTTCCCAGCTCCACACGGAGGCTTCCATACAAGATATGGGGCAGTGGCTCCAATCTCTTGTGACCGGGATGAAACCTAAAAAGCTGTTTTTGCAGAGCTTTGTAGACCGGGATACGGTACTTTTCTCCGGCCTTTCCGCACCGGAACCCGAAACTACCAAGGGTTTTGCCAAGATTTTGGAGCCTTTTGCGGACTCGGTAACGATTCGTAACCCTTAACACAACATGTTGTGTTTTCAAAAGAAAATTCCCACAAGATATTGACAAAGGAAACCATATCTTGTATAATACGGATGCTGTCGCTCTATGGGGTAGCGACAGCATCCGTTAAATTTTTTATTACTGGTTTTGGCTGGAGGTATAAAATATGTATCAGGTTTTAAAGCGTGACGGCGGTACCGTCGAGTTTGAAATTTCAAAAATCAGCAATGCGATGATCAAGGCCTTTGAGGCCCAGAATCGTCAGTATCATCCCAGCATCATCAATCTGCTGGCTCTGCAGGTCTGTGCCGACTTCGAGTCCAAGATCAAGGACGGCTTCATCGCTGTGGAAGATATTCAGGACAGCGTGGAAAAGGTTCTGTCCGATGCCGGCTACGCAGAGGTTGCCAAGGCTTACATCCTCTACCGTAAGCAGCGTGAGAAGGTCCGCAATGTCAACTCCGCTCTGCTGAACTATAAGGACCTGGTGGACAACTACCTGAAGATCAACGACTGGCGCGTAAAGGAAAACTCCACCGTTACCTACTCCGTGGGTGGTCTGATCCTTTCTAACTCCGGTGCCATCACCGCCAACTACTGGCTGTCTGAGATCTACGATTCCGAGATCGCGGAAGCACACCGCTCCGCAGCCCTGCACCTGCATGACCTTAGCATGCTGACCGGCTACTGCGCAGGCTGGAGCCTGAAGCAGCTGATCCAG
>JAZQJO010000033.1:0-29839 GCA_045541695.1 Faecousia sp.
TCAAAGAGCAGGTGACCCGTCTGCTGGAAGACCGGGACGGCTTGATGCTGGGTATCTGCAACGGCTTCCAGGCGTTGATCAAGCTGGGTCTTGTACCTTACGGCAAGATCATCGACACCGATGAAAACTGCCCCACCCTGACCTACAACACTATTGCCCGCCACCAGTCCAAGCTGGTCCGCACCCGGGTGTGCACCAACAAGAGCCCCTGGCTGCGGGGCTGTGAGGTGGGCCAGATCCATACCGTTCCCATTTCCCACGGCGAGGGCCGCTTCCTGGCCTCCCCCGAGCTGGCAAAGCAGCTGGCAGAGAACGGACAGATCGCCACCCAGTATGTTGACCTGAGCGGCAACCCCACCATGGACACCGCCTTCAACCCCAACGGCTCTATTTTCGCCATCGAGGGCATCACCTCTCCCGACGGCAGAGTCTTTGGCAAGATGGGTCACAGCGAGCGCTGGCAGAAAGGCCTTTACCGCAATGTTCCCGGTGAATATGACATGAAGCTGTTCGCTTCCGCTGTGGAATACTTCAAATAAACAGCAAAAACACCCCGTTCTCAAGAGAACGGGGTGTTCTTTTTTTGCCTACGCCAAAGACACAATGCTGCGGCCACCGGCCTTGCCCTTGCGGACCTGCCATGTGCCGGATTGCTCTGTGAAGCGCTCCTGGCTTGTCCATACGCATTCGGTAAAGGTCTCCCGCTGCAAGGGGCGCTGTACCACCAGCGTAAAGGGCTCTGTGGGGTCTGCGCTCTCCGGATCTTCAGGTCGGAAGAATTCCTCCAGTTCAAAGGTCCATGGGGCATCGCTGAGGGCGGTCACGGTGTCGTCGGTTTTCCGGGAAGCGGTAAAAGACACCAGGCTGCCCAGCTGGGCTGCGCCCAGGGTCACAGAAAACCCTGCCATGTCCGTCCAATCCTCCGCTAGGGCGGTGCCGGAATATTTTGCGGCGATCTTGATGCAAAACAGGTTGGCAAGACCGTCAAAGCTGCAGCTGCCCTGGGTGCAGTCTGCGCCGTCTGACAGCAGCACCTGCCCCACAGACAGCGCCGCCTTTTGGCAGGCCTGTGCGCCCATGGACACCGGTGCAAACACGCTGACATTTAGCTGGGCTGTCTTTTCCCGCAGATTCACGTTTTTCAGCTCCACCGCCACCGCAATATCCGTTAGCTTGGGCAGCTTCTGACCGGGACAGGCCTCCGCTGCCCAAAAACCGGCTTCTGTCAGCTTTTGTGTAACCAGCGTTACGATTGACTTGCCCATGTGTCTTCACCGCCCTTCTCAACGCAAAGCCCCCAACAGTAGACCGGCTTGTCGCCGTAACAGATCTCCTCCGCTCTGCGCAGCTCGAAGATCCTGTCGCCGGCAAGGAGCATATCTCCCACCTGAGGCACAGGCTCCCGGGGCCCCAGATACAGATACTGCCCACGGGGCACCTCTCCCAGCGGGGTGAACACCTTCTCCATGTTCTGCCACGCCCGGGAGCCGGTCTCCTGGAGAAAGGCTTTCAAAACCGTATCCACTGCGCCGCTGCGCAGCGTTACGGTTTTTCCCCAGCGATCCATAATCTTTTCCAGCGTCTTTTCCATCTCATACCCCCCGGAAACTGAACCGGTCCTGCAGGTAGGGCGCCATCAGCAGCTGCGCCTGGTAGCGCAGACAGCCTGTGGCTGCATTTTCCCCTTTTTGCCGCAGGGTGATGTCGCCTGCAGTGAACTGCTCCAGCTGGTTCATGTCATCCAGCTCCGCCTGGGCAGCCAGCGCATACAGGCTGGCTGCCGCAACAAAATCCGCTTTGCAATCCTCCGGTGTCAGCCCCGGGCGGAGCTTGGCGGTCAGGGATACCACCGCCGCCCGGCACAGCACCTCCAGAAGCTCACTGTTACATTCCGCTGCCTGCTGGGACATCAGCAGCGCTTGGGTATGGACCTGTTCCGTCAATGTCATACGCTCAAAACCGCAGTGGCGTCGTCGCAGATCTTGGCGAAGCCGAAGATGGAGGTAATGGCAGCCCGCTCCAGCTGACGGTCGATGAGCTTGTCATACTCCACCAGCACATCGCCGCAGCGGATGTGCTCCAGGGCATAGCGGTTATCAAAGCCAACAATATTGCCGGCCACCACTGCGTTTGACTTGAACATCTGTGCGCCCAGGGGCGTACCCATCTTGCCGGTGCCGGGGAAATTCAGACCGGTCATGGGGTTTTTCAGCTCGGGAATGTTCAGGACCTTGGTCATGACATCGGGGGCGCAAATCAGGGTGTTCATGGTGTACGGGTCAAACAGATTCCAGAACTCCACCAGCTGCGCGTATTCCAGCGTGCCGGCAGTGCCGGAAATGGGATCAGTGCCCACATGGTACACCGGCGCGATATTGGTCTCCTCATCGCCGGCCTGCAGATAGTCCACCGCCAGATTGACCTGCTGCTGCTGAATGTAGTTGCCGATCTGGCGCAGCATGATGCCGAACAGATCCAGGCGCTGGAAACGCAGAGCCTCGTAGGAAGCCACCAGCATACGGCCGCGCTTGGTCAGGCTGACCAGACGGTCTCTGGTCTTGATCTCGGTCTCGGGAATGGCGTCGCCCTCCGCCACCTCATGCAGCATCAGATCGCTATTGGTGGCGTTGGAATAGATGGAGCGGTAGTCCATGGCATCGATGACGGTGGTGGTCGCCACAATGGAGGGCAGGATGTCGTTTTCCTCGATGCCCTGGCGCACAGTTCTTGCGATATACTCGGGGAACAGCACGGCGCTGTCGGTGGTACGGAAGAACTTTTCCACAGTAGAAGAGCCTGCGCCCTTGACCCGGATGCCGAAGCGCTTCAGCTGGCGCTGGAATGCATCCGTACCCTCCAGCGCAGTGCCACGGTAGTTTTCGCTGGGATCCAGAGATTCCAGCACCTGGGTAAAGTTCATGCCCTCCTGGCGGTACATGCCTTTTTCCAGTTTCAGATTTTCATAACCCATTTTTGTTTCCTCCTAGATAAAATTTTGTATGGTCACCGGTTTCCCGGACGTACCCTGTTAGAATTGAGAATTGAGAATGATGGTGTCGCCTGCTTCGGAAAGGCCCCCCTTGCCTAAAGGGGGCTGTCGCCACCGCAAGGTGGCGACTGGGGGATAATCATGCCGCAAAGCGGCATATCGCCCTTTGGGCGAAGTATCCCTCCGTCACGGCTTCGCCGCGCCACCTCTTCTCTGTACTAAGTGTCCGTAAGCGGCGTTGCCGCAACGGTCACTAAGCCTCTAGGCGAGGGAGGCAAGATTTGCGCCTTGCGGCGCAAAATCAGATCAAATAACCGCTTTCGATGGTTTCTTCCGGCATTTTACTCCCGGGAAGCTGGGTCTGCATGGGGAAACACTCCCTGCTTTTTTCCTCCAGCGCATCCTTCATTTTCAAAAGATCCTCTGCCGCAACCTTGTCTACCACGCTGCGCAGCAGCGGCTCTTCCATGCCCATATCCAGCATCAGACACAGCCGCACCACCTGATCCCGAAGCTGCTTTTCGTAAGCTTTACCCAGCTCCGCCTGCTTATAAAGGCTGCGGTATTCACCCTGTGCGCCAAAGGCGTCCGCCAGCTCCTTCAGGCTGCGCACGCCTGCGCCCATGCCCTTCAGTACCCCGGCTTCCCGCTGGGCAGGCACGGCAACAAAAGAAAATTCATAGGCATCCATCGGCTCTTTCAAAATGGCGCAGCAGACCATGCCGTCGTAGCTTTCACCCTTTTGGTGACCGCAGATTCCGTACTCGCCGCCGCAGACGGAGCAGACCGCCCGTCCCATGGAGCAGCCAACGCTGACCTCCTTTTTAATGCCCGCTTCAATGTCGGCGATCACCTCGTCGGCGCTGCCGCCCTTGCGGATGTAGGCCCATGCCTTGATGTAGCTGACGCCGTCTTCTCTCACCACTTGGGTCTCGAAAATACGGGCCACCTGATTGTCGCTGCTCCACTTGTGATCCACGATGCCGGTCTTTCCCAGAAACAGCTTTGCAAGCTCCGGCAGCGCTTCGGTGTCGAACCGCTCATAATCCCGGTCGATCTGGTCGTCGCACAGCCGCAGGGAAAAGACGTAGACCTGCTCTTCCGTCAGCGATGCCTTTGCCTGGGCGTTGATGGCCTCCAGCTGGGCAGCTGTGGGTGTGCCGCGGCTCACAGCCGCCGCTTCCTTTTTGATTTCCATCCTTGTTTCCTCCTTAATTAGTCTTTTCGTGCCTTTTCCGCCTGGGCACGGTACAGATCCGCCCTGGCTTCCTCGGTGATATCCTGCAGGCTGATGTCCGCCCACTCGATCTCGAACCGGTCGTCCAGGCCCTCCAGCGCCAGATACATTTTGCAGATCTTCCGCACCGCCGGCTCCAGCGTGCGCCGCAGCGCCCAAAGCTCGCTGGTGAGGATGTCCGCCTGCTGGGTGCTCATCCGCTCGGTGGTGGACCAGTTCAGACCCAGCAGGAACGGGGGCAGCCCGGTCTTTGCCACCAGCTGCTCCAGGATCTGCCGCACCGGCACCTGAGAATCCAGGATCGGCGCTTCTCCGCCGATGACCTTGATCTGCACATCGCCAACCGCCACAAAGTCCCGGACCGTGCCGTTTTTGGATTCCTCCATGGCCCGTGCCCATTCGGCGGCCATCTGCTTGCCCCGTTCCTGGACCACCGCCGGGTCAAGCTCCTCACCACCCTTGCAGATCACGCTGTAACGCACATTGCCCGCCCGCTCCCAGTTGGAGCCGATGGTGTTGTAGATTTTCAGCAAAATCTCCGCCAAGAAAGGCAGCCCACGAAACAGGCTCACGCCGTAAGGGTGGCTCGGCTCGGGATTATAGGTGGTAAACAGCAGCAAATGTGGGTACGGCAGCGGATGCAGCCTGCCGTGCTGATCCGGTCCGTAGAGCACCACATCCAGAGGATTTTCCCCTTCCTGGGCTTCCAGCATGGTCACGTCGCCCCAGCATACCGCCTGGAGCTTGCCGCCGGAAACCACCATTTCTCCCACCGCTCTGCCGTAGGTCAGCAGGCTGTCGGTGTAGCCGGCCAGGAAGCTGTCGATTCCCACCTGCCCTCTGCCGCAGGGCACTTGCCGCAGGAAGCTTTCCAGCTTCTTTTCCGCCCGGGGATCCCGGCATTTCACCTGAAAACCGCCGCTGAGCCGCACCAGCTTCCCCACCGCAGCATCCAGCACCGGGATCGCATCCCGCAGCTCACGGTAGACCCGTTCCTCGCTGCCGCCCAAAGGCACCCAGCCTTTCAGTGCGCCAAAGGGATGGGTGGCGCCGCTGCGGATCTGGCAGGTGGCCGTCACCGGCCCTTCACCGCTTTTCTTTTTTCTTCTCATGTTCATCGCTCCTTCAAGTAAATTTTCTCAGCCTCTGCGTTCCACCGCCAGCGCCGCAAAGCCGTCGCTTCGCCGCTTCAGCACCGTGGCGCAGAAATAGCGCATATCGTCCATGGCGTGATCATTTTCCTTTTTGACTTTGTCTTTGGCATCGCTATGTAAGTCCCAGACGTATTCGTCCATTTCCCGCAGACAATCGCTGCAGCCGGCGCAGATCACAATGCGCCCCTCTTTCAGGCAGTCCGAGGTGAGCCGGATGCCGGATAACACATCGTTGTCCGCCTTGACCACACGCCAACCTTTCCGCCGCAGCGTTTCAATAAAGCTGGCCGCCGAGGGATCGGCGATGACCGCAGTGATCTTCCTCTCTCCCGCCAGCTTTTGCAGCGCAGCGGCGTATTCTTCATCGGTCATCTGCTTTTGATTTGCCCGGGAGCTGTAATAAAACTCCTTCACCCGGTACCACACGCCGCCCTGCAGCCCCCAAAGTCCCATGGAGGTTGGGTTGACCGTGCCGTAGTCGCAGGAAATGTACCATTTTTCAACGGGCCCGGCGGGAGCAGGCTTGACCATATCCGGACCAAAAAAGTCGTAGATCCGACCCTCTGCCTGGGTCCATTCCCCCAGCACAAACCGGCGGTAAAACACGCCGCTGTACAGCCGCTCATAGCGCTGCCGGATCTTCTCCGTCAAAGAGGGGTTGTCCTCCATGGTAAAGTGCAGCCGCAGACAGTTCCGTTTTTCCGCTTCCAGGATCCAGTTTTGGTAAAACCAGTGGGTAGGCCCTGCCGGATTGCAGTTAAACCACAGCCGGCTGCCGGCCACGGAGCATCGGGCGCAGGCCTGCTCCACAAAGGAGCGGGGCATCAGCGCCACCTCGTCCAGCAGCACACCGGCAAAGGTGATGCCCTGGATCAGGCTTGCGGAGCTTTCGTCCCGGCCGCCGAACACAAAAAACTGATTCCGGTGACCCATAAACGTGACATTCACCACATTTTCCGTCCGTTTTTCCTTCCATGTGGCGCCCATGGACTCCAGTTTAGGCAGGATCTCCGAAAGCACGTTGCGCCGCAGTGATGCAATGGTCTTTCCGCAAACACCGAAGCGCTGTCCGTCGAAGCAGCTCATCGCCCACAGGAAAAAGGAAAGCCCCATGGCCAGGGTTTTTCCGCTTCTTACGGCGCCATCGCAGATGATGGCCTCTTTTTCATGGTCGTCGTTTCCCGGCAGCCACCATGTCAGCACCTTTTTTTGCTTTTGGGAAAAGCAGGTCATGCTATTCCTCCCCGCCCTTCAGCGCATCCAGAAAGGCTTCCAGATCTCCGCCGGCGCTTTGGGCCATTTGGCTGAGCATCTCCAGCGCCCGAAGCCGATCCACCAGCCGGATCTCAATTGTGCCCTTGTCGTTGCGCTTGACCTCGGTCAAAAGGCTCAGATCCAGCTTTTCCGGGGACACCTCGTCGCACAGCGCCAGCTTCACGCAGTCATTTGCCTTTCCGAAGGCCAGCTCCCCCAGCCGCCGGGCAATGTCCTCCCGGGTCAGTTTTCCGGAGCGTATCCTGCCCGCCAGCGCCTCCTTGGTATTGTTATTCATATCGCCCCTCCTTTTCACCTGTACCCGACAAACACAAAAGGGTTGCATTTTTCAATGCAACCCAAACAAACAAAAAACCCCGGCGGGATATCCCGCTGGGGGTCTTTTTTTCTTTTACAGTTCTCTCAGCGCATCTACCAGCGCCGTTTTGGAAGCGGTCTTTTCGTCCTTGACCTTGATGACCCGTGCCGGGCAGCCTGCCACCACCGTGTTGGGGGCAACATCCGAAACCACCACCGCACCGGCGGCGACAACAGCGTCATGTCCGATCCGACAGCCTTCGATCACCACCGCATTGGCACCGATGAGCACGTTATCTTCCACCACCACAGGCGTAGCAGATGCCGGCTCGATGACGCCAGCCAGCACAGCGCCGGCGCCCACATGGCAATTCTTGCCCACGGTGGCACGTCCGCCCAAAATGGCGCCCATGTCGATCATGGTACCCTCGCCGATTTCAGCGCCGATGTTGATCACAGCGCCCATCATGATCACCGCATTTTTGCCGATGCTCACCTGTTCACGAATGATGGCGCCCGGCTCGATACGGGCGGGAATGTCCTTCATGTCCAGCATGGGAATGGCGCTGTTGCGGCAGTTGTTCTCGATCTCAATATGGCGGGATTCGATGCTTTCCAGCACCGGCTTAATGTCCTTCCAATCGCCGAAAACGATCTTGCAGCCCTCACCGGCGGGGAAAACCTGACAGCCGGGGAATTCCACCGGCGTCTTTTCCCAGACATAGACCTTCACCGGTGTCTTTTTCTCCGAGGTGCGGATATATTCAATGATCTCCTGTGCGTTCATAGCAAATCTCCTTCACGCAGTTTGTGTTTTTATGGTATCATCTTTTCCGGTAAAATACAAGGGGAGAAATTGACACGCCGAAGCAAAACCGCTATAATAAAAATAACATTCCGAAAAGGAGGCAAGATCATGCAGATCATCGCCGACCGTCAGGCACTGCACCGGATTCCCGAGCTGCAGCTGCGCCTGCCGGAAACAATGGAATATTTACGCCAAAGCCTCGGCGCTCTGGGCTGCCGGGTCTTTGCTCCTATGGAAAGCGCCCTGTGCGCTTATTTCGACTTTGGCAAGGAAAGCGCCATTGCATTTCGTGCCGATTGTGACGGTCTTCCCATTTCCGAAAAGACCGGCGCAGACTACGCTTCTTCCCACGCCGGCTGCATGCACGCCTGCGGTCACGACGGCCACATGGCCATTTTGCTGGAGCTTGCCCGGCGGCTGAACGGAAAAGACGACCTGCCCCACAATGTTTTGCTGGTGTTCCAGCCCGGCGAAGAGGGCCCGGGCGGCGCAAAGCCTCTGTGCGAGACCGGCGTATTTGAAACCTACAATGTGCGTGCCATTTTCGGCTTGCACCTTTGGCCGGGTCTGACGCCCGGCGTGATCTTCAGCCGCAGCGGCCCTATGATGACCCATTCCTGCGAGCTTTTTGTGGACATCACCGGCAGATCCACCCACATCGCCCGCCCCAATGAGGGTCTCGACGCCACCGCCGCCGCCGCCGAATTTTACACACAGGTGCGTGCTCTGGAGCAGAGCCTGCCGGCAGATGTGCTCCGGATTTTGAATTTCGGCATTTTCCGCAGCGGCACAGCCATGAACGCCCTTTCCGGCGCTGCCCATCTGGAAGGCTCTCTGCGCACCTATGAAGACGAGGTCTTCCAAAGGCTGCTGGACGGCATTTTCGCCATCGCCGCCGATGTGGAAGCCAAAACCGGCTGCAAAGTAAGCGTCACCACCAATGACGGCCACCCTGCGGTCATCAACCCCGCCCAGCTGTGCGAAAAGACCGCCAAATGTGCGCCCTACGCCCATCTGGCGTCCCCTTATATGACAGCCGAGGACTTTTCCTGGTATCAGCGCCGCCTGCCCGGCCAGTTCTTCTTCCTGGGCATCGGCGATACCCCGGCGCTCCACGCCGATAATTTTAATTTTGACGATTCCATTCTGGAGAAAGGCGCCGATTTCTTCGAAAAATTGGCGGAAAACTTCCTATGATCGAGCTGAACCGCAACCTTTCCCGGATGAAGCGCAGCGGCATCCGCCGCTATACCAATTTGGCGAAGACCGTTCCTGGCTGTGTTATGTTAACCATCGGCGAGCCGGATTTTGACACGCCGGAGGCCATCAAATCCGCCGCCTGTGCCGCTTTGGATGCAAACCGCACCCACTATGCGCCCAATCAGGGCATCGAGCCGCTGCGCAGCGCTCTGGCGGAATATGAGACTACCCGGGGCATGGCCTGCACGCCGGAGCAGGTGCTGATCACCGAAGGCGCCACCGGTGCGCTGTTTACGGCGCTGCTGGGCATTTTGAATCCCGGCGAAGAGGTGGTCGTGCCCACGCCGGCCTTCCCTCTTTACGAGTCCATCGCCACCGTTGCCGGGGCAAAATTCGTGCCGCTGGACATTTCCAAAGACGGCTTTCAGATCACAAAAGAAGCGCTGGAAAAGGTGATCACTCCAAAAACCAAGGCCATCGTGCTCAACTCCCCCAACAATCCCACCGGCGCTGTCTTAAACCGGGAATCCCTTGCCGCCGTAAAGGAAGCGGTGCTGGGAAAACCCATTTTCGTCATCTGCGACAATGTCTATCAGGCCCTTGCCGAGGTTGCTTGCCCGGATTTGAGCCTTGACCGTGACCTTGCCCGGCAGCTTTTGCTGTGCCAGAGCTTTTCCAAGCCCTATGCCATGACCGGCTGGCGTGTGGGTTATCTGACAGGCCCTGCCGATGTGATCGCCCAGCTGCTGCTTCTCAACGCCGCCGCCATTGCATCTGTCCCCACCTTTTTGCAGGACAGCTGCCTTGCCGCCCTGACCCAGGACACCGCCCAAATGGCCGCTGTCTACCGCCGCCGCAGAGAATATGTCTGCCGCCGGCTGCAGGAAATGGATCTTTCCTTCCCCGCTCCCGAGGGCGCATTTTATGTTTTCCCCAGCATAGAAAAATTCGGCCTGTCCGACGAGGAGTTCTGCACCCGCATGATCACCGAAGCGGCGGTGGCCGCCGTGCCGGGAAGCTGCTTCAGCTGCCCGGGACACATCCGCATTTCCTATTGCTGCAGCGACGAGGCGCTGAAAGAGGGTCTCGACCGTCTGGAAAAATTCCTGAAATCTTTGCAATAACGTCACCGAAAGGGAGGGTGGTGCTCCGCGCAGCGAATCCAAAATAAGCATGCTTGCCGGGGGGCAAGCATACCTATAAAAAATTGGCCCTCCCTTTTTGAATGGAGAATTGAGAATTGAGAATGGAGAATTATTGTGTCGGCTTCGCCGACAATATAAAAATGTAGGGGCGATTCACGAATCGCCCGCCGCACCAACCGACGCAATCTCGATCCCCTCGTTTTGAGGGGGCTGTCGCCACCGCAAGGCGGTGACTGGGGGGAGTTCCCTCCGGCACCGCTTACCCCATGCCGCCGCTTCCAAAAGGAGCGGTACGGCGGCACATTCCCCCACCCATTTTCCCGTCCCGGAAAAACCTTTTTTCTTTTTTTGGTTTTTTTCAAAAAACCTCTTTATTTTTATTTTCCCATGTTATATGATGATAGAAACGCTTTCCCAAGGGAGTGATCGCCATGCCATCCGGATACGCCCACTACCGCTTCGGTACACAGCTGCTGCCCAATATGCCCGGCGATGTCCGCCGGACGATCCAGCGCTTCCGGGGTCTTTTTGACATGGGTCTGTACGGCCCGGACTTTTTCTATTACAGCAGCCCTCTGCTGCGCACCAACGCCGGATTTTTGGGCATCAAATTCCACGAGCAGACCGGCAAAGAATTTTTCGGCCGTGTCTGCCGCATGCTGCGTCTGGAGCGTCCGGAAGCCGGCATCGCCTACCTGTACGGCGTGCTTTGCCACTATGCGCTGGACAGCATCTGTCACCCCTTTGTCCTGGAGCAGGCCGCCTTGGGCAACGCCACTCATGTGGAGATCGAAACGGAATTTGACCGCTTTTTGCTGGAGACCGACGGCAAGATCCCGCCCTGCGCCCAGAATATCTGCCCCAGCATGAAGCTGACCCCCGGAGAGCTTGCCACCGTGGCCCGGTTTTATCCTCCGGCCACCGACCGCCATGTCCGTGACGGCATCACCGGCATGACCCTTTTTTACCGGCTGTTCGCCGCACCGGAGGGTCCCAAGCGCAAGGTGCTGGAAACCGGCATGAATCTGGCCGGCAAGGAGCTGAAGGGCATGCTTATGACCGTGGGTCCCAATCTCCGGTGCCAGGCCCTTGACGAGCCGCTTATGGCGCTTTATCGTCAGGCAGAAGCGCTTTTCCCGGAGATGCTGCGGCAGCTGCAGGCCCACATGACCTACGGCGCACCCTTTGAGGAAGAATTCGCTGCTCCCTTCGGCGCACCGGAATCCGCAAAGAAAGAAGAAACCAAAAAATGACCACCTTCTTAATGATCCGCCACGGCCAGAGCGAAGCAAACCTGCAAGGCCGCTTTGCCGGGCAGTATGATTCTCTGCTGACCGAGCTTGGTCATCAGCAAGCGGAGCGCACCGCCCGATTTATTGCAGAAAACTACCATGTGGATGCCGTTTATGCCAGCGACCTGCAGCGGGCATACGATACCGGCCTTGCCGCTGCTAAAAAGTTGGGGCTTCCCGTCACCGCCGACAAGGCGCTGCGGGAGATCTATGCCGGCCAGTGGGAGGGCATTCCCTTTGAGCGGATGAATACCGAATACCCGGAGCAATCCCGGCTGTGGCGCAGCGATATCGGCAATTCCGGCTGTCCCGGCGGCGAGACCGTGGCGCAGCTTGCCCAGCGTATTTGGTCTGCGCTGGAACGGATTGCCGGGGAAAATGAGGGAAAAACCGTGGTCATCGCCACCCACGCCACACCCATCCGGACAATGCTGTGGAAAACCACCGGCAAGGACTTGGGTGAAATGCAGAATATTCCCTGGCCGTCCAATGCCTCGGTCACGGAGCTAGTCTACCGTGACGGCAAGCTGATCCCGGTGAAGATCAGCCAGGATTCCCACCTTGCCGACATAAAATCCGCCCTGCCTCCAAATGTATAAAAGACCGGCACCGCCGGTCTTTTTTAATGGAGAATGGAAAATGGTGAATGGAGAATTAAGGTGTCGGCTTCGCCGACGATATAAAAATGTAGGGGCGATTCACGAATCGCCCGCCGCACCAACCGGCGCAAGAATATCTTGTATCTCGTATCTTGTATCTCATATCTCTCCTTGACCTGACAGCACTTTTCTGCTATGCTATAAATGTATCCCAATCATAAGGAAGGAGGAAAGGATATGCATTGGATAGATACGCTTTTCTGGGGCGTGCTGATGGCGATTTTCCTTGTGGTGGAGGCTGCCTGTCCCTTCCATCTGGTCTCCGTCTGGTTTGCCGTCGGCGCACTGGCTGCGGTGATCGTCAGCCTGCTTGGCGGTGCGCTGTGGCTGCAGGCGCTGGTATTTCTGGTGGTGTCCGTGGCGCTGCTTGTTTCCTTGTGGCCTTTTGTGAAAAAGGTGCTTAATCCCCGGCATACTCCCACCAACATTGACTCCGTCATCGGCGCAGAGGGCTATATTACTGCCGCTGTGGATAATCTTGCCGCCACCGGGCAGGTTAAGCTTGAGGGCATGGAATGGACTGCCCGCAGCACCACCGGTGACCCTCTGCCGGAAGGCACACTCGTTAAGGTAGACCGGATCGAAGGCGTTAAGGCCTTTGTGTCCGCTGTAAAAGTCACAACCAATATTTAATCGGGAGGTAATACTATGGATCCTTTGTTTATCATTGCAGCGATCGTGGTGGTCTTACTGATCATCATCATTTCCAATATCGCCGTTGTCCAGCAGTCCCAGGCATACGTCATCGAGCGCCTGGGCGCATTCCAGAGCGTATGGGGCGTTGGTCTGCACTTTAAGATTCCCTTCATTGACCGGATCGCCCGCCGGGTGAGCCTGAAAGAGCAGGTGCTGGACTATCCGCCCCAGCCGGTCATCACCAAAGATAACGTCACCATGCAGATCGATACCGTGGTCTATTTCCAGATCACTGACCCCAAGCTGTACGCCTACGGCGTGGAGCATCCCATGATGGCCATGGAAAACCTTACCGCAACCACACTTCGTAACATCATCGGCGATCTGGAGCTGGATCAGACCCTGACCAGCCGCGACGTGATCAACACGAAAATGCGTGCCATTTTGGACGAAGCCACCGACCCCTGGGGCATCAAGGTCAACCGTGTGGAGCTGAAGAACATCCTGCCTCCTGCTGACATCCAGTCTTCCATGGAAAAGCAGATGAAGGCAGAGCGTGACCGCCGGCAGGCGATTTTGCAGGCCGAGGGCCAGAAAAAGTCCGCCATTTTGATCGCAGAGGGCGAGCGGGAAGCTGCCATTTTGCGTGCGGACGCCGAAAAGCAGGCCGCCATTTTGCGTGCGGAAGCGGAAAAGGAATCCGCTGTGCTCCGTGCCGACGGCGAAGCCCAGGCGATTCTGGCTGTGCAGAAGGCAATGGCCGATTCTCTGGCGCTGCTGAACGAAAAAGCACCCAACGAGCAGGTCATCAAGCTCAAGTCTATCGAAGCCATGCAGAAGATCGCCGATGGCAAGGCCACCAAGATCATCATTCCCAGCGAAATGCAGGGTCTTGTGGGTCTGGCAAACGGCATCGTAGAGGGCGTTAAGGAATAAAACCGCAACTTCATAAAAAGACCGGCACCGCCGGTCTTTTTTAATGGAGAATGGAAAATGGTGAATGGAGAATTAAGGTGTCGGCTTCGCCGACGATATAAAAATGTAGGGGCGATTCACGAATCGCCCGCCGCACCAACCGGCGCAGGAATATCTTGTATCTCGTATCTTGTAACTTGTATCTTTCCTTGACATTTTCCCAAGATCTGCTATAATATCCCCAGATCGCAAAACAAAAAGTCTTCGGGGAGCCGGATGCACCGGCTGAGAGTGGGCTAGCAGCCCAGACCCGTGAACCTGATACGGTCAGTACCGTCGTAGGGAAAGATGCATATATGAGACCTTCGTGTCGCATTGCACCTGGACGGCTTGCAATGCGATACTTTTATTTTCGGAGGTTTCCCAAATGCAAACAAAAACCAAGCGTCTCACAGAGAGCGCAATGCTTCTGGCTCTGGCTGTAGTGCTGGAGCTGGTGGCAAAGCTGTTCATTCCCGAGCAGCCCTTCGGCGGACAGATCACCATCGTCAGCATGCTCCCCGTCGTCCTCATCTCTTACCGTCACGGCATAAAATGGGGCTTTGTGGCATCCTTTGCCTATGCCCTCATTGAGATGGCCATCGGTATGAAAACTGTGTCCGCCGCATTTCTTCCCGGCTATTTCGGTGACGGCGCCATGATCGGCAACGCCATTCTCATGTGCCTGCTGGACTATGTGCTGGCCTTCACCATGCTGGGTCTGGGCGGCATTTTCCGCAACCGCATCCAAAACAAAGGCATGAGCCTGATGTGCGGCAGTCTGGTGGCCCTGGGCGCACGGTATCTGTGCCACATTCTCTCCGGCTACATTCTGTTTAACAGCTACGCCGAGTGGTACTTCACACAGGACGGCTTCCCTGCATGGGGCGCACAGTTGGTGGCTTCTTTGAATCCCACCCTGCTGAGCTGGGTCTATTCCATTGTGTATAACGGCATGTTCATGATCCCCGAAATGATCTTCACTGCCATCGCCGCCGTTTTCATCGACCGGATCCCCACCATCACAGAAAAAGCAAGCTAAAAAAGAGAGGGCAATGCCCTCTCTTTTTTTAATGGAAAATTGAGAATGGAGAATTATTGTGTCGGCTTTGCCGACGATATAAAAATGTAGGGGCGATTCACGAATCGCCCGCCGCACCAACCGGCGCAAGAATATCTTGTATCTCGTATCTTGTATCTTGTATCTTAACCAAAAAAGCCTTGAATCTGCTTGCGGCTTGCTTTCACGCTGCCCTGCTGGAATTGCGGCTTGCCGCCGCCACGGCCGTCAAGCGTCTGGGTCAGCGCCCGGTTCATCTCCCGCAGATCGCTTTCCCGGGATGCCAGACAGTAGCTGTAGCCGCTGTCGTCCGTGCCGGAAAACACCGCCGCATAGCCGCTGACCGCACTGGCGATCCGCTCCGCCAGCTCCCGCACGCCCGCAGGATTCAGCCCGTCAGCAAAATGCACCACATTTTCTTGGTTTACATAACTTTCTGCCACATAGGCGAATATCTGTTTTTCCAGACCGGCGGCACGGAATTTTTCTGCCGCCAGCTGCTCCTTGACCTTCTGCGCCGCAGCGCCGGTTTCCAGCAGCTTTGCGGAAAACGCCTGAGAAACCAGCCGGTTTTCCTCGAAAATCCGGGCCAAATACCGGTACGCCCGACCGCCGCAGACCATTTCCAGCCGCACGCCCTGATGGAACTTGGTGCAGGACAATATCTTGATCAGCCCAACGCAGCCGGTAGTTTTCACATGCACGCCGCAGCACGCACAGGTGTCGAAGCCGGGAATTTCCACGATCCGCACCGGCCAGGGAAGCTCCCGTTTTGACCGATACGCCACCTTTTTCAGCTCCTCCGGCGACGGCACCCAGCACTTTACCGGCAGATCCGCCCAAACCGCTCCGTTTGCTTCCTGCTCGATCTTTTGGAGCATTTCCTGGGTGACCGGGCCGTCAAAATCCACCTCCACCAGCTCTGCGCCCATGTGGAAACCCACATTGTGCAGACCCAGATATTTGTGAAGCAGCCCCGAAAGGATATGTTCGCCGGTGTGCTGCTGCATGAGATCAAACCGATGCTCCCAGTCCACCTTACCGGCAACGGTGCTTCCCTCCTGCAGAGGGCCCACACAGCAATGAACGATCTGATCACCCATTTCCCGGGTGTCCAGCACCTTTACGCCGCCGAGTGTTCCCACATCGGCAGCCTGGCCGCCGCCTTCGGGGTAAAATGCGGTGGCATCCAGCACCACCCGATACCCATTTTCCCCTTTCTCACAGCGCAGCACCCGGGCTGTAAATTCCCCGCACATGGGGTCTTCATAAAAAATCTTTCTTGTTTTCATAGTTTCTCCGTCCGTATTCCAACGGCCCCCTTGCCTAAAGGGGGCTGTCGCCACAGCAAGGTGGTGACTGGGGGATATTTATGCCGCAAAGCGGCATATCGCCCTGCTGGCGAAGTATCCCTCCACCGCTTACGCGGTCCCCCTCCCTCTAGGCGAGGGAGGCTTATTAAACCAGCGCCTTGATCGCAAAATATCCCAGCACCACAGCGCCCAGCACGATCCGGTACACGCCGAACACCGCAAAGGAGCGCTTGCGCACATATTCCATCAGCGCCTTGATCACCAAAAGGCTCACCACAAATGCCACGGTGCAGCCCACGATGAGGAACATGACCTCTGTGCCGGTCATCTGTACGCCATCCTTCAAAAACAGCAAAAGCTTCAAAAGGCCCGCGCCCAGCATGGTGGGGATCGCAAGGAAGAATGAGAATTCCGCGCCCGCAGGACGAGCAACGCCCAGCGCAATGGCGCCCAGAATGGTGGCGCCGGAGCGGGAAGTGCCGGGAATGATGCTCAGGCACTGGAACGCACCGATAAACAGAGCGGTCTTATAGTCGATCTGCTCCACATCGTTGATGCGAAACGCTCTGTCTGTCTTGCGCTCCAGCAGAATAAACACGATGCCGTAGGCGATCAGCGCCACCGCCACCACGACCACCTTCAGCGTGGTCTGCATAACCGGAACGCTTGCCAGAAAATCATCCAGCGGGCCATCGACGAGCAGGCCGATCACCGCAGAGGGCAGCACCGCAACGACCACCTTGAACCAGATGCCCCAAGTGCTTTTCTTCTGCTGCGCAGTCTTTCTGGGCGCAAAGGGATTGAGCTTGTGGAAAAACACCACGACCACCGCCAGGATCGCCGCCAGCTGCACCACGATCTCAAAAAATTCGTAAAATGCCAGGGAAATATCCGGCGGCCAAATGGCCTCCAGCAAAATAATATGACCGGTGGAAGAAACGGGCAGCCATTCGGTAATGCCCTCCACAATGCCGAACAGTACGGCTTTCAAAAACTCCAGCATAAAACCAACCTTTCCTTATTTCGCAGCAGCTTGCCTCCCTCGTTATGAGGGAGGTGGCTGCCCCGTGAGGGGCAGACGGAGGGAGTTAACTCCCCCAGCCTCGCTTTCACTCGGCAGCCCCCTCAAAACGAGGGGGCCAAACCTTTGTTCTACTGCTCCCATCATACCCCAAGCCCATGTGATTTGCAAGGAAAACTTGTCTTGCCGCAACTCTTTAAAAAAAGTTCATGACAAACGGCAAAAAACATCTATAATAATAGAAAAAGGAACTACTTTTTCAGGAGGTAAAACCATGGCTGTTTCTGTTTTGATCGTGGAAGACGACCGCAACATTGCCGAGCTTCTGCAAATGTATCTGGAAAAGGAAGGCTATGCCGTCACCGTTGCCGCCGACGGCGGCCAGGGACTTGCCAAGTTCCGTGCCATTAAGCCGGATCTGGTGCTTCTGGACGTGATGATGCCGGTGATGGACGGCTGGGGCGTATGCAAGGCCATCCGTGGCGAAAGCCAGACGCCCATTATCATGCTCACCGCCAAAAGTGAAACAAACGACAAGGTGGCCGGTCTGCGCAGCGGCGCCGATGATTATATCACCAAGCCCTTCGAAATGAAAGAGGTGCTGGCCCGGATCGAAGCGGTGCTGCGCCGCAGCAATTCCGCCGCTTCCGAGACAAAATCCCGCCGCCTTGTTTTCGACAAGCTCACCATCGACATGGACGCTTTCGAGCTGACGGTAGACGGCAAAAAGGTAGACACACCGCCCAAGGAGATGGAGCTGCTTTTCTATCTGGCCTCCTCTCCCAACCGGGTCTATACCCGCAATCAGCTTCTGGACGAGGTTTGGGGCTTCGACTATTTCGGCGACAGCCGCACCGTAGACGTCCACGTGAAGCGTCTGCGTGAAAAGCTGGAGGGCATATCCGAAAGCTGGTGCCTGAAGACCGTCTGGGGCGTAGGCTACAAATTTGAGGTAATCACCCAATGAAGACCACATTCGGACGTGGCTTTGTCACCATCGCCATATTGCTTCTGGTCACCTTGCTGCTGCTGGGCATTTCCTTTCAGCTGCTGGTGCGAAGCTTTCTGGTGAACAAGACCATCTCGGATCTGAAAGCGGACGCAAACGTGCTTGCCCAGACGGTACAGACTTACTATGCCGACCGCTCCATGAGTAACCGGGATTTTACCATCGCTCTTAGCGTTTCCGCCGCCGTTTCCGATGCGGATGCCGTGATCTGCGATGCCGACGGCAACCTGCTGCTTTGTTCCAACGAGCCTTTCGGCTGCTCCCACCAGGGAATGACCGTCAGCCGGCAGTATGTGGAGCGGGTATTCCAGTCCGGCTACGCCGCAAATACCGGCAGCGTGGACGGACTATATACGGATAACCGCTATGTGGTCTCCGTGCCCATTTTGGGCGAAAACGGCGCCCGGCTGGGTATCGTCATGGTCTCCACCCCGGTGAAGGATTCCACCGCCGTGCTGGACCGGATCACTGAGATCTTTATTTTTGTTTCCGTGCTGGTGATTTTCGTAGCCATTGCGGTACTGACCTTTTTCCTGCAGCGGCAAAGCAAGCCTCTGCGGGCCATGGCTCAGGCAGCCAACGCCTTTGCCCACGGGGAAATGACCGCCCGGATCAACACCGACGGCAGAAACTCCGAGGAAGTGGAGGAGCTGGCGCTGGCCTTTAACAACATGGCCTCCTCCCTGCAAAAAAGTGAGTACCAGCGGCAGGAATTCGTGGCCAACATTTCCCACGAACTGAAAACTCCCATGACCACCATTTCCGGCTATGTGGACGGCATTCTGGACGGCACCATCCCGCCGGAAAAAAGCCGGCAGTATCTGCAAATCGTCTCCGATGAAACCAAGCGCTTAAACCGCCTGGTGCGCAGCATGCTGGATATTTCCCGGCTGCAGGACCATCCCGGCATCCCCGAAGAGCAGAAGACCCGCTTTGATCTGTCGGAGCTGGCTGGTCAAACGCTGATCAATTTCGAGCAGAAGATCCTGGCCAAACAACTGCAGGTGCAGGTGGATATGCCGGAGCACCCTGTCTATACCAGCGCCATTCAGGACGCCATCACCCAGGTGATCTATAACCTGATAGACAATGCTGTGAAATTCTGTCCCGAAGGCGGCACGCTGACCCTTTCGGTCCGTGAGGGCGGCAACAAAGCCTATGTTTCTGTCTGTAACGACGGCGAGACCATTCCTGCCGAGGAGCTTCCTCTTGTTTTTGACCGCTTCCACAAGATCGATAAAAGCCGTTCCCATAACCGGGACAGCTGGGGTCTGGGACTTTATATCGTCAAAACCATCGTCAATTCCCACGGGGAAAACATTTCCGTCACCAGCCGTGATGGTAAGACCACCTTCACCTTCACCCTCCCGCTGGTGAATTGAGAATTGTCAATGATTGTGCCGGCCGCACCGGCAAGTTATATTGTAGGGACTGGCCTCCGGACAGTCCGTCTGCGAAGCAGCATTGACAAAAAGGACCGTCGTGGACAAAAATCATGGTATGATTGCCCCCGGCAATCATTTAGATTCGGATGCGCTGCGCGCAGCACCACGGTCCCTACACAGGTGCATATCTCGTATCTTGTATCTCGTATCTCGTATCTTCTATTCTCTCTTCCCGAAAGGCCAATTATGGAACACAACGAACATTTCCAGGATTCTTTCCAGACCGGCTCTACCAACCCACCGAAAAAACGGGGCGGCATCATTGCGGTGCTGTTGGTCACCGTCATATTTTTAGGGGGTTTCACCCGGGCGCTGAGCATTCTGAACATCCGCCTGTTTGCAAATCAGCCAAGCCCCAATTCCTCGTTCCTCACCGCCCATAAGGAGCCGGACGAAACCTGCACTCCCGGCAGACCGGACCCCGGCTTCACCGGCCAGACCGTTTCCGACCTGCACCAGCGTTTTTATCAGCATCCTGCAGGTATTTTGGTGGAGCAGGTCAGCCCCGGCAGCAGTGCAGATCGCTGCGGCGTGACAGACGGCGACATTTTGCTGCGCATTGACGGCACGCCCATTCCCGATACGCAGACATTGGACACCATTCTGCTGTCCCATCAGCCGGGCGACAAGCTGGAAGTGGTGTTCTACCGTTCCGGCAAGGAATATACCTGCACCCTCACCCTGACAGCCAGTAATTGAAAGGGGTATTTATGGAACCGATCTACCGTCAAACATACGCCATCAAGGACTGTGATGTGGACTGCTTCGGTCGGCTGAAGCCTTCCATGGTGCTGTTTTTCGCCCAGGACATTGCCGGCCAGCATTGTAACCTCCTGTCCCTGGACTATGATACCCTGGCAAAGCGCCGCCTGTTCTGGGCGGTGATCCGCCATCGGGTGCAGATCACCCGGATGCCCCTGCGTGGGGAGACCGTCACCGTGGAGACCTGGCCCATGCCCACCACCCGGGTGGCTTATCCCCGTTCCACCGTGGCTTACGACGCCCGTGGAAATGAGCTTTTCCGTTCTATCAGCCTTTGGGTGCTGATGGATCTGGACAGCCGGAACATGCTTCTTCCCGGCAAAAGCGGCGTGGATGTGGACGGTCTGCTCCGGGGCAGCGAACTGGCTGCTCCCGGCTCCCTTGTGCCCAAGGCGCTGTCCAACAGCCGGGCCCGGCAGGTCTGCTTTACGGATCTGGACCGGAACGGCCACATGAATAACTGCCGTTACTTGGATTGGATCGGCGACCTTCTTCCCGCCGAATTCCACAAGGCGCATCCGGTAAAGGAATTCACCGTTTGCTACCTGAGCGAGGCCCGGGAGGGGGACGATCTGCAGATTTGTTGGGACGTTCAGCCCGACGGCGCTCTGCGGATCGATGCCGCCAGAAACGCCGCCGATCACGGACGTGTGTTCTCTGCACAGCTACTGTTTTGAATGTTGTTCTGTAAACCGAACAAGCTTTGTTCGGTTACCGCCGAAAATTGTGGAAAATCCTGCCTTATGCCCCTGCAAACCCCGGTTTGCAGGGGTTTTTCCGGCTTTTCCTGTGGAGAAAGCTGTGGATAGTGTGGAAAACTTATGTTTACCGGCACCCCGATTTTCACCCTTTCTAAAATTTTATGTAAACTTTCGTTCCGCCCTGCGTTTCCCTGCGCCTCAGGCGCAATTCTTGGCTCTCCCGCTGGGAGAGCTGGCACGCCAACGGCGTGCCTGAGAGGGGTGGCTGAGCGCATGCGAAGCCAGGGAGCGTGTGCTTCTTATGGCAGAACACGCCCCCAGTCTTTTTGCTCCGCAAAAATCCAGCCCCCTCTAAGAGGGGGCCAAGTTTTCCGCACTATCAAAAAGCAATATCTTGTATCTCGTATCTTGTATCTTGTATCTTCCATCTTGCATTTCCTGCCAAACTGTGTTATATTTTTTGGTTGGAAAGAGTTTTATTTGACTGCAAAGGAGCATTTTTATGGCATCTCAGGAAAATATCCGCAATATTGCCATCATCGCCCATGTCGACCACGGCAAAACCACCCTTGTGGACGAAATGCTGAAGCAGGGCGGTATTTACCGTGAAAATCAGGCAACTGTGGACCGGGTCATGGACTCCGGCGATTTGGAACGGGAGCGTGGCATCACCATTCTCGCCAAAAACACAGCCGTCAATTATAAAGGCACCAAGATCAACATCGTGGACACCCCCGGCCACGCCGACTTTGGCGGCGAGGTGGAGCGTATCCTAAAGATGGTCAACGGTGTTATTCTGCTGGTGGACGCCGCCGAAGGCCCCATGCCCCAGACCCGTTTCGTGCTGCAAAAGGCGCTGGAGCTGGGTCACAAGGTCATCGTTGCTGTGAACAAGGTGGACAAGCCCGATGCCCGTATCCATGAGGTCATGGACGAGGTTTTGGAGCTGCTGCTGGATCTGAACGCCACCGACGACCAGTTCAATTCCCCCACCGTTTTCTGCTCCGGCCGCCAGGGCACTGCCAGCTACGGTCCGGACGAAGCAGGCAAGGATCTGACGCCCCTTTTCGATACCATCGTCAATTATATCGATCCTCCCGCCGGCGATGCAGATGCCCCGCTACAGATGCTGGTCAGCTCCATTGATTATAATGATTATGTGGGCCGGATCGCTGTGGGTCGTATCGAGCGTGGCAGCATCAAGGTCAATCAGGAAGTGATGATCTGCGATTACCACGACCCCAACGTGAAGCAAAAGGGCAAGGTCGTTGCCCTGTATGCCTACGACGGCCTGGGCAAGACTCCCATCCAGGAGGCCTCCGCCGGCGAGATCGTCGCCCTTTCCGGCATGGCGGACATCACCATCGGCCGCACCCTGTGCGCCACCGATACCATCGAGCCCCTGCCCTTTGTGAAGATCTCCGACCCCACCATCGAAATGACCTTTGCCGTCAACGATTCTCCCTTTGCCGGCAAGGAGGGCAAGTTTGTCACCTCCCGGAATCTCCGTGACCGTCTGGAAAAGGAGCTTCTCAAGGACGTTTCCCTCCATGTCACCGAGCAGGGTACCGACGCCTTCAACGTGGCAGGCCGTGGCGAAATGCACCTGTCCATCCTCATGGAGACCATGCGCCGGGAAGGCTTTGAGTTCTCCGTTTCCACGCCCCGTGTGCTGACCAAAGAAATTGACGGCAAGATCTGCGAGCCTATCGAGCGGATGGTTGCCGATGTACCGGAAGAGTGCATGGGCGCTGTCATCGAAAAAATGGGCAAGCGCAAGGGCGATCTGCTGTCCATGACTCCCATGGGCAGCCGCTACCGTCTGGAATTCTTAGTTTCCTCCCGTGGTCTTTTCGGCTATCGGAACGAATTTTTGACCGACACCCGTGGCGAGGGCATTATGTCCAGCGTTCTGGACTCCTACGCGCCTATGAAAGGCAGCGTGGAGCGCCGGCTCACCGGCTCTTTGATCGCATTTGAAAGCGGCGAAGCTGTGGCCTACGGTCTGGGCGCAGCGCAGGAGCGAGGCGCACTGTTCATCGGACCCGGCACACCGGTCTATGCCGGTATGGTGGTAGGAATCTGCAGCCGCAACGAGGATATGACCGTCAACGTCTGTAAGCGCAAGCAGCTGACCAATATGCGTGCCTCCGGCTCTGACGATGCCATCCGGCTGATCACCCCCCGGATCTTCTCTTTGGAGCAATGTCTGGAATTTCTGGCAGACGATGAGCTTCTGGAGTGTACACCCAAGAGCCTTCGCATCCGCAAGCGGGAGCTGGATCACGGCATCCGTATGCGGGAACTGATGAAAAAGAGAGCGCAGGAACAGGAATAAAAAAGAGAGGCTTTTGCCTCTCTTTTTTAATGGAGAATGGAAAATGGAGAATGGAGAATTATCGTGTCGGCTATGCCGACGATTTAAAATGTAGGGGCGAATCACAATTCGCCCGCTAAGCCGCACCATCAAAATAGTATGTCATTGCGAGGAGCCGTCTTCGGCGGAGACGTGGCAATCTCCCGGTACAGTGTGGCATCGCCAGCCGATTATCGATGAACGATACACCCTACCGGGAGATTCCCACGGTCGCTAATGCGACCTCGGAATGACATACTTTTCGGTGGCTTGCTGCATTTTTCGTAGGGGCGAATCACGATTCGCCCGTCCAGGCTCTCAAAAATCTCCTTTTCCTAAAAAAAGTGTTGACCTTCTTGCAATTTTCGGCTATAATACCTTAGCATGACCAATTATGGTCAAAAATTATGAGTTGCTGCGGTCAAAAGACTGTCGAGCATAATTGTGTATATTAGGAGGTGTATCCGAAATGAAGCGTACCTATCAGCCCAGCCGTCGTCACCGTTCCAAGGTCCACGGTTTCCGCCAGAGAATGGCTACTTCTAACGGCCGCAAGGTTCTTGCCCGCCGCCGTGCAAAGGGTCGTAAGATCCTGTCCGCCTGATCGCAGCTGCGCCACGCAGTCTAAGCAGGATATCGCTTAATGCGACAAATGGGAGACTAAGCGGGGCGAATCCACATTTCGCCCCGCCCCCTTTTTATTATGGATACCCTCTTGATCCAGCCGATCGCCGGAATAACGGATCTGCGATGGTATCTGTGTGTTCCCTGGGAGAAATGATATGAGATTTTCCAGTTCTCTGAAACTCAATCACATATTTCAGCGGCTGTATCGCACATCGGGACAAGCCAACGGTTATCTGGTGCTTTACGCCCGGCAAAACCGGACGAATACCAACCGTGTTGGCATTACCGTCAGTAAAAAGCTGGGCAAGGCCCACATTCGAAACCGGGTGCGCCGCCGTATCCGTGAGCTCTACCGGCTCAATGAGGCGCTTTTTGATGCGGGCTGGGACATTGTCATCGTCGCCCGGACCAGAGCCATCGCCGCCGATTTTCAGACGCTGGAGCGTGCTTTTTTGCAGCTTGCCAAAAAGCAGGGTCTTCTGAAGGAGACCGAGCTATGAAAAAGCTGCTGCTTTGGCTGATCCGTCTGTATCAGCGATCAATCTCTCCCAACACCCCACCCTCTTGTCGCTTCCGACCCACCTGCTCTGCCTATGCGTACGAAGCTATCCACAAATACGGGGCTTTCAAAGGCGGCTGGCTTGCCGTTAAACGGCTGTGCCGCTGCAATCCCTTTTATAAGGGTGATTGGTACGACCCCGTACCCTGATTTTCAAAGGAGAATGACTATTGGATAAGATCATTACTGTCCCCTTTGGCTACCTGCTGGATTGGCTGTATCAATTTACGGACAATTACGGTCTTGCGCTGATCTTCTTTGCTGTGATCGTGCAGCTGGTCATGGCGCCTATGTCCGCCATGAGCAAGAAGAGCACCATGAAAATGTCCCGTTTGCAGCCCAAGATCCAGGAGATCCAGCGCAAATATGCCGATGACCAGCAAAAGCAGAACGAAGCCATTCGTGAGCTGCAGCAGCAGGAAGGCGCAACCATGGGTTGCGGCGGCTGTCTGTGGAGTCTGCTGCCTCTGCTGATCCTGCTGCCCCTGTACCAGGTAGTCCGGCAGCCCATCGTGTATATGCTCCACGAAACTGCGGAAACCGCAACCGCTCTCGTGGAATTTGTCAAAACCGCACTGCCCGACCTGTTCAACTCCGGCAATGAGTACTATTCTCAGCTGATCGCTGCGCCCCATCTGAGCGAGCTTGCCGCCGGCATTAAAGAAGCCGGTATCGCCGTTTCCCAGCGGACGCTGCAGGGTCTGAACTTCACCTTCCTGGGCATCGACCTGGGCGCTGTGCCCAATATCAACATCTTCTCCTGGGACAAGGCCAGCTGGAACCTGATCGGCCAGCTGCTGATCCCGCTGCTTTCTGCCGGTCAGCAGATCCTGCAGATGCAGATCTCCCAGAGGATGAACAACTCCGTCATCACCAACGAAAAGGGTGTTTATGACGACGAGACCGCCAAGAAATCTCAAGCAAACCAGTCCTCCAAGATGATGATGTGGATCATGCCCATCTTCTCCCTGTGGATCGGTCTGACCGTTCCCGTCGCTCTGAGCCTTTACTGGCTAGTGGGCGGCCTTGTGAGAATGGTGGAAGACATTATCCTCACCAAGAAGTATCGCAAGGTCTATGAAGCCGAGGACGCCGAACGTCTGAAGAAATACATGGCGGAAGAAGCCCTGGAAGCCGAAAAGGAGCGCATCCGTGCTGAAAAGCGGGCTGCCAACCCTGAGGGCATCACCGCAAACACCAGTAAGAAAAAATTGCAGAAGAAGCAGCAGCAGGAAGAAGAAGCTGCGAAAGCCGCTGCCAAAAAGGAATACGACGCAAAGCGGGGCATCGTTGAGGAAGAGCCGGCAAAGCCGGAAGCTCTGTCCGGTATCCCGGAGCGCCCCTTCTGTAAGGGCCGGGCATACGACCCCAACCGTTACAGCAGCGAGCCCACGGAGGAATAAATCATGGAAAAAACCCTTGTAACCACCGGCAAGACCATTGACCTTGCCATTGAAGCTGCCCTGACCCAGCTGGGTCTGGACCGGGACAGCGTTTCCGTTCAGGTGATTTCCCAGGCAAAGCCCGGCTTTTTGGGTCTGGGCGCACAGCCCGCCAAGGTGGAAGTGACCTATGACGCCCCGGATCCCGCTCCCAAGGTTGCCCTGAGCTCCGCTTCCCGCAAGAAGCCTGCTCCCAGAAAGCCCGAGCCGGTGAAGGAAGAAAAGCCTGTGCAGCCCAAGCCCGCTCCCAAACAGGAGACGCCCAAGGCTGCCCCCAAGGTAGAAAAGCCCAAGGCCGAGAAAAAACCCGAGCCCGTGAAAGAACCTAAGGTCTATGCTCCCGCTGTCGAAGGCAGCGTGGAGGAGCAGATCGAAAAGTTCCTGAAGGGCCTGCTGGAGCACATGGGCTCCGACGCTGTCCCCCACGCAGTCAAGGGCGAGGGCAACACCTACCGTGTCGAGCTGGAAGGCAGCGATCTGGGTTACCTGATCGGCCGCCGGGGCGATACCCTGGATGCCCTGCAGCATCTGGCCAACTACACCGTCAACCGTGGCGTGGAGGGCCGCATCCGCATCAGCGTAGACGCCGAGGATTACCGCCGCAAGCGGGAAGACAGCCTGAACCGCTATGCCCACAAGAAGGCGCAGCAGGTGCTGAAGAATCGCCGCCGCTGCGCTTTGGAGCCTATGAACGCCTATGAGCGTCATGTGATCCACGCCGCATTGCAGGATATGGAAAACGTCACCACCCATTCCACCGGCACCGAACCCAACCGCCGTGTGGTCATTGAGTACGTGAGATAACAAAAAAAGGGGAGGTCTTCGACCTCTCCTTTTTTAATTGAGAATGGATAATGGAGAATTGAGAATTATGGTGTTTTGCTTCGCAAAACGATTGAAATGTAGGGGCTGACCTCCGGACAGTCCGTCTGCGAAGCAGCCTTGACAAAAGGACCGTCGAGGACGCCGATCCCTACAAAATTCATCGTAGGGGCGATTCACGAATCGCCCGCTGCGCCGCAGGCGCAAAAAATACCCTCCCCCGGGGGGAGGGTGGTTTTTGCCTTGCAAAAACCGGGAGAGGAATGGCGAGAACCGAAGCACAGGAAAATGCCTGTTTCTGCGTACCGTACTGCAGGTTTCCGCCCGTATTCCTCTTCAGTCATAAAAACCACATGGTTTTTATGACAGCTTCCCCTCGGGGGAAGCCTTTACTGCTGCCGTCCGTTTTTCAAGCCGCCGAGCAAGGCCAAACACCCAGAAAAAGCAACCGATCACCACAGCATGCAGCGCCGCTGCGCCCAGATACACCGGCACGTAGCTGCCGAACCGGTCAAACAGCACATTGGCCACCGGCTGGGCCACCAGATTGCCCAGCGACGCCATGGCCAGGAAAATACCGCCCACATTCAAGCTTGCCTGCTGTCCGAAAAGGGGCATAGCCAAAAGCGGCAGCATCACCGAAGTCATGCACAGGCCTGTGGCAAACACCACCGTACCCAGATAATACATCCACGAGCCGCCGCCCACGCACAGCAAAAGCTGACCGATCACCGAGCCTGCCAAACAGCCCACAGCCACATATTTTGCGCTGAGCTTGTCGCAAAGTGCGCCGCAGAAGATCTTGTACACGCCGATGCACAGCAAAAACATGCCCTGGATCCCCGCCGCTTCCGCAGCGCCGAAGCCCTCGTCCTGCAAAAACGGGATCAGCATCTGGCTGGTAACATACATACAGGCGCAGGAAGCAAACACGCAGAAGCAGGCGAAATAAAACACCGGCTTTCGCAGCAGCGTCTTCATGGGAAGGCCCTCCCAGAACCGGGCGCTATCTACCTTTTTCACCTTTTCCGGCGCCTGGCCGTAGCCGTAAGGGCGCAGACCTTTCTCCTCGGGCCGATTTTTAATAAAAACAAAAGTCAGCATGGTCACTGCCACCATACCAGCGGAAATGAACATGGCGGTTTTCCAGCCCAAACCTTCCACAAGACCGGTAAGGACCATGGTCATAATGCTGCCGCCCAGGCCGGAGGCCATGGTCACCACGCCGCACACCAGACCCTGGTGCCGCAAAAACCAGTCCTTGATAAGCTTCACCGCGCCGGCGGTAAAGCAAACACCGTAGCCGAAGCCGAAAAGAATGCGAACCGCACCGTACAGGAGCAGATTTTGGGAAAGGGGCATCAGCACATGGGCAATGGCGGTGGCGGCAAGGCCTGCCAGAACCGTCTTTTTGTAGCCAAAGCGCTGCAAAAGCACGCCGGAGCACATGTTGGAAATAACGCAGGCAATGATGTAAGGCATCACCGCCAGGGAGTAGCTGCCCCGGGTAACACCCAGGCTTTCGGTAACGGGAATAATATAAACATTGACGCTGTTGCTCAGACCGCCAAAGACGATGATCTCAAAAAACGCCAATGCCGCAATGATCCAATGATAATTTTGACGGATAAACTTTTTCACGATACCAACCTCCGAACCGTCAAACTCCACCCCATTATAGCACTCTGCCACCAAATTGCAACCCCAACGCAACGGAATTGAGAATGGAGAATTGAAAATAGAGAATTATGGTGTTTTGCTTCGCAAAACGATTGAAATGTAGGGGCGATTCATGAATCGCCCGCTGCGCCTGTGGCGAAATATACGGTTGTCATCGCGAACCAGTCCGCAGACTGGTGTGGCGATCCCCATCGCCGAGCCTGCGGCAGCATCGCAGGAGGGGATTCCCACGCCAGTGACGTCGGTCACTGGCTCGGAATGACAGCTTGTTGTAAGGCTTCCTCTCAAGAGGAAACCTTTGCATCGGTGTAGCCGACACAATAATTCTCCATTCTCCATTGTCAATTCTCCATTAAAAAAGGAGAGGCAAAAGCCTCTCCTTTTTATGTTTTGCTTACAGCTGGGGACCGGCCTCAACCAGAGCCTTGCCGGCATCGTTGCCGGTGTACTTAACAAAGTTCTTGACGAAGCGCTCAGCCAGATCCTTTGCTTTCTCTTCCCAGACGGAAGCATCCGCATAAGTATTTCTGGGGTCGAGGATATTGGTATCCACGCCGGGCAGAGCGGTGGGAACTTCGAAATTGAAGTAAGGAATGGTCTTGGTCTCCGCCTTCAGGATAGAGCCATCCAGAATGGCGTCGATGATGCCACGGGTATCCTTGATGGAGATACGCTTGCCGGTGCCGTTCCAGCCGGTGTTGACCAGATAAGCCTTTGCGCCGGACTTCTGCATCTTCTTGACCAGCTCCTCGCCGTACTTGGTGGGGTGCAGCTCCAGGAATGCCTGGCCGAAGCAGGCGGAGAAGGTGGGAGTGGGCTCGGTAATACCACGCTCGGTACCAGCCAGCTTGGAGGTGAAACCGGAGAGGAAGTAGTACTGAGTCTGCTCGGGGGTCAGGATGGAAACGGGAGGCAGAACGCCGAATGCGTCAGCGGACAGGAAAATGACGTTCTGAGCGTCAGGACCTGCGGACACGGGGCGGACGATCTTCTCGATGTGGTTGATGGGGTAGGAAACACGGGTGTTCTCAGTGACGGAACCGTCAGCAAAGTCACACTTGCCGTTTTCGTCAACGGTAACGTTCTCCAGCAGAGCGTTGCGCTTGATAGCGTTGTAGATGTCGGGCTCGGACTCGGGATCCAGGTTGATGACCTTAGCGTAGCAGCCGCCCTCAAAGTTGAAGACACCGTTGTCGTCCCAGCCGTGCTCGTCGTCGCCGATCAGCAGTCTCTTGGGGTCGGTGGACAGGGTGGTCTTGCCGGTGCCGGACAGGCCGAAGAACAGAGCGGTGTTCTCGCCGTTCATATCGGTGTTGGCGGAGCAGTGCATGGAAGCCATGCCGTTCAGGGGCAGGTAGTAGTTCATCATGGAGAACATACCCTTCTTCATCTCGCC
>JAZQJO010000034.1:0-3617 GCA_045541695.1 Faecousia sp.
ACTGATCCGGCAGGTAAAGCCCAATGCCATCACCATCGCGGAAGATATGTCCGGTATGCCCGGCATGTGCCTGCCTATCGAAGATGGCGGCATCGGCTTTGATTACCGCCTGGCTATGGGACTTCCTGACATGTGGATCAAAGCTACAAAGACCCAGGATGAGTTCTGGGACATCAATAAGATGTGGGGAGATATGTGTCTGCGCCGTCCCGGTGAGAACTCTGTGGCTTATGTAGAAAGCCATGACCAGGCACTTGTTGGTGACAAGACCATGATCTTCCGTCTGGCAGATGCCAATATGTACACCGATATGGAGAAGACCACCCACAATCCCATCATCGATCGGGCGATCGCTTTGCATAAGATGATCCGCCTGTTTACTCTGGCCGGAGGCGGTGAAGCTTACCTCAATTTCATGGGTAATGAATTTGGTCATCCCGAGTGGATTGACTTCCCCCGGGAGGGTAACGGTTGGAGCTTCCACTACTGCCGCAGACAGTGGAGCTTAAAGGATAACGGGCTGCTGAAATATCAGTGGCTGAATGACTTTGACTACGACATGGTCCACCTGTGCAAGCGGCATAAGATCTTTCGCCAGGGAATGGCAAACTTAATGCTGATGAAAGCACCGGAGCAAATGCTGTGCTTTGCCCGCTGCGATCTGTTCTTCGTCTTCAACTTCCACTCCTCCAACTCTTTGGAGCACATTCTGATCCCCGTCTACCCGGATACCAAGGAGCTGGTGGTTAAATTTTCCAGCGACGATGAAAAGTACGGTGGATTCAGCCAGGTTGCGCACATGACTTACCCTGTAAAGGAATTTGACGGTGTGCGGTATGCAGAGCTTTACATTCCCGCAAGAACAGCCATTGTGCTGAGGGAAGTAAAGGAAAAGCCCGCCAAATCCCGAAGAAAAAAGAGTAGCACTTAATGGTGCGGCAGATGAATCCGTAATTCATAAATATCGAAAGGTGTTGTTATAGAATGATTAATTGGAATAACATGGACACTCTGGCCTCCTATCAGGCTTTGCAGGAGACCAAGAAGGTGAACCTGGCGCAAGAAATGCGCGGTGAGAACGGCGCCAAGCGCGTAAAAAGCTACACGGTGCCTATGGGTGCCGGTATGTACTTTAACTTCGGCGCAAGACCTGTGGATGATGCCATTTTGGAGAAGCTTTCTGCTTTTGCCGAAGAAGCACAGCTGGCGGAAAAGTTTGAGGCTTTGTATAACGGCGCCGTGATCAACACCGGTGAAAACCGTCTGGTGCTGCACCATCTGTGCCGTGGTCAGTTGGGTAATCCTGTCATTGCTGATGGTGTTAACAAGAGAGAATTCTATGTGGATCAGCTGAACAAGATTAAGGCGCTGGTCAAGAAGGTACATAGCGGAGAGCTGACCAACGCAGCCGGCGAGACCTTTACCACCGTGGTGCAGATCGGTATTGGTGGCAGTGACCTGGGCCCCAGAGCCATTTATCTGGCACTGGAAAACTGGGCAAAGGTCAACGGCTGCATGAAGATGAAGGCTGAATTCATCAGCAATGTGGATCCCGACGATGCCGCAGCAGTTCTCAGCAGAATTGATGTGGCCCGCAGCTTGTTCGTGCTGGTGTCCAAGTCCGGCACCACCCTGGAGACCCTGACCAACGAATCCTTTGTGAAGGATGCTCTTACGAAAGCCGGCCTGGATGCTTCCAAGCATATGATCGCTGTCACAAGTGAGACATCTCCCTTGGCAAAGAGCGACGATTATCTGGCTGCTTTCTTTATGGATGACTACATCGGAGGCCGCTACTCCTCCTGTTCCGGCGTCGGTGGCGCCGTTTTGTCCCTGGCCTTTGGCTGTGATGTGTTTGACCGCTTCCTGGCTGGTGCCGCCGAAGCAGACGCTTTGGCAAAGTGCACCGACCTGCGGAGCAATGCTGCTATGCTGGATGCCTTGATCGGTATCTACGAGCGCAATGTCCTGGGTTATCCCAGCACAGCGGTTTTGCCTTACTCCCAGGCACTGAGCCGCTTCCCGGCGCATCTGCAGCAGCTGGACATGGAATCCAACGGCAAGTCCGTCAACCGCTTTGGCGAACCTGTAAACTATGCCACCGGCCCTGTGATTTTCGGCGAGCCCGGTACTAACGGTCAGCACTCATTCTATCAGCTGCTGCACCAGGGAACCGATATTATCCCGCTGCAGTTTGTCGGCTTCCGGAAGAGCCAGATGGGCAGCGATGTGGTGATCCAGGGATCTACCTCCCAGCAGAAGCTGTGCGCCAATGTGGTTGCACAGATCATGGCCTTCGCCTGCGGCAAGGAAGATACCAACCGCAATAAGAACTTTGAAGGTGGCCGTCCTTCCAGCATCATCATTGGCGACCAGCTGACCCCCGAGGCTGTGGGTGCTCTGCTTGCCCACTTTGAGAACAAGGTTATGTTCCAGGGCTTTGCATGGAACTTAAATAGCTTTGACCAGGAAGGTGTGCAGTTGGGTAAGGTGCTGGCCAAGAAGGTCCTGGCCCATGAGACCGACGGTGCACTGCAGGCTTACAGTGATCTTTTGAATATCTAATACCAATCTTTAAGGCGCGCTGCGATTTGCAGCGCGCCCTTTTTTTCTTTTAACCGCTGAGATGGTCCGTCTTCCGTTACTCAAAATTAGGTCATGAGAATTACATGCCACGGCTGTTATTTTGGTGCATACTACGGGTTAATGGCTGTTTAATAATCTTACATCGATTTTACACGGGTGTGATTTCGGACTTTACAACAGCCTGCTATGATTGAGATGTAACCCGAAGTCAAAAAACAATGAAAAGGAGATCTTTATTATGAAAAAGTACATTAGCATTCTCTTGGCAGTATTCCTGCTGGCCGCAACTCTGACTGCCTGCGGCGGAAAAGAAAACAAAACTGTATCCACTGACGGATCCACTTCCATGCAGAAGGTCATGCTCGCTTTGGGTGAGGCGTTCATGAACAACAATAGCGGCACAACTGTCACATATAACGGAACCGGCTCCGGTACCGGAATCAAGGCAGTGAAGGACGGCACCTGCGATATTGGCCTGTCCTCCCGCTATCTGAAGGACAGCGAGAAAGCTGAGGGTCTGAAGGAAACCATCCTGGCCATCGACGGAATTGCAATCATTGTTCACCCCAATAATACAGTTACAGATTTGACCCTGGAGCAGATTGCAAAGATCTATACCGGCGAGATCACCAACTGGAAGGATGTTGGTGGCAGCGACAGTGAGATCGTTCTGATGGGCCGTGAGGAAAACTCCGGCACCCGCGACGGCTTCGAGTCCATCACCGATACCGAGGATGCCTGCAAGTACCGTCAGGAGCTGACCTCCAACGGTGCAGTGCTCACCGCAGTAGCAGAGAACGCAAACGCCATCGGCTATATCTCCCTGTCCTCTGTCAAGGACACCGTGAAGGCCATCAGCGTCAACGGTGTGGTGCCCAGCGAAGCTACCATCAAGGACGGCAGCTACCCCGTACAGCGTCCCTTTGTCCTGGTTACCAAGGAGGGCGTTGCACTCAGCAAGACTGCTCAGGAATTCTTCGACTTCGTAACCTCTGATAAGGCAAACGAAATCATCAGTGCAGCCGGTGTGG